>CBFHML010000101.1:0-79044 GCA_965656855.1 Roseovarius sp.
CGTCCAGCCGCGCGCAGATCAGCAGGCAGCGACATGGCATAGAGACAACTCCACGCGAGAACGATCAAGCCGAACAGCGCCAGCCAATGCCAACCCGTCCGTTTCCTGAAAGACTCTGTGATCATGGGGTTCCCGGTCCATTCGACTCTTGCGTAAAAAATGTCAGACATTTAAATGTAAGACAAATGAAAATTAAACCGGACACCAAACCCGACCTTTCCGCCCAAATCGCGAAAGCCATCCGTGACGCCATCGTCGAGGGGCGCATGTTGGTGGACGAACGCCTGCCCTCCGAGGCGGAGCTTGCCGACAATTTCGACGTCTCCCGCCCCACCGTGCGCGAGGCGTTGAAACGGCTGGCGGCACAATCTCTTATCCGCACACAGCGCGGAGCCTATGGCGGGGCCTTCGTCAACCGGCTGTCTTATCAAGAGGCGTATGGCCAGCATATCACCACCTCGACACTGCTGTTGTCGATGAATGACGTGCGGTTCGAGACGGCCTGCGAAGCGCGCTTCGCGCTGGAGCGTGCCTGCGCCCCCTTGGCTGCACAGCGCCGCACCAACACGCATCTGGCAATGATGCGCGATGAAATAGAGCGGCAATCACAGGCCAGCCTGTCGGACGAGGATTTCTGCAGCTCGGACGTGGCCCTGCACCGCGCACTGGTCGATGCCGCGGGCAATCCGGTGCTGAGCTATCAATTGGCCGGCGCGGTCGAGGCGATGCAGCCGCTGATGAACATGATCACCTTCACAGCCCGCTCGCGGGCAGAGATCGTCAGGTTGCACAATACGCTTTTCAAGGGGCTGGAGGGGCAGGATGCAGCCGCCGTGGATGCCGCCCTGCACGCGCTTGAATCCTACACGCTGATCCTCGGGCGCGACGTGATCACCGCAAAAACCGCACGCGGCTGAAACGCCGCGTTACAACAGGTTTCACGAGAACGGATCCAACCTCACCCGCGCAACGGCGTTTTGCGAAAATCCACACCTTTTGTTTTGCGCGAACCGCCCTAGTCCAGCTGACGCGCCTCGTCGATCAGCATCACCGGAATGCCCGACCGGATCGGAAAGGCCAGACCGGCGGCGCGGCTGATCAATTCCTGCGTTTCGGCATTATATTCAAGCCGGGCTTGCGTCTGCGGGCAGATCAGCGCCTCTAGCATGCGTCGGTCGAAGCCCTGCGCGGCATCCCCGGTCATTGCATCATTTCCCTCTCGTCACCGCCCCGCAGATCATACTCGATCAGGGTCACAAGCGTCTCACGCCGGGTCGACAGGCGCGGGGCCTCCAACAAGGCTTGTTTATCCTCGGGCTCAAATCCCAGCAACATCGACAGCGAATTGATCAGCAATTCGTCATCCGCATCCATCAGCGATTCCCAATCGGTGCGCAGGTCGCGCGCCTCGAAATACCGTTCCAGAAGCTTCATGAAGTTGTCGCGATCAAACCCGTGATCCTCGTCCTCGGGCCCCAGATCGCGGTCGAACCCCTCCCACGAAACCTTGGCGCGCCGATAAGGCGTAAAGCCATCGACCTCCGACGACATCCGAAAGCGCGACACGCCCGCGAGCGTGATCATGTAGCGTCCGTCCTCTGTTTCGGAGAATTGCGAGATCCGGCCGGCACACCCGATCATATGCAGCGCTGTATCGCTCCGGTCCTTGCCCGGATTGGGCTGGACCATCCCGATCAGGCGATGTGAAGTCTTGAGCGCATCTTCGAACATCGCAAGGTAGCGAGGCTCGAACAGATGCAGCGGCAGCCGCGAGCGCGGCAAAAGCAGCGCGCCCGGCAGCGGAAAAATCGGAATGGTTTCCGGAAGATCACCCTGGTTGAACATGACGATGATCTAGCCCTCGCAGAGGTTCAGGCAAATATCATCGAACTTAATTTTCGCCGTCCATTCAACACGACCGGATCATTTGCCTTGAGCGCATCGAAAATGGTGAAAAGCTGAGCCTTTGCCGCGCTCTCATTCCAGTCCCGGTCACGCCGGAAAAGCTCTAGCAACTGGTCCACGGCCTCTTGTGTTTCGCCGGCGGCATAAAGCGCCTGTGCAAGATCGAACCGGGCCTGATGATCGTCGCCATCGGCCTCGACCTTGGCGCGCAATTCACCCACCGGGCCTGCATTTTCGGCCTGACGGGCAAGGTCAAGCTTGGCATGACAGGCCTCAAGCTCGGGTGCGGTGGCGATCTCGGCGGGGGCGCCGTTCAGGATCGCCTCGGCCTGATCAAGCTCGCCCATGTCGATATGCGCCGTCACGAGACCTGCATAGGCGGCGACGTTCTTGTCGTCCTCTTGCAGGATCGCGGCAAAGGTCTGCGCGGCGTCGGCGGCGGCACCTTGGTCCAGCATCTCTTGGGCTGCGGCCACAGCCTCTGCAAGACCATCGTCCTGCCCGCCCGCGGCACCGCCCGCTGCCGCGATAACGCGGTTCACGAACTCGTCGATTTCAGACGGCGCGATCGCCCCCTGAAACCCATCGACCGGCTGACCCTGCCAGAACGCATAGACCGTGGGCAGCGACTGCACCCGCAGCTGGCCTGCGATCATCTGGTTTTCGTCGACATTGACCTTGGCCATCTTCACGGCGCCGTTCGCCTTGGCCACAGCCGCCTCAAGTGCGGGACCGAGCGTCTTGCAAGGGCCACACCAAGGCGCCCAGAAATCCACGATCACGGGGATGGATTTGGAGGCCTCTACCACCTCGGCCATGAAATCGGCCTCGGACACGTCCTTGACGAGGTCATTTTGGGGGGTGCTCTGTCCGCCGAGTTCGATCATGTTGCGGTCTCCGCTTGGCTGGATGTCTAAATCACCGATTACATGGCCCAGCGCGCCCCGCGTTGCAAGGGCCGCAGGCCGCGCGCAGCACCGGCAACCGCGCGCAGGCCGGAATTTTCAAAAAATTCCGTTTGGAAAACGGCCTGCTAAAGATCGAATGTCGCGAAAACCGGCGCGTGGTCCGACGGCTTTTCCCAACCGCGCGCGGCGCGCAGAACACGGCTTGAATGCGCCGCATTGCTGATATCCGCACTGGCCCAGACATGATCGAGCCGCCGGCCCTTGTCGGCGGTGTCCCAGTCCTTGGCCCTGTACGACCACCAACTGTAAAGCTGCCCCTCGGGGATATCGGCGCGGGTGACGTCGGCCCAGTCGCCTGCCTCCATCACCTGCCCCATATGATCGACCTCGATGGGTGTATGGCTGACCACCTTCAAAAGCTGCTTGTGCGACCAGACATCATCCTCACGCGGAGCGATGTTGAGATCGCCGACAAGGATCGCCTTTTGCGGTTTGCTATCGCGGAACCAGTCGCGCATCTCGGTGAGATAATCGAGCTTCTGGCCGAATTTCTCGTTCTTGTCACGGTCGGGCACATCGCCACCCGCGGGCACGTAGAAATTATGGATCACGACCCCGTTTTCCAGCCGACCAGCCACATGCCGGGCATGCCCTAGAGAGGCGAAATCCTGTTCTCCGGCATCCTCGATCGGATGACGCGACAGGATCGCCACGCCGTTATAGCCCTTTTGCCCACGCGCAACCATGTGGCCATAGCCCAGCTCTGCGAATTGCTCACGCGGGATTTTGTCGACCGGGCTTTTGCATTCTTGCAGGCACAGGATATCCGGCCCCTCTTCCTTGAGCAGCTTGCACACGAGATCCTCGCGCAGGCGGACAGAGTTGATGTTCCATGTGGCAAGCGTGAAGGGCATGGCGCGGAGATCCTTTTGCAGCGTTGCGGCACCCTAGAAAGCGTCACGCCGAAGGTCCAGAGCCGACCGCACGGGAACCGGCACGGGGTGGCGGCGTTGCCCCTTCAACCCGCACAGCAATAGACCGGAGGTTCCATGACCCGTCTCGCCGCGCCGATCACGGCCCTGTTTTTCACCGCCCTGCCCGCTCTGTCACAAGAGGCCAGCGGCTCTGTCACCGGAATGATGGCCTATCAGGCCCATGACTGGCAGATCATCCAGACCAAAGGCGAGAAAGGCACCCGGTGGCACGACACCGGCGACACCTCTGTCGAGGTCCGGCTAGCCGCCCGCGAAGGGCCAGAGGCCATCGCAGATGCGCCCGACATCGTGCTGAGCTTCGAAACCTCGGTTCGAGGCGCCGAGGCACAGGCGCGCGACCTGACCATCACAGTGCCGCAGCCCGGAGAGGCCGCGCCTCTTATCGCCACGCCGACAAATAGCGACATCACCCTGACCGCCCTGAGCCTTGAGGGGGATGTCGTTGTCGTCTCAGGTGATTTCACCGCCGTTCTGTCACCGGAACACTCTGACCGTATCGTGCTGGACGATGCCGAAGAGGCCGTGATGATCGACGGAAATTTTCAGGCAAGCGTGCCGCGCGCCGCGAAGGACTGATTATAAAGCCCCCGGCAGGAAAACCGGGGTCGCATTGCATGGTCGCGGCTCAAGATGATTGCGACGGGCGCAGGCTCAACCCCGTCAGGCCGCCCCCCATCACCGAGCCGCCACCGCGCGGCGGTGGGGGAGGTTTCGTGAACCAGACATGAGTGGATAGCGCGGCGGAGGTTTTGACGGAGGGCAGATTGGCGGCGGCGGCTCTCCGCTTCAATGGCGGCTCTGCGCAGGGAGGGGGGTTTGCTAAGCCGGGAGCAAACGCCAGCCTTCAGGCCGTGATCGGCCCGTAGCGGACCTTGACCAGGGTTACTCATGCCGCATTGCCGCTTCACCAAAGCGGACCTTGGTCCATATGCCAGTATTGGGGCTGTCATGGACGACTGCTATGCGGACAAAGTGCCGGTTACCAAGCCGCGCATCGTCGGGCCGCGGTGCGGCGATCAGTGGATGGATTATCTGCCAATTTATCCCTGCCAAGTCCACAAAACCTCAAAACCTGCACCTGCATTTGCCAAATCGCCGTGCCAGCGGACGGCCCGGCGATGCGCGGCGGCCCGACGGCCTTGAATCCGCGCTTGGACAAACCCGAATGACCAAAACTGGGCTCGAACCTGCCGTTAGATCGGCCGCAGCATCCTGTGATATACTACGTTAGTCATCGTCGGGTTGTCGTTGGGAAGGGCGTGGCGGATCGGAGGATCAGTCATGCACATACCAAACTTACCCGCCATTCGCGCGCCTCGTCCCGCTTGGAACAAGGGGCGGATCGTAGGACAGAAGCGCCCACTGAAACCCAATCATGTCTGGGCAATCCGCGTCCGGCTCGAGCTTGCTGAAAACAAACGTGATCTGGCGCTTTTCAATCTGGCCATCGACAGCAAGCTGCGTGGCTGCGACCTGGTAAAAATGAAGGTGGTCGATGTCATGGCGTCTAGCCAGATCAAGGAAAGTGCGTGTGTTCTGCAAAGCAAGACGCAGAAGCCTGTTAGGTTCGAAATTTCGGAAGGCACGCGCGCCTCTTTGGCGAAGTGGATGAAGGAGCCACCAATGATCGGATCCGAATACCTTTGGCCGGGGCGGTTCCATGAGCGCCTGCATATCTCGACCCGGCAGTATGCTCGGATCATCCGGGATTGGGTGACGTCAATCGGTCTCGAGGCCAGCGCCTACGGCACGCATTCGATGCGTCGGACCAAAGTGACCCAGATCTACAAATAGACAGGCAACCTGCGCGCAGTTCAGCTTGTGCTGGAGCACACCAAGATGGACAGCACCGTCAGATACTTGGGTGTCGAACTCGAAGATGCACTCGCCATCGCGGAAGCCATTGAAATCTGACATGGTGGGCCATCGTCACTGACGGCTCTTTGCTACCGCTGACCCAGTTACCGGACGCTGCAATGCTTCTTCGCCAAGCAGTCCTTAACATTTCGACACTTTAGAGACGTAAATTGACCGAACAAAACGTGGGCGACGTGTACCCGCACCGGCTGCACGGCAATGCACTCATGCGGATCAAGTAGACCGACCGACGCTTTTTGGGGTGACCGCAGTTCAACATGTTCGGTGGCAACTTGACCAATTTCCAGCTTCACTCAATGTCTATATCGAGATCACTAAAGGCCAACGTCAGACGATCCTTGAGGTAAGGCAGACGTGCTTGTGCCGTTGCAACCTTGCCAATGTGCAGATCGCCATAGATCACACCCGGCTCTGATCCCGCTCGGGCCAATTCCTGACCATCCGGCGTTGCGATGAAACTTTCACCAAGAAAGCGCAGCCCGTTCTCGTCGCCCGCGCTGTTGGCGTAGGCGAGGAAAACGCCGTTTTCATAGGCCCGTGTCGGGATCATACTTTGCGCAACCCAGCCCCATTGCGCCCCAAGCGCAGTTGGCACGAGGATGACCTCGGCCCCCATTGCGGCAACGTGCCGGGCGGTTTCCGGGAACTCGGCATCATAGCAGATCAGCGTGGCGATGCGCACATCGCTATAGGTGAACAGCGTACAGCCCTGTCCGGGCGTAAAATGATCCCGCTCGAACCCCGGCGGGATGGCCAGCTTGCGGTGCCACCCCAAAAGCGCCCCGTCGGGACCAAGGCACTGGGCCGCATTATAGAGCGCGTCGCCGTCACGTTCCGCAAACCCATAATGGATGGCGATGGTATGCTGACGGGCCAAGCTGGCAATGCGCTCGGCGGTCGGGCCATCGGCGGGCTCGGCGCGGGCGGCGACCTGATCGGCGATATTGTATCCGGTGGCAAAGAGTTCGGGCAGCAATAGCAAGTCAGCCCCTTGCGCGGCGATTTCGGGCAGGATGCCTGTCAGCCAGTCCAGCCGGTCGATGGGCGTTGGCAGGTCCGCCGGGGCTTGACCGACGGCAATGCGGAACACTCGCTCCATTCTCAGGTCTCCGAGATCAGCAGAGTGCGGGGGTAGTCGGTGAGATAGTCAAAGCCGGTTTGCGTCACCACGATGCTGTCACCGATCCGGCCAGCCGTGACCCCGTCCACCGAGATGCCGCCATCCACCGCAAAGGTCATGCCGGGTTTCAGGATCGTGGTGTCGCCGGCCTTTAATTCCGGTGCTTCGAGATAGGCAACGCCGATGGACCGCCCCGTGCGATATCCGGTTTCATACCCGCGTGCGGCATAGATCTCGTTTGCGGCGGCGGCGACCTCCTGCGCCTCGATTCCGGGGCGGATCGCGGCCAAGGCCGCCTGTTGCGCGTCGATGGCGGCCTGTTGCACGCGCGCGGCCTCGTCCGTCACCTCGCCGATATGGAACATGCGGTCAAATCCCAGCTTGTATTGCTTGAACTGGGCCATGTTGCAAAAGCAGAAATAGACCGGATCGGCGCGCTGGTACCGTCGAACAGAGGCGCGCCGATGCACCATCGACGTGTCGCGCCCGCTTTGCAGGATCTGAAGGTTGTGGATCATGGGCGAAACAAAACGCTCCCACCCGGTATCGGTCAAGAAATCCGCCGCCTTGCGCGAGCCCGCCTCGATCACCGCCAGCGCGCTTTCGTATTCTGGCACGCCCTCGCGCAGGCTGCCATGGGCGGCGGCCATCATTGCGCCCGCGATCTGGCCCGCCTGTTTCATCACGTCGATCTCGAACGGCGTTTTGACCATGCGCAGGGCACCAAGCACCGGCGAGATGTCCTTGATAAGCACGCCGGGATAGCTGTCATCGAGGAAATTTCGCACAAGTGCCGGGATCGAGCCTCGCTCGACCCAGATCTCCTTTGGTGTCTCACCCAGCGCCCCGGATAGCGCGCGACCCCAGCTGTTGTGTCCTATATCCTCCCACGTGCGGACATCCTCGACCCAGGTCATGGCGGTCACCATTTCGGATTCCATCAGCGGTGTGATGACGACGGGGGCGTCATCGGCATCGACCACCAGCATCGAGGGGCGGCCGAATTCGATCCCCAGATACCCCCAGAACCCGGCCAGATAGGCGATAGAGCTTTCGTCGGTGAAAACCGCCCGGCGGATGCCGAGCTCCCTCATGCGGGCCTGAAGATCGCGGGTACGGGTGCGGGCCTGATCGAGCATAGTAGGATCCTTGGACTGCATGGTGAGCACTGGTTGATTGCCATTAGCTGTATGCAGCCTGACCGTTTTGGCAAGTCTAATTGCGACATATTGCCATAAAATCACCCATCATGTATGCAGCATGGACGAGGAGCCATAAAAAATGCCAACCGATCCCGATGCGCCGAAAATCTCGGTCGAGACCATTCAGGGTGAAATCCTTCGGCGCATCTGCTTTCTCGACTACACGCCGGGGGACCAGTTGAAAGAGGCTGAACTGGCCACCGAATTCGGTGTCAGCCGCACCCCTGTGCGCGACGCGCTCAGCCGGATCAGTCATCTGGGACTCGTCGAGACCCGAAATGGCGTTGGCACTGTGGTCGTCGCCCTGACGGATACGCAAATCCGCCATGTCTATGAGATGCGGCTGGAACTGGCGGGGCTCATCGGCTGCAAATCGCCCAATGCCATCACCGATCGGCACCACCACTCGGTCGA
Source organism: Roseovarius sp. (assembly GCA_965656855.1). Lineage (GTDB taxonomy): Bacteria > Pseudomonadota > Alphaproteobacteria > Rhodobacterales > Rhodobacteraceae > Roseovarius. The sequence continues at coordinate 8,423 of CBFHML010000101.1, forward strand.
GGCGATGTTGGCAACCGCGCATGGCCTGAGCGGGCAGTTCGACATTCGCCGATACATTGAGATCAACCACGATCTGAACGAACTGATCGCCAGCCTGATCGGCAATGCAACGCTGCGGGCGTTCTGGTGGCAGACATATTATCAGGCGGCCAGCACCTGGCACCGCGTCGGGACCCTCTTGGGGGCGGATGCCGCGCAGGCCCTTGAGGCAGAGTTGCGCGATATCGCAACCGCGCTTGAGCATGGCGACGCAAAAGCCATCGGATACATTCAGCGTACCCATATTGGATACGGCTACAAACGGATCAAAACGCATATTCTCGAGCCCGAGGAAACCTAAGGATAGCCCTAGGTTTAAAGGCCACGACGGTCCCGTGCGGAGCTTGACCATGAATGCCGCCTCTGCGGTACAGCGTCACCGGACCGGCCATTACGCATCGTCCAGCAGCTCACGCCATCAGATGATCGCACATCATTAAAGCTGGCATATTTTGAGCCCGCCATCTACGGTGACATTTGCTGGAAAGCTATAGATGTTATGGTCGCATCGGGCTGGACGCGTCGCTCAACCAAAGGGCGTGAGAAAAACAACACGAGTTTTACGTGATACCATTTGAGAAACAACGTTCTCTTGCTCTGGTCGACGCTCTTGCGCCTGAGCGCCTCACGCGAATTTGCGATGTGGGGGCAAGCCCGATCAATCGACCGCCATACGCCGATCTCTTTGCGCTGGGTGCCTGCGAAGTTATAGGCTTTGAGCCAGCGGAGGGCCCATTTCAGGACCTTGAAGCCAAGAAGACGGATCGAGAAACCTACCACAAGATCGCGGTCGGCGATGGCCGGACTCATAATCTTAACATTTGCGCTCATAGTGGCTTCACCTCGACACTTGAACCGAATGACGACGTGATAAAGTTGATGCCTGGATGGAATAAAGCGACCCGCGTCGTTGCACGCGAGCCTCTCCAGACACAACGGCTTGATGACTTGGCCCTTCCAGACTTTGATTTTCTGAAGATCGATGTGCAGGGACTTGAGAGCTTGATCTTTGCTCACGCTCGTTCGTGCCTTGGACGGGCCGTAGCGGTTATGAGTGAAGTAGCCTTCGTCCCGCTTTATTTAGATCAGCCGCTCCTCGATGCCCAGATGGCAGAGCTACGGGAGTGCAGATTCGCGTTTCACAAACAAGTCTTTGCCAAGGCTGTCCCTTTTGGGTCTCGGCACGTCAAAGAGCTTACATTACGGCCGCGTTTGATAAGAGTCCAATATGTCGACGGGGACGCGGTATTCGTTCGCGAGCTTTTGGATTTATCCACCCTTACACCCGAAAAGCTGAAGCATTTGGCGATTCTGGCCGATGCGGTGTTTGGCAGTGCAACACTGGCACTCGCGGCGATTACCCATTTGGAAGATACGGGACACGCCGCGCCGTCCTTAGCATCCTCCTACATCGACCGCTTAAACTCAATTGTTTGATTAAGCGGTTTTCCGTCCCAGACACACCCGAAAGGCTGCAGTTCATAAAACGGCAGCCAGATAACACCAATGACTAGTAGCAATAGGTCGGACCCTAAAAATCCAGGATCAGCTTAAGTGCAAATAGGATTTCCGCGGGTCAAAGCCTCTTTCTGAGCCAAATTGAGCCAGCCATTAACTCTCGCTGCCAGGCTGGCACCGAAAATTGCCTAAAACGTGACCAAAGGGATGGTGCTGTTTCAAATACCTCTGGTTCTTTCTCAAGCATTGCGTGGTTGAAGAACAGGACCTCCCAATCACTCCCATGGCTCAACATGAGGTCCACGAGATAAACTTCGTTCCAAGCTCGCGAATCCTTCAGTAGCCAGTTGCGGGGATACTCTAAGGGATAGAATATATCGTGGATATGAACGATGCAGCCCTTGGGAAGATCAGGCAAAACCTGCATGTACTCGAAATGCAGGTCACTTCCCGTTTTTAGAACGTGGCTGCTGTCTATGAATAGCAAGTCACCTGCAGCAAGGTCTCCAAAGATCTGCCAATCGCAGGATTGTACTTCGGCGGCATGGCGTACAACGAAGTCGGGCGGATCCAGCTCCTCGAGCCGGCTCATGTCAGGGTCTATGCAAATGAACGAGCTCAGTTTTGCACCGTCAAGACGCTCGAAGGTGTCAAACATTGCGGCACTTGAATATCCACAGCCGATCTCCACCACTCTTTTCGGATTGAGATGTGCAATAATCGCTGAAAGTATTGCGGCATCGAAGTAAAGGAACTGCGAATTCCTCGCAAAATAACGGAAATCAGGAGAATTTTCGAATGGGAAGTCGAGAGTGTTGTGCGCAATGTTCTCCCAGAGTCGGCGCATCGCTTTGTAGTCCAGCAGCTTATCAACGCGCTCTTCCTGCCGTTTAAATAGGTCGGATTCCAAGTATTTCTGGACCTCCTCTTGGTTCGGAATCGGGCTGTAGAAATGGCCTGGATCAACGAACAATTTCTGGCCACTCATCTAAGTTCTTCTCTTTGTAAGACGCTGGAATCTGTCACGGTAGCAATGATTAGCCTCATTGAACGCAAACACCGACGCAGATGCAAGAGCTACGACACTGCTTTGGCCGAGACGATCAGCGATCTTTTCAGGGCCGAGGTCATTTACCGTCGTGAGCCATGGCGCAGCCTCGATACCGTGGAATAAGCCACACTCGAATAGGTCTACTGGTTCAAAAACGCCGTCTGCTGGAACCCCTAGAGAATATCCCGCCAGCAGAGGCCGAGCCAAACTTCTACGCCGCTCTGAAAAGATCAAAAATCGCCGCTTAACTAAAACAAATAGGCCTCCCGCAAACCAGGCGCGGTTCACACCCCTCAGGCACAAGCGTTTCCCGGCGGGTTCTCCGGCGGGCTTTGGGACATGGCGTCATGCAAGCAGGGATCTTGGACATGTGCTGCACCGCGACAGCCAAAAACCCCAGCGTGAAATCCGGGGCCTTTGCTCAGTGCTCGTGTGGCAAACATGATCCGCGACGCGAGGGCGGGCGGGGCATCGCATCACGGCACGTATCCGACCGATAGAGCTGTCAGGACAAAAGCCGGTATCCGCCCGATTCCGTCACCAAAAGCCGCGCGTTCGATGGGTCGGGCTCGATCTTTTGGCGCAGGCGGTAGATATGCGTTTCCAGCGTATGGGTGGTCACGCCTGCATTATATCCCCAGACCTCGTGCAGCAGCACATCGCGCGGCACCACGCCCTCGGGCGAGCGGTAGAGAAACTTGAGGATGTTAGTTTCCTTCTCGGTCAGGCGGATCTTGCGCTCGTCCTCGGTCAGCAGCATCTTCATCGACGGTTTGAACGTATAGGGCCCCAACTGAAAGATCGCGTCCTCGGATTGTTCGTGCTGGCGCAACTGCGCGCGGATGCGGGCCAGCAGCACCGGAAACTTGAACGGCTTGGTGACGTAATCATTGGCCCCTGCATCCAGCCCCAAAATCGTGTCGGCATCCCCGTCATGGCCGGTCAGCATCATGATCGGCGCCTTGACCCCCTGCTTGCGCATCAGGCGGCACAACTCGCGGCCATCAGTGTCGGGCAGGCCCACATCCAGAATGACCAGATCATAGATCGCGTCCTTGGCGCGGGCCATGCCGTCGGCACCATTGCCGGCCTCGAACACATCGAACTCTTCGGTCATGACGAGCTGTTCGCTCAGCGCCTCGCGCAGGTCGTCATCATCATCCACCAACAAAATTTTCTTGAGCTGTGCCATCTGCGGAATTCCTTTTACCCAACGTCCACCCCACATGCGCACAGCCTGACGCGGTGGCAACATCTATGTCACCCGTCTCACGCCCACGTGTGGCCCAGGCGGCAATTGTTTCATTCGGTTTCAAAAGCCTGTAACGCTCACCCCCGATATGCACGAGGAAACCCGGTGATGAGCCTGACCCCCGACCTGACCGAACTTGTCGCACGCGCCCGCGCCGATCTGCGCATGGGCGTGCCGGTCCTGCTGTGCGGGGCCAAGGGCGGTGCGCTGGTGCTGGCCACCGAGACGCTGACGCCTGCACGGCTGGATGATCTGGGCGATTTGGGCGGCGATCCGGTGCTGGCCATCTCGGCGCGGCGCGCCACCACGCTCAAGGCGCGGGCCTATGACGGCGATCTGGCACGCATCGTGATCCCAAAAGGCGCGGGTCTGGACTGGGTCCGCGCTGTGGCCGATCCCAAGGATGATCTGGCCATGCCGATGAAAGGCCCGCTGTCATCACAGCGCGACGGGCCTGCCGATCTTCACAGGCTGGCGCTGCGGCTGGTGAAATCCGCGCGGCTTTTGCCCGCGGCGGTGATCCTGCCCCTGCCCGATCCCGCCGGGTTCGCGACACAAAACCGTCTGACAACGCTGGATGCCACCGAAACCACCCTCTTGCTGGACCGCGCAAGCCCGCTGCACCCGGTGGTGCAGGCACGCCTGCCGATGGAGGTGAGCGAGGCGGGACGCCTGCATGTGTTCCGCCCCGAGGACGGCGGCGAAGAGCATTACGCCATCGAAATCGGCAGCCCGCCCCGTGACGCGCCCGTGCTGGCGCGGCTGCATTCGGCCTGTTTCACCGGCGATCTCATGGGGAGCCTGAAATGCGATTGCGGGCCGCAATTGCGCGCGGCGCTGGCGCAGATGGGGGCTGAGGGCGCGGGCGTGCTGTTATACCTCAACCAAGAGGGGCGCGGCATCGGGCTTGCCAACAAGATGCGCGCCTATTCGCTCCAGGATCAGGGGTTTGACACGGTCGAGGCCAATCACCGGCTGGGATTCGAGGATGACGAGCGCGATTTCCGCATCGGTGCCGATATTCTGCGGCGCATGGGATTTGGCGCCGTGCGGCTGCTGACAAACAACCCCGCCAAGATCGACATGATGCGCACCAATGGCATAGATGTGCCCGAACGCGTGGCACTCAAGGTCGGCGAGAACGCGCATAACCGCGCCTATCTCGCCACCAAGGCCGCAAAATCGGGGCACCTGCTGTAACAGCCCTGCCCGTTTCTGTTCGGTGTTAGATAGCCATATGTGCGCGGTTACGCGCCCAAGGCCGGGGCCAACGCCCCGTCATGTCGGCTTAGTCGTTGCCGGGCGGGGATTCGGGGTCGGGCTGACCGACCCCGCGAAAGATCGGGCGCAGCGGCAGGATCCACAAAATCCCCAGCACAATGAACAGCAACAGCTCCACCAGCATCGGCAGACCGCCCAGCGCCGCGCGCAGCCAGTCGGCAAAGGTGACCGCGACCACCATGTAAAGCGGCAGCGCGATTACCAATACGAACAGGGACCACCGTTTGCGGGCTTTGTAACTCAGCGCCATGCGTGCCTCTCGTCTAGATTCAATCTGCGAACGGGTCGGTCACGAGAATCGTGTCCTCTCGTTCGGGTGAGGTGGAAAGTAGGGCCACCGGGCAATCGATCAACTCCTCCACGCGGCGCACGTATTTGATCGCATTCGCAGGCAGGTCGGCCCAGCTGCGCGCGCCTTCGGTGGAATCCTGCCAGCCCGGCATTTCCTCGTAGATCGGCGTGCAGCGCGTTTGCAGATCGCTCGCAGTGGGCAGGTAATCGACGCGAACGCCATCCACCTCGTAGCCCACGCAGATCTTGAGCGTCTCGAACCCGTCCAGCACATCCAGCTTGGTTAGCGAAATGCCAGTGACGCCGGATGTGGCACAGGTTTGCCGCACAAGGGCTGCATCGAACCAGCCGCAGCGCCGCTTGCGCCCCGTCACGGTGCCAAATTCGTGGCCTCTCTCGCCAAGGCGTTGACCGTCCGCATCATCAAGCTCGGTCGGGAACGGCCCCTCGCCCACCCGCGTGGTATAGGCCTTTACGATGCCCAGCACATAGTCGATGGCACCGGGGCCAAGCCCGACACCGGTCGCCGCCTGCCCCGCGATCACGTTGGACGAGGTAACGAACGGGTAGGTGCCGAAATCAATATCCAAAAGCGCACCCTGCGCCCCTTCGAACAAGATACGCTTGCCCGCGCGGCGCTTTTCCATGAGCACTTTCCACACCGGCGCGGCATAGGGCAGGATTTCGGGCGCGATCTCTTTGAGCTGTGCAATCAGCGCGTCGCGGTCGATCGGCTCTACCCCGAGCCCCTTGCGCAGCGGATCATGGTGCTGCAACGCGCGGTCCACCCGCGCCTCAAGCGTGGCAGGATCGGCCAGATCGGCCACCCGCACGGCGCGGCGGCCGACCTTGTCCTCATAGGCGGGGCCAATGCCCCGGCCCGTGGTGCCGATCTTGGTACCCTTGCTCGCCGCCTCTTCGCGGGCGCGGTCAAGCTCGCCATGGATGGGCAGGATCAGCGGCGTGTTTTCGGCAATCATCAGCGTTTCCGGCGTGATCGTCACACCGTCCTGACGGATGCGGCTGATCTCTGCGATCAGATGCCAAGGGTCCAGCACCACGCCATTGCCGATAACACTCAGCTTACCGCCCCGCACCACGCCCGAGGGCAGCGCATTAAGCTTGTAGACCTTGCCGTCGATGACCAGCGTATGCCCGGCATTGTGACCGCCCTGAAAGCGCGCGATCACATCGGCACGCTCGCTGAGCCAATCCACGATCTTGCCTTTTCCCTCGTCGCCCCATTGAGCGCCTACGACGACCACGTTTGCCATGCTGTCCCTTTCGACATATGCGGTGAACCCGCGCCGGTATAGCCGCCGGACCTGTCGGGCGAAACCGGAATTTGCACCGATCCCCCGGCATCGGCCCCGGCTGGCCCTATCTGCACCGCTCTGCGTGATGGCAGGCGGGCGCGGGCCTATGTCTGTCGGCGGGCCAGCTGTTGCGATGATGGCCATCTTCACGGGCAAAGGCCCCGGTATCTGGGGGCCTGTCTTGGTCCGTGTCGGCACGGTCGTTAAAAAACAGACGCGCGTCAGAGCCGCTTTTATGGCCACCACACTCATGGCGACGCGATTGCCGGGTTGCAGCGCGGGTCCGAATTGCCTAGATACCGCCCAACCAACGACCAAAGGCGCAGCGCACCCCATGCAGAATGTCATCCTGCTCGTTCATCTTCTTATCACGCTCACGCTCATTGGCGTCGTGCTTTTGCAACGCTCCGAAGGCGGCGGCCTTGGCATGGGCGGCGGCGGCGGTGGCGGCATGAAGACGGGTCGCGCACCGGGCACAGCCCTTGGCAAGATGACTTGGATCCTTGGCTTTGCGCTCTTTGCGACCTCGCTCTCGCTGACAATCATCGCGGCACAAAATGCCGGTGGCGCCTCGGTTCTCGATCGGATCACCGACGCGCCCGCCCCGGTTGAGGCACCTGAGGGCGCACCGGGCCTGTCGGGCGCTGGTGATGGGCTGTTGCCGCCCAGCGCGGGTGATGACGCACCGCTGACACCGACAGCAGACTGACACAATTGGTTGAGGGGGCCTTGCCCCCGGCACCATCATCTAGCGGTCGTCTTGCACGACCGTTGCGAATCCTTTATGCGTTGAGCCCCGTGGACTGCGGCCTTTTTGGGCCGGTCAGGGCCTCATAAACATACAGGCCACAGGCACTTCACGGGGGACGCCAGCGCATGGCACGATACGTATTCATCACCGGCGGCGTCGTCTCCTCTCTTGGCAAGGGGCTTGCCTCTGCGGCACTTGGCGCACTGTTGCAGGCGCGTGGTTTTTCGGTTCGTCTGCGCAAGCTTGACCCCTATCTGAACGTCGATCCCGGCACGATGTCGCCGTTTGAACATGGCGAGGTTTTCGTCACCGATGACGGCGCGGAAACGGATCTGGACCTTGGCCATTACGAACGCTTTACCGGGGTGCCCGCGCGCAACACCGACTCGGTCAGTTCCGGGCGCATCTATTCCAACGTGCTGGAGCGGGAACGCCGCGGTGACTACCTTGGCAAGACGATTCAGGTGGTTCCTCATGTCACTAACGAGATCAAGGATTTCATCGGCGTTGGCGATGACGAGGTGGATTTCATGCTCTGCGAGATCGGCGGCACCGTCGGCGATATCGAGGGCCTGCCCTTTTTCGAGGCGATCCGCCAGTTCAGCCATGACAAACCGCGTGGCGAATGTATCTTCATGCATCTGACCCTGCTGCCCTATCTGGCGGCCAGCGGCGAGCTCAAGACCAAGCCGACGCAGCACTCGGTGAAAGAGCTGCAATCCATCGGTATCGCGCCCGATATCCTTGTCTGCCGGTCAGAGCATCCGATCCCCGACAAAGAACGCGAGAAAATCTCGCTCTTTTGTAACGTGCGCAAAGAGGCGGTGGTCGCGGCCTATGACCTTGGCTCGATCTACGAGGCCCCGCTGGCCTATCACCGCGAGGGTCTGGATCAGGCGGTGCTGGACGCGTTTTCGATCTCGCCCGCGCCCAAACCCGACCTGAGCAAATGGCAGGACGTGGTGGACCGTATCCACAACACCGACGGCGCGGTGAACGTGGCGATCGTGGGCAAATACACGCAGCTCGAAGATGCCTACAAGTCGATCAAAGAGGCGCTGACCCATGGCGGCATGGCCAACCGGGTGCGCGTCAATGTCGAATGGGTGGATGCCGAGATTTTTGACACCGAAGATCCCGCCCCCCATCTCGAAGGGTACCACGCCATTCTGGTGCCCGGCGGCTTTGGCGAGCGCGGCACCGAGGGCAAGATCAAGGCGGCGCAATTCGCCCGTGAACACGAAATCCCCTATCTTGGCATCTGCCTTGGTATGCAAATGGCCGTGATCGAGGCGGCGCGTAACGTGGCTGGGCTGGCCGATGCGGGCTCTGAGGAATTCGACCACGAGGCAGGCGGCAAGCGGTTCACGCCCGTTGTTTATCATCTCAAGGAATGGGTGCAGGGCAACGAAAAGGTGCGCCGCAAGGTCAGCGACGACAAGGGCGGCACCATGCGGCTGGGGGCCTATGACGCGGTTCTCAAAACCGGCTCAAAGGTGGCAGAGGTCTATGGCACGACCAGCATCGACGAACGCCATCGCCACCGCTATGAGGTGGATATCAAGTATCGCGACAAGCTTGAGGAAAGCGGCCTGAGCTTTACCGGGATGTCCCCCGATGGCCGGTTGCCCGAGATCGTGGAATGGAAGGACCATCCGTGGTTCATCGGGGTGCAGTTCCATCCCGAACTGAAATCCAAGCCATTTGCGCCCCACCCTCTTTTCGCTGATTTCATCCGTGCGGCGGTAGAAACCTCTCGCCTCGTCTAAGGGCTGTGGAGGCGGAAAATTGCAATTTTCCGATCCGTTTTCTTGCAAGAAAACGGCTGCCCGCGCGGCTCAGTATTCGAGCGTCGACAGATCGTCTTCCGGCTCTTCGGGCTTGAACCGCAGCAGACGCCGCGACACGCCCAATTCCAGCACCGGGCTGAAGATGTCTCGCCAGATCGACGTGGTCTTGCAATAAATCGCCGTTTCCTGTTCGGGATCAAGACGCAGCTCATCATTGAGCAACGTCCCCACAATCGTTTCATCCAGAACAAAGCGACCCTGCCGGCCGGTCTGCCGATCGCGTGCCTGCACTTCCAGCCAGTGCTGGACCCTGCTCCGGTCGGTCACATCATTGTTGGGCCAGACAAGATAAAAGCCCGAATTGAGCCGCAGGCACAAAGTGTCGAGCACACTTGCCGCCCCCTGCAGATCATCGGGCACATCACGTTTCGGAACATGGTTGAACCGTTCCGGCCCCCCGTTGAAAAACACGGTCAGCGCGGTCCCAAGATCCACGCATTTCTGCGCCATGATCCAGCGCAGCACCTGAGGCGGATGCCGGTCCCAGTCAAAGCTGAGCGCCAGATCACGCATCTGCGCATCAGTGCTCGCGCGGGCATGGGCAAGCTGTTCTTCTGCGGTGCCACTGGACCAGTCGTTCTGTGGAATACGTGCATAGGCAGACATGTCGCGCCCCGTCGGGTTGTTGAATATCTGTCGCACCATGCACCTGAAAAGAGCGCGAATTTTGGAGCAATTGTGACCGGTTTGAGACTGACCAAAACGATTTGGCAAAATTTTGCGGCACGCTTGGCCTGATCCTTGGGCTATGCCACGCTGGCAACTGACAGATTTGGCCGGCGATCATAGTCTCGACAGCGACCCGCGCGGGATTGCCATTGACGACATTCTTTATCAGATTGCGGTATGTGTTGGCCGAGTTTCACCCATTCTTTGAAAGGTCCTTTTGCACATGGATGTCGCCGCTTTTCTGCACCGTCTGCGCCACGCGTTCGACGCGCCCGCGCCGCCACCCCTGCCCGACCTTGATGAAAAACTGGCGCTTGGCGCGTTGCTGGTACGCACAGCCAAGTCCGACCGCACCTATGCGTTCGCCGAGATCAGCAAGATCGACAAGCTGCTGTCGCGGCTCTTTGATCTCAAGCCGATCGAGGCCGCCAAGATGCGTGCTACCTGCGAAAAGCTGGACCGCGCAGCCCCGGATACGGCCCATTTTGCCCATCTCATTCGTGAAACCGTCAGCTTCGACGCCCGCGCCGACGCGCTTGAGGCCCTATGGGAGGTTGTCCTGTCAGATGGCGAGGTTCAGCCCCCCGAGGAGGCGCTTTGCGAAGAAATCCGCGAGGCGCTAGGTCTTAGCCATGAGGATGCGGCCACAGCCCGTGCTCGCGCCAACGCCACCTGAGCCATTGGCCCCGCCCGCATCTTGGACTATATGCCGGCTATGTTTGCTGATTTTTTGAAAACTCTGCTCAAGCCAGAGCCCGAACCACTCGACGATGCCGATGCGCGCCTCGCGCTGTCGGCATTGTTGGTGCGCATGGCCAAATCCGATGGGTACTACGCCGCGTCCGAGATCATTCGCATCGAAAAGATCATCGGGACGCGTTTTGGTCTTGCCCCTGACGCGGCCAAGCAATTGCGCAGCGATGCTGAACAGCTGGAATCCGAGGCCCCCGACACTGTGCGCTTTACCCGCGCGATCAAGGATGCCGTCGCCTATGACGACAGGCTGGGCGTGATCGAGGCCCTGTGGGAGGTCGCGCTGGCCGATGGAGAGCGCGACGCCGAAGAGGATGCGCTGGTGCGCATGGCGGCGAATTTCCTTGGTGTCAGTGATATGGACAGCGCCCGCGCCAGACAGCGCCTGTCGACATAACCACCATGCGCGCGAGCCTGCCGATGTATGACCGCCCCGAGCTTGCCGCGGCGCATGATCGGCTCTGGCAAGGCATCAGGACAAAGCTGAACACAGGCCCGAAACAGCTTTCGCACCCCGCAGACCCTTGGGATGATTGGCAAGCACCGGATCTGGTGCTGTCGCAGACCTGTGGCTTTCCCTATCGCGCGCGTCTGCATGGGCATGTCACGCTGGTCGCCACCCCCGATTACCGGCTGACGGATTGCCCGCCGGGTCACTACAGATCCGTCTTTGTGGCGCGCGCCGAGGATCCGCGCGACACGCCCGCCGACTTTGCACAAAGCCGCTTCGCCTATAACGAGCCGATGTCGCAAAGTGGCTGGGCGGCCCCCGCGACCTATGCCGCCCATCACGGCTTTTCGTTTGGAAACACTGTCTGCACAGGCGCGCATGCGGCCTCTGCCCTTGCGGTGGCCGAGGGGCGCGCCGACCTCTGCGCGCTGGATGCGCAGACATGGCGCCTGATGCAGGCGCATGATCCCTTGGCCGAGCGGCTGCGCGTCATCGACCACACCACGCCCACCCCCGCCCTGCCCTATATCACCGCGCGCGGCACCGATGCAGCCCCGTTGCGCCACGCGCTGACGCAGGCTGTCGGCGCGCTCTCTGACGTGGACCGCGCCGCGCTTGGTCTTTATGGCATCGTGATCTTGCCACCAGAGGCCTATCTGCGGGTGCCAACCCCAACACCGCCGCCGACCTGACGCAACGGAATCCCACCGCAACGCCGACCAAACCGCCCAATTTGAAGGCAATTGCCGCGCTGAGTTCGTTTTGCAAGTTGCATTGCCCCGGATTTTCCGTCCTACTGCATCGGATCAAATGGCACAGCAATCTCAGGACCTCCCTTGGCAGACACACCGCCCGTCATTGAAATCCGCAATCTTCACAAAGCCTACGGGTCTCTTGAAGTGATCAAAGGCGTCGACATCATCGCGCCGCGCGGCACGGTGGTTTCGCTTATCGGGTCATCGGGGTCTGGCAAGTCCACGATCCTGCGCTGTGCCAACCTGCTCGAAAACAGCCAGCAGGGCGATATCCTCTTTAAGGGCGAGCCGGTGACGTGGAAGGGCAAGGCGGCGCAGCGCCAGCCGGCCGATTCCGCGCAGGTTCTGCGCATCCGCACCAACCTGTCCATGGTGTTTCAGCAGTTCAATCTGTGGGCGCACATGTCCATCCTGCAAAACGTGATGGAGGCCCCGGTGACCGTGCTTGGCCGCGACCGTGCAGAGGCCGAGGCGGCCGCGCGCAAATATCTCGACAAGGTCGGGATCGGCGACAAATGCGAGGCGTATCCAGCCCAATTATCTGGCGGGCAACAACAGCGCGCCGCCATCGCCCGCGCCCTGTGCATGGAGCCGGAGGCGCTGTTGTTCGATGAACCCACCTCCGCGCTCGATCCGGAACTGGAACAAGAGGTGGTGCGCGTCATCAAGGACCTCGCCGCCGAGGGGCGCACGATGATGATCGTCACCCACGATATGAAAATGGCCCGCGACGTGTCAGACCACGTCATTTTCCTGCATCAGGGCCTGATCGAAGAACAAGGCGACCCGGACACCCTGTTCGGCGCCCCCAAATCAGAGCGGCTGCGGCAGTTCCTCAGCTCTACCATGGCCGCCTGACCAACCCTGAAACCACTCCAAGGGAGATACCAAATGAAGAAACTCGTCCTATCCAGCCTTGCCATCGCGCTTGCCGGCGGGATGGCCTTTGCCGCCGGTCACGAACAGACCGTGCGTCTTGGCACCGAAGGCGCCTATGCGCCGTGGAATTTCCTCAATGACGCCGGAGAGATCGACGGCTTTGAAAAAGAGCTGGGCGATGAGCTTTGCGCGCGGGCAGAGCTGACCTGTGAATGGGTCACGAATGATTGGGACAGCATCATTCCCAACCTCGTCTCGGGCAATTACGACGCAATCATCGCGGGCATGTCCATCACCGAAGAGCGCGAGCAGGTTGTCGACTTTACCGACAACTACACCCCGCCCGACCCGTCCGCCTATCTGGGCATGTCCGAAGATGTCGACGTGTCCTCGGGTGTGATCGCCGCACAGACCGGCACGATTCAGGCCTCCTATGTGGCAGATCAGGGCGCCACGCTGGTGGAATTCGCCACGCCCGAAGAAACCATCGCCGCCGTCAAAAACGGTGAGGCCGACGCGGTTCTGGCCGACAAATCGTTCCTCGCCCCCGTCGCAGAAGAAGACGCGGAGCTGATGTTCGTCGCCGAGGACGTGGCGCTTGGTGGCGGTGTCGCCATGGCGTTCCGCGAATCCGATGACGAACTGCGCGAGACCTTCAACGCGGCGATCCAGTCGATGAAGGATGACGGCACCTTGAACGAGCTGATCCAGAAGTGGGAAGTCGCCTCCACATTCTGATCGGTCCCGATCCTGCGCGCCGGGGGGCTTTTCCCGGCGCGCCCCCAACACTAGGCCCAGCCCATGTTCGGATTTTGCACAGATCCAGAAACGCTTGATACCCTGCGCTGGCTGGCCTGCTATCTGACGACGGGCAAGCATCTCAATCTTTATAGTTCCACGCTGGTGGTGCTGGCGCTGCTGGCGATCACAGCGCCTGCCGCGATGGCGTTCGGCTTTGGCGGGGCGATGGCCGCGCGGTCACGCATCCTGCCGCTGCGCTGGTTCGGGCATGGCTATATCTCCATTGTGCGCGGCGTGCCCGATATCGCCTTCTTTCTCTTTTTCGTGATCGCACTGGATCAGGCATTTGAATGGCTGCGCCATCAGGTCAAATGCCCTGACTGGGAAAGTCCGATCCGGCAGGGCAATGATTTCATCGTCTGTCAGGCGGCCAAGCTGCCGCTAGGCACCTCGCCGCAATGGATGCATGAAACCTACGGCTTTTTCCTAGCGGTGCTGACCTTTGCCATCGTGTTCGGCGCGTTTGCCGCCAACGTTCTATATGGCGCCATGCGCGCCGTGCCGCGCGCCCAGCTGGAAACAGCCGAGGCCTATGGCATGTCGCGACGCCAGACCTTCTGGCGCATTCTCGTGCCGCAAATGTGGGTCTATGCGCTGCCGGGTCTAGGCAATCTGTGGATGGTGCTGACCAAGGCAACGCCGCTTTTGTTTCTGCTTGGGGTCGAGGATATCGTCTATTGGGCGCGCGAACTGGGCGGCACAGCCAACCCGCGCTTTACCGACTATCCCCATGGCGACTGGCGCGTGTGGTACTTCCTTGCGCTGCTGGTGTTCTACCTTGGGCTGACAAAGGTATCCGAGATCACGCTGGACCGGCTGATGACCCGGCTCAGCCACGGCCAAGCCACCACCGGCGGCGAAGCCGGGCGAAAGGCGGCGGCATGAGCTGTTGGCAAACCGTTCAGGACTATGCGTTCCGCTCTATCGGCTATGGAGAGAGGCTCTTGCCGCGCGAGGGCTATACGCTGTGCGAGCATTTCACGCTGATCGGCTCTGGCATGATCTGGAACATCTATTTCGGCGTGATCGCCCTTTTCCTGGGCTTCTTTCTGGCCACGGCGGTGGCCCTTGGCAAAGCCTCGGACAACCGGCTGATCCGCAAATCCTCGGAATGGTTCATCTTTATTTTCCGGGGCTCGCCGCTGTTCATCCAGTTCTTCTTTTTCTACGCGCTTTTCCTGTCGCTCAAATCAAATTTCGCCATCTTCGATCCCTTTACCTCGGCCGCCGTGGGCGCGCTGATCGTGCTGTTGCTCAATACCGCCGCCTATTCGGGAGAGATCTTTTACGGCGCGCTGCGCTCTATCCCCAAGGGCGATGTGGAGGCGGCTGACGCCTACGGCTTTACCGGGTGGACACGGTTCCGGCGGATCATCTGGCCCACCATGCTGCGGCTGGCATGGCCCGCCTACACGAACGAGGCGATCTTTCTTTTCCACGCCACGGCGCTGGTGTTTTTCTCGGCCTTCCCGGCATGGCAGCAAAAGGGGGACGCGCTCTATTATGCCAGCTTTTTTGCGGACAAGACGTTCAACCCCTTCATCCCCTACCCGATATTTGCCTTTTATTTCATCCTGCTAAGCCTTGCGGTCATAGGCTTTTTCGGGCTGATCAACCGCCGCCTCAATCGGCACATGCAGCGTGAGGCGCGGGTCCGCTTTCGTCCCCGGATGAACCTGATCCGCTAAACGCCACCGGTCTTTTGTGCCGCCAGCGCCTTGTCCCAGCGGCGCGCGCTGATGACCCGGCGAAAGGCACGTTCCAACTCTGCCACGGCCCCCCATGGATAGCAGCGCCCATGCGCCAGCAAAATCCGGCGCGGATGCCAGCCGATCATCGTCTCGATATCCTCGGCCAGCGCATCCTTGTCGCGAAAACCACGGCGCAGCCGAAACGGCATCTTGCCATCGCTATCATCAACACCCCCAAGCCATGCCGCAGGACGGCACAGCGCAGAGAGCTTGTCGGTTTCCAGCGCCTGCATGAGATCCGTGAGGATGAGCGTTTCCGAGGCACGGTGAAAGAACACCGCCTCATGAAACCAGTGATGACCACGCGGGATGATCTGTTCCATCTGCGACAACCACGCATCCTCGGCGCGCCTGCCCTGCAACTCTTGCGCGGCGGGCAGGTCGATGCCTGCCTTGGCCGCGCGCGCCGTCACATCCGGTGCCGCCCATACGGCAGCGTTTGGAAAGCTGCGCGCCCAATCCGCAAGGTGCAGATAATGCAGGGAATTCGGTGCCAACAGATGCGCGACCGGCCCCAGATCGGCCAGATCCGCGCGCAAACTATCTGTTAGCCGCGTCGGCGAATGAACCCATAGCCCGCCATCCGCCAGCCGTACCACCGTCGCGCGGGTGGGCCAACGACAACCGCCGCCCAAAGGCGGCGGTCCATCCACGATCCAGATGTCATCGGCCACGGGCTTGAGCGTATCAAGCGGCTCGTATCCCGTGGCCGTCATGCCGGTCAGTCCGTGACCGTGACCGATTGCATCATGTCGGGTTCGCCGATCACCGCACCGTTCTGACCTGTGCCACGCTTGATGGCGTCGACCACGTCCATGCCCTCGGTGACCTCACCTACAACGGTGTATTGCCCGGTGAGGAAATCACCCGGCGCGAACATGATAAAGAACTGGCTGTTGGCGCTGTCGGGGCTCTGCGCGCGGGCCATGCCCACCACGCCGCGTGCAAACGGAATGTCCGAGAACTCGGCCTTGAGGTTGGGACGATCGCTGCCGCCCGTGCCCGCGCGGCGCATGTCGCCGCCCTTTTTGCCAAATTCCACGTCGCCAGTCTGCGCCATGAAGCCGTCGATCACCCGATGAAACACAACACCATCATAGGCGCCCGCCTCTGCCAGTGCGGTGATCTGTTCGACATGGCCCGGCGCCACATCCTCGAACAAATCGATCGTCACGGTGCCATTGGCCTCGCCCGCGATCTCGACGCTCAGCCCCGTGGCCAGCGCAGGCGCGGCCAGACAGGTCAGGGAAACACTTGCAAGAACCTTACGCATCTGCGGCCACCTTTACACTGATCATGCGATCGGGGGTCGCTGGCGGCTCGCCACGGGTGATCGCGTCCACATGCTCCATCCCCGAAATCACCCGGCCATAGACCGTGTATTGCTTGTTCAGGAAATGATTGTCGCCAAAGTTGATAAAGAACTGGCTGTTCGCACTGTCGGGATTCTGGCTGCGCGCCGCGCCAAGCGTACCCCGGTCATGCGGCACATTGGAAAATTCCGCCTTGAGGTTCGGCAGGTCGCTGCCGCCGGTGCCCGCGCTGCGCAGGTTGAAATCCTTTTCCATGTTGCCATTGGCGACATCGCCCGTCTGCGCCATGAACCCGTCGATCACCCGGTGAAAGGCGACGTTGTCATACTGGCCCGAGCGCGCCAGTTCTTTCATGCGCTCCACATGGCCCGGGGCCACGTCGGGCAGCAGTTCGATCGTGACGGTGCCGTCCTTAAGCTCCATCAGGATGGTGTTTTCGGGGTCCTTGATCTCGGCCATGCGGCCCTCCTTTTCAAATTTGTTGCAAGGATACCTAGGCGCTCGCCCCCGCTTTGCCAAGCACGGAGGTTGACGCCATGCAAAGCCCGCGCCAAAAGACCGACGACTTCAGTGGCGGTAGGAGGTGCGTATGGCCTGGAAAACCCTCGACGACATGGATCTTTCGGGCAAGACCGTGCTCACCCGCGTCGACATCAACGTGCCGGTGGAAAATGGCCGCGTGACGGACACCACCCGCATCGAGCGGATCGCGCCCACGGTTCAGGACATTCTCGACAAGGGCGGCAAGCCCATGCTGATCGCCCATTTTGGCCGGCCCAAGGGCAAGGTCGTGGATACGATGTCGCTGCGCCCGCTGGTGAGCGCGCTGCAAGACGCGCTTGGCCATTCCGTGCAGTTCATCGAGACGCTGGACGGTGCAGAACAGCTGACCGACGAGATGCGCGCGGCGGAAATCCTGCTGTTGGAAAACATCCGCTTTCATCCCGGCGAAGAGGCCAATGACGCCGCGTTCGCAGCCCGGCTTGCCGGGCTTGGCGACGTCTTTTGTCACGATGCGTTTTCCGCGTCGCATCGCGCCCATGCCTCGACAGAGGGGCTGGCGCATCACCTGCCGTCCTGCGCCGGGCGCCTGATGGAGGCTGAACTGACCGCGCTGGAAAAGGCCTTGGGCAAGCCCGACCGCCCGGTGCTGGCGCTTGTCGGCGGGGCCAAGGTCTCGACCAAGCTGGACCTGCTGTCGAACCTTGTGGAAAAGGTCGATATCCTTGTGATCGGCGGTGGCATGGCCAACACGTTTCTCGCCGCCCAAGGCGTGGATGTGGGCAAATCGCTATGCGAGCATGACATGACCGGCACCGCCCGCGAAATCGCAGAAAAGGCCGCGGCCACCGGCTGTGAGATCCTGCTGCCGCGCGATGTGGTCGTGGCCAAGGAATTTCGCGCCGGGGCCGAGGCAGAGGTCGTGCCCGCCGAAAACTGCCCCGAGGATGCGATGATCCTCGATGCCGGGCCTGACAGCGTGTTTCACATCACCGAGGCGATGGACCGCGCCCGCACCCTGATCTGGAACGGCCCGCTTGGCGCGTTCGAGATCGAACCGTTTGACGCCGCCACCAACGCGGCGGCCGCCCATGCCGCAGGGCTCAGCCGGTCGGGCAAACTTGTCTCGGTCGCGGGCGGGGGCGACACGGTCGCGGCGCTCAACAAGGTCGATGCCGCCGCGCAGTTCACCTACATCTCTACCGCCGGAGGCGCATTCCTCGAATGGATGGAAGGCAAAACCCTGCCGGGTGTTGCCGCCTTGGGCGGCTGAGTGTCGACCGTATAGGGGGTCTGCGCAAACGCGCGACATGTGGGAATAACGGATATACCAAGGGGCAGAGACCCATATGAGCCACAGCAGAATTGCAACTTTGCCCCTGCTCGCCTAAGAGACGGGAAAACAGATAAACCGACGAGGGACGCGCCATGTCGAAAGCTGAACAGACCGACAAGATCCGCAGCGGGCAAGGCTTCATTGCCGCGCTCGATCAATCGGGCGGCTCTTCGCCCAAGGCCCTGATGCTTTATGGCATCACGGAAGACGCCTATGACAGCGATGACGAGATGTTCGACCTTATCCACGAGATGCGGTCACGCATTGCGCGCGCCCCTGCCTTTACCGGCGACAAGGTGATCGGTGCAATCCTGTTTGAGCAGACGATGCAGCGTGAAATCGACGGCAAACCGGCGGCGGCCTACCTGTGGGAAGAGCGCGGAATCGTGCCGTTCCTCAAGGTCGACAAGGGGCTGGCAGACGAGGCCGATGGCGTAAAAATGATGAAGCCGATGCCCGATCTGGGCGATCTGCTGCGCCGGGCCAATGCCGCCGGGATTTATGGCACCAAAATGCGCTCGGTCATCGACGCGGCGTCGTCCTCTGGCATTGCGGCAGTGGTGGATCAGCAATTCGCGGTCGCCGGTGAAATCCTGGATGCGGGCCTTGTGCCAATCATCGAGCCAGAGGTCACCATCTCTATCGCGGACAAGGCCGAAGCCGAGCAGATGCTACTTCATGCCATCGCCACACATCTCGACAAACTGCCCGAGGGGCGTGAGGTGATCCTCAAGCTCACCCTGCCCGAAATGCCCAACCACTATAAACCACTGGTCGATCACCCCCGCGTGCTACGCGTCGTGGCACTGTCCGGTGGCTATAGCCGCGACGAGGCCAATGGCCGTCTGGCCAAGAATACCGGCATCATCGCCAGCTTTTCGCGCGCCCTGACCGAAGGTCTGTCGGCGCAGCAATCGGATGATGAGTTCAACACCACCATTTCCGCCTCCATCGACGGTATTCACGCGGCCTCCGTCGCGGGATAACCATTCAAGCGCGCCCCGTCGTAATGGCGGGGCATGCAAGCAATGGCAGCTCAATGGCCCTGCCTTTTGATCAAATCGCCTTGGCAGGCGCCCGCCTCCGGGGCTAGGGTGCGCGTATCAACCGGGATGCCGCCCATGGATCTGCAAGAGTATCAGACCTTTCGTGTCGCCACATGTGATCTTAACGGGCGCATGCGCGGCAAGCGCGTGCCGGGGGATTACGCACCAAAGCTGGCCAAGGGCACGGTGCGCATGCCTCTTTCAGCCTGCAATCTCGACATTTTCGGTGCCGATATCGAGGACAGCCCGCTGGTCTTTGAAACAGGCGATGCCGATGGCGTGCTGTTGCCCACAGATCGTGGGCCGGTGCCACAACCGTGGCTGGATGTGGCGCAACCGCTGGTGCCCATGACCATGCATCACGAGGATCTGACCCCGTTTGCGGGCGATCCGCGCCATGCGCTGGCCGCCGTTCTGGCGCGCTATGCCGCGCGTGGCTGGACGGTGATCGCCGCGACCGAGCTGGAATTCACACTGGTGGATGACAGTGGTGCCACGCTTGCACCCGTCCGCGACCCGCTAACAGGCCGCCCGGTGGAATTGCCGGACGTGCTGTCGATGGCCCAGATGGACAGTTTCGACGACTTCCTGTCGGATCTCTACCGCTGTTGCGCCGAGATGGACATCCCCGCCCAGACCGCCACCTGCGAGGTCGGGCTGGGCCAGTTTGAGTTCACGCTCAGCCATCAGGACGCGATGCGCGCCGCCGATGACACATGGCTTTTCAAGCGGCTTATCCGCCGCTTGGCGCGCAGTCATGGCTTTGCCGCCACCTTTATGGCCAAACCGTTTCCGCAGGATGCGGGCAACGGGATGCACATGCATTTCTCGGTGCTGGATGCCGAAGGGCGCAACGTCTTTGACAATGGCGGCGAGGATGGCTCTGACACGCTGCACCACGCGCTGGCGGGCTGCATGGCGGCGATGCACGACAGCACGCTTATTTTTGCACCACACGCCAATTCCTATGACCGGCTGGTGCCCGGCGCGCATGCGCCCACCTCTATCTGCTGGGCCTATGAAAACCGCACAGCGGCGCTGCGTGTCCCCGGCGGCGCGACATCCGCGCGCCGCATCGAGCACCGTGTGCCGGGCGGGGACACCAATCCCTACCTGACAATCGCGGTCGTTCTGGGCGCGGCCCTGACCGGGATCGAAGACGCCGCAGCGCCCCCCGCCCCGATCAAAGGCAATGCCTATGATCTGGATCTGCCACAGCTTGCCGCCGACTGGCAAAGCGCGATTGACGCGTTCGAGACATCAGACCGAATGCACCGGATCTTTGCGCCTGACCTTGTTGCAAACCTCATTCTGACCAAGCGGCAGGAATGGGCGCAAATGCGCCAGCGTCCCGCAGCGGAGCACTGGAAAATCTACCTCGAAACTGTTTAGGCTGTCCTCAGTTGCCGGGTGGACGCCATCTGCCCGCTTCGGTAGCTTGGAATTTGATCAAATTTTCGGTGATCCCATGAAGATCGGCATACTCATGACCGGCCACGCCCTGCCCGACCTGATCGCGCAGACAGGCGATTACGATGCCATGTTCGCGGACATGCTCGACGGGCACGACTTCGACTTTGCCCGCTTTGACGTGGTCGACGGGCAATTCCCCGCCAGCCCCGAGATCTGCGATGGCTGGATCATCACCGGATCAAAACATGGCGCCTACGAGGCGCATCCGTGGATTGCCCCGCTGGAAGAGTTCATTCGCGCGGTCGCGGCCACGCACCGGCCACTTGTCGGGGTCTGCTTTGGCCATCAGATCATCGCACAGGCGCTTGGCGGCAAGGTAGAGAAATTCACCGGCGGCTGGTCGGTGGGGCGGACAGACTACCAGATCGACGGCGAGACCCTCGCGCTTAACGCATGGCATCAAGATCAGGTGATTGAGCCGCCAGAGGGTGCACAGGTGATCGGCCACTCGGATTTCTGCCAGTATGCCGCGCTGACGGTCGGCGACAGCATCCTGACCATTCAGCCACATCCCGAATTCACGGCACATGTCCTGGACACGCTTATTGCCAAGCGTGGCAAGGGCGTCGTGCCGGACGCACAGTTGCAAGAGGCTGCCGCACAGCTCGACACGCCCACAGACAGCGCGCGCTTTGCCGACAGGATCGCGGCGCATCTCAAGAAAGGGGCCTGACATGGCCAAAGACTGGATCACCACCCTGCCCGAGGCCGCGCAGGCCTATCTCGAAGGGCGCCGCCTTGATGAGGTGGAATGCGTCATCGCCGACCTGCCCGGCATCGCCCGTGGCAAGGCGGTGCCCGCGACGAAATTCCAGCGACAGCAGCATTTCCATCTGCCCG
This sequence comes from Roseovarius sp., assembly GCA_965656855.1. GTDB lineage: Bacteria > Pseudomonadota > Alphaproteobacteria > Rhodobacterales > Rhodobacteraceae > Roseovarius. The sequence goes on from CBFHML010000101.1 coordinate 30,280, forward strand.
ACTCGATCTTTTTCCAGACGATCACCGGCGACTGGGGCGAGGCGGCGGGCTCGGAAGGGTTCCTCGAACGTGACATGATCCTGCGGCCCGACATGTCGACGGCGACAGCAGCACCATGGACCGGCGACTGGACCTTGCAGGTCATTCACGATGCCTTTGACCGCGAGGGAGAGCCCATTCCCTATGCGCCGCGCAACGTGCTGAAACGGGTCGTGGCGATGTATGAAAAACGCGGGCTGAAACCCGTCGTCGCACCGGAAATGGAGTTTTACCTGATCGCCCGCAATCTGGACCCCGCCAAGGCGATCCAGCCCATGGTGGGCCGCTCTGGCCGTCCGGCGGCGGCGCGACAGGCCTATTCCATGACCGCCGTGGACGAGTTCGGCCCCGTGATAGACGACATCTACGATTTCGCCGAGGCGCAGGGATTTGAGATCGACGGCATCACACAAGAAGGCGGCGCGGGCCAGCTGGAGATCAATCTGCGCCACGGCCACCCGGTCAAGCTTGCCGATGAGGTCTTCTACTTCAAGCGGCTGATCCGCGAGGCGGCCCTGCGGCACGATTGTTTTGCCACCTTCATGGCCAAGCCGATTGAGGGCGAGCCGGGCAGCGCCATGCATATCCACCATTCGCTCATTGACCGTGAAACCGGCAAGAATGCCTTTGTCGGACCGCAGGGCGGCGAAACGGACATGTTCTATTACTTCATCGGCGGGCTGCAAAAACACATGCCCGCCGCCATCGCAGTGATGGCGCCCTATGTGAATTCCTACCGCCGCTATGTGCCGGATTCAGCCGCGCCCATAAACCTTGCATGGGGGCGCGACAATCGCACCACCGGCATCCGCGTGCCACTGTCGGACACCAGTGCGCGGCGGGTGGAAAACCGGCTCGCCGGGATGGATTGCAACCCGTATCTTGGCATCGCGGTCAGCCTTGCCTGCGGCCTGCTGGGGATCCAGAACGAGATCCGGCCCGAGGCGCAGTTTCGCGGCGACGCCTATCAGGGCGAGGCCGATATCCCCGAGGTGATGGGGGCCGCCCTTGATGTCTTTGACGCGGCGCAAGAACTGCACCGCGTGCTCGACCCGGAGTTTGCCCGCGTCTACTCGATCATCAAACGCACCGAATATGCCGAGTTCCTGCAGGTCATCAGCCCGTGGGAGCGTGAGCATCTGCTGCTCAATGTTTGACACGCCGACCGGGGCAGCACAGGTGAAAATCTGGAGAGGATGACCGCATGAACCTGCTTCACGCCAATGACCGTCCGGGCCAGTATCCACCCAGCTGGTACGCCGCCACGACCCCTGCGCCAGAGCCGTTCGCGCCCTTGCGCGGCGAGACGCGCGCCGATGTCTGCGTGGTCGGCGGTGGTTTTACCGGGCTGTCGGCGGCCCTGCATCTGGCCAAGGCGGGCCTCGACGTGGTCCTGCTGGAGGCACAGCGCGTGGGCTTTGGCGCATCGGGGCGCAATGGCGGGCAGCTTGGCACCGGGCAGCGGCAGGACCAGATCACGCTGGAAAAGATGGTGGGCCGCGACGAGGCCCGCAAATTGTGGGATCTGGGGCAGGCATCCAAGGCGCTGGTCAAGTCGCTGGTGGCCGAGCACGCCATCGACTGCCATCTCAAACCCGGCATCGCGCATCTGGGCTTTACCCGTGCCGAGATGGACGAGGAACACCGCTATGCCGAGCATCTCGCGCGGCATTACAACTATGAGTTAGAGCCGCTGGATCAGGCGGCGGGCCACGCGCTTTGCCCCTCGCCCGCCTATCATGGCGGGACGCTTGATATGGGCGCGGGGCATTTGCATCCGCTGGCCTTTGCGCTGGGTCTTGCGCGGGCCTGTGTGGCGGCTGGCGTGCGCATTCACGAGCGCGCCGAGGTGCATCACATCATCCAAGGACGCCCCGCCACCCTGCGCACGGATGCAGGCCGCGTCATCGCGGATCATGTCATCCTTGGCGGCAATGGCTATCTTGGCGGGCTGGATCGCAAGGTCGCGGCACGGGTCATGCCGATCAACAATTTCATCGCCGCCACCCAGCCACTAGGCGATGAGGCGGCCAAGGTGCTGACCCGCGACGTGGCCGTGGCCGATACCAAATTCGTGGTCAACTACTTTCGCCTGAGCCATGACAAACGCCTGCTTTTCGGCGGGGGAGAGACCTATGGCTACCGCTTTCCCACTGATATCGCGGCGCTTGTGCGCAAGCCGATGACGCAGATCTTTCCGCATCTGGCCGATGTGCCGATCGACTACGCATGGGGCGGCACGCTGGCCATCACGATAAAGCGGCTGCCCTATCTTGCCCGGCTGCGCCCCAACATGCTGTCGGCCTCGGGCTATTCCGGGCACGGGGTGGGCATGGCGACGCTATCGGGCAAGCTTATGGCCGACGCGGTCAGCGGCGACGCGGCCGGGTTTGACACGATGGCGCGCATCCCCACGACCCCGTTTCCCGGTGGTGCGGCGCTGCGCTCGCCGCTCTTGGTGCTCGCGATGAGTTGGTATGCGATGCGCGACCGCATGGGCGTTTAGCGCGCGGGGCGGGGCGTGGGCTCTGGCCTCGTGCACCCTTTTTTCAGGTCACCTCGCTGTCCTGACACAGTGAAAAATTCCTGACTGTCACAAATATTTCGCTTTGGGCCGGGGGCTGTTTCGGCTATGACATTCTGAAAATCGAAATCCAAGTTTCAGGAAATCCGAAGCATGACCCTAGCGCCCAATGTCTACGACGCCGAACCGATCCCCGAAGCCGCGCGTGCCGAGATCGACAAGCTTCTGAAAACCGGGGACCTTTTCCGCTATACTGCACCGGAAAACGCGCCTGTGACATTGCTGGAGCGGGATTTCGCAAACCATATGGGCAGCCGCTACGCGCTCGCAGTCTCATCCTGTTCGGCGGCGCTGTTCTTGTCGCTCAAGGCGCTTGGCCTGCGCCCCGGCGCCCGCGTGCTGATCCCTGCCTTTACTTTTGCCGCGGTTCCATCCTCGGTGGTGCATGCGGATTGTCAGCCCGTGCTGTGCGAAGTGGGCGAGAATTACCGCATCGACATGGATGATTTCGCGGCGCGCCTGAATGACGATATCGACGCGGTTCTGGTCAGCCACATGCGCGGCCATACGTCCGATATGGATGCGATCATGGCGCTGTGTGCCGCGCGCGATATCCCCGTCATAGAGGATGCGGCGCATTCGCTAGGCACGGTGTGGGACGGGCGCAAGATCGGCACGATCGGGCGCGTGGGCTGTTTCAGCTTTCAGTCCTACAAACTGCTGAATGCAGGCGAAGGCGGCATCATGGTCACCGACGACGCCGATCTGGTGGCGCGCGCCATCATCATGTCGGGCGCGTACGAGCATAACTGGGCCAAGCATATGACCGCCCAGGACCCGGCACTCGCCGCCGCCTTTGCCCGCTGGCAGAACAAACTGCCACTCTATAACCTGCGCATGGGCAACCTATCGGCGGTCATCATCCGCCCGCAACTGGCCGAGATCGCTCGCCGGGTCCGCGATGGCCGCACCAATCATGATTATGTCGCTGAACGGCTCAATGCCTCCGCTTTAATGCAGGTGCCCGACAAGCTGAGCAAGGAAGAGCGCGCGCCCGACAGCATCCAGTTCAACCTGATTGGCATGACAGATGCCGACACCCGCGCCTTTGCCCAAGCCGCGGCAGAGCGCGGTATCAAGGTGCAGGTGTTTGGCCTGTCCGCCGACAATGCCCGCGCCTTTTGGAACTGGCAGTTCATTCCCGGCGACCTGCCAGAGCTGCCGCGCACACGCGCCATGCTGATGCGGGCCTGTGATGTGCGCCTGCCCGCCCGCCTGACCACGCCCGAGCTTGATGTGATCTCGGACGCGCTGATCATGGCCGCACAGGATGTGATGGTCGAAACCCGCGCCTACGGCACCTGACCCCTCAAAGCACCCGCAACTGCGGCGCCAGAAACGGATAGGTCTGCAAGGCCGGCGTGACGATCGCGTCTTGCAGAATGGGTCGCATCGTTGCGGCAATCCGGTCAGGCATGTCCTGCAGGATGCCGCGCCGCGCGGTCAGGCTGATGGTGCGGCTCAGCGGCTCGAACGGCAGCGGCATCACGTCGATCTGATCCGCAAACCGCCGCGCGCGCATCAAGGCCAGCGGCGGCAGGATGGTCCAGCCGGTGCCCTGCCCCACCAGTGCGAGAATGGCGTGATAGCTGTCCAACTCAAACCGGTGCGGCCATGTCAGCGATTGCCGCGCCAGATGCGCCGCGATGAGACGGCCCATGTAATGCCGCTCTGTATATTGCACGAGGGGCAGACGCTTGAGCTGTCTCAGGATATCGGCATCCTGCTTGACCACACCCTTGGGCGCTGCGGCCACGAAGCCTTCGCTTAAGAGCGGGTGGATCTCGGCCCAGTCGTCACCGGCATTCAGCTCGGCCCCGACAATGACATCCAATGTGCGGTTTTCCAGCAAGTCATACAGATAATGGCTGGCACCGGTTTCAAGCAGAAATTGGCTCGCCTTCAGCTCTCCGGCCATATGGGTCAAAAGCTGTGGTGTGACATCCGCCTCCAGATCTTCGATCATGCCAAGCCGAAAGCGCGTCAGCATCGCAAGATCCGACATCGCCAGTTCCGCGCGCGCCTGTGCCGCCTCATTTAGGATGACCTTCGCGCGCCTTTGCAGGATCTCTCCCGCCGGGGTCAGGCGCACGGGGCGCGCATTGCGCTGCAAGAGCGTGGCCCCAACAGCGCTTTCAAGATTGGTCAATTGCTGACTAACGGCAGAGGGGCTGGCGCCCAGCCGTTTCGCCGCCGCCGAGATGGACCGCTCGTCGGCGGCAGCCATGAACACCTCGATGCCCCACAGCGTGATCCGACCCGGACTGTCGACCATGGGACGTTACTTGCCCATCTTTGACAGTTTGTTCTGCAACTCGGACAATTGCGCCTTGATCGCCTGAAGGTCTTCATCGTCCTTTTCGCGGTCAGCCCCGGCTGGTGGCGGGGTGGTCGTGGTGCCCACGCCCGGCATCTGCCCGCCTGTCATCGCCTTGAGAAAGGCCTCTTGCTGAGCGCGCATAGCATCCATGCCCGGCATCTGTGACAGGGGATTGGCCTTAGTTATGTTCTCGACCATCTGGTTCTGCCCCTTTTGGAGCATCTCGAAACTGGCGGCGAGAAAATCAGGCACCATCGTCGTCGCCTGCGTGGTGTAGCTGCGCACAAGATCGTTCAGCACGTTCACGGGCAGCACATGCTCTCCGCGGCTTTCATGCTCTGCGATGATCTGAAGGAGATATTGCCGGGTAAGGTCATCACCGGACTTGAGATCGATGATCTGAACCTCGCGGCCATCGCGGATGAACTCGGCGATATCCTCAAGCGTGACGTAATCCGAGGTTTCGGTATTGTAGAGGCGGCGACTGGCATACCTTTTGATCAAAAGGGTTTTTTTGTCGGAATCAGCCACGGTTAGTCCTCCCGGATTGCAGCGCTGCAGCAAACCCTATGCTAGTGCAGCACAAAAAGAAAGGGTGAGCCACAAGGACTCACCCTAAGAAGCGGGCTCGCATCTGGGAGGAAGAAGAGCCCGATCCGTAACCTTACTTCGCGGCTGCGGTCGATGCTTTCTTGGCAGCTGCGCTCATGTCGTCGGTCGCCTTCTTGACGGCCTTTGCAGTGTCTTCCTGCATGTCTTTGCCAGCAGCCATCATCAGCTCAACCGTGTCCGTCTGGACCTTCTTGGCGATCTCGGCGAAGGCGGCCATGTGCTCGGCTGCGCTTTCGGCGTTGGCCGATGCGAAATCGGTCATCGCTTTGGCGTAGTCAGCGGGCTCTGCCTTGGCTTTGGTCATCTCGGTCAGCTTTGTCAGCGTGTCCTTGGCCCACTTCGTGGACAGCTCGGCCGACTTGTCAGCGGCGTCCAGCGCAACGCCGGACATCTTTTCGCTCAGCGCGGCCTGGTTCTTGAAAACTTCTTCCATTGCCGATGTGTCGACGGGGAATGCGCCCATGAAGTCTTTCATCATGGTGTTCATATCTTGTGCTTTAGCCATTGTTCAATCTCCTGCAATCTTATCCGCGTGTCGGCAGGACCACCCTGCGTTTTGCGTCTGTCTAAAGATATACATGCCGCAGCGCAGCATTTCAAGGTTTTATTCTGCACTGCAGCAAAACCTTCGCAAAAGAGATTTCCTATTTAGGCTCAGACAGTTGACTTGCGAAGCACATAAGTGCCCGGCGCATCATCCAATGGAGGATGCTGCGAATCGCCCGGATCACGCGCCGCAGTCTTGGTGCCTGAACGCGCACGCAGCCACTTTTCCCATGTCGGCCACCAAGAGCCTTTCTGCTCTACCGCGCCCTCCAGCCACGCCTCGGGCGTGTCGGGCAGATCGCTGTTGGCGTAATAGCCGTATTTCTTTTTCGTGGGCGGATTGACGATCCCGGCGATATGCCCCGACTCTGAGACAAGAAACGTCTTGTCCTTGCTGCTAGATTGCAGAAACCCGCGATAACAGTCCTTCCAGGGCGCGATATGATCTGTTTCACAGGTGATGCCGATCATCGGCACGCTCACATCCTTGATGTGCAGCGTCTCACCGCACAGATCGAACCCGTCGGTCACGAACCGGTTCTGCTGACACAGCCCGCGCAGATATTGCTTGGCCATTCGCCCCGGCAGATTGGCGCCATCCCCGTTCCAGAACAGCAAGTCAAAGGCCGGCGGCGCCTCACCCATCATGTAGCTGCGAATCGCAGGCTTGAAGATAAGGTCATTCGAACGCAGGAACGACATCGTCCGCCCAAGGATGAAAGACCGCATCACCCCCTGCTCTTCGACCTCGCGTTCGATCCCGTCGACGAAATCATCCTGCAGGAACGGCGTGAATTCGCCCTGCACCCCGAAATCCGTCAGCGTGGTAAAGAAGGTGGCGGATTTCACGCTTTTGTCGCCGCGCTTGGCCATCAGCGCCAGCGTCAGGTGCAGCGTGGTGCCCGCAATGCAGTAGCCCACGGCGTTGACCTGCTTTTCCCCAGTGATCGCCTTGATCTCTTGGAAAGCGGTCAGAAAACCATCCTCGACATAGGTTTCCATGCCCACATCGGCATAGCTGGCATCAGGATTGACCCAGCTGACCACGAACAGGGTATAGCCCTGATCGACGATCCACTTGATCAGGCTGTTTTCCTGCTTGAGATCGAGAATGTAATATTTGTTGATCCAAGGCGGAAAGATCACCACCGGAGTCTTGTGGACCTTTTCGGTCGTGGGCGCGTACTGGATCAGCTCCATCATGTGATTGCGGTAGACCACCTTGCCCGGCGTCACCGCCACGTTCTCGCCCAGCTCGAACGCCTTTTCATCACAGAGCCGCACAACCATCTCGCCATTGTTGGCCTCAAGATCGGCCACGAGGTTTTCAAGCCCCTGCACAAGGCTTTCGCCATCCGTTGCTACCGCCTTTTCCAGCGCGTCGGGATTGGTGCCAAGGAAATTGGTCGGACTCATCATGTCGATGATCTGGCGCGAGAAGTAATGCAGGCGCTGCTTGTCCTTGGGCTCCAGATCTTCTGCTTGCTGCACCGCTTGCTCGATGGCTTCGGCGTTCAGAACGTATTGCTGCTTGATGTAGTGAAAGAACGGATGCGTCTGCCAAAGCGGATTGGTAAAACGCTTGTCTCCTGCCAGCGGGTCGGGTTCATCCTCATCATCATGCACCTTGCCTTTGGCCAGTTCCTGCTGCGCGTCGATGAAATGGCGCACAGACTTGCCCCAGTATTCCAACTGCTGCTCATAGAGCTTGTTGGGGTTTTCCAGCATCGCCTGCCAATAAGAGGTGGCTGCTTTGACAAAAACGTCATTGCCCGGCGCATTGAGTTCCGGTGTCGGCGCATTCCGCGCCGAAAGCGCCTGAATCAGCCTTTGTGACAAGGTTTCCACGCGTTCTAAATTGCCGGCGAGCTTGTCGAGATTTCCGTCTCGATCCGCGTCTTCCGTTGCCATGTCCGGATTTCCCCCCTAAACTTTCTGCTATGCAGCATGGCGTCCTCGGCGCCGTCCTGATATATATTAGTAAATCTGCGGTACGTACACCGCAGAGATGGCGTGATGTGACTGTGGCGAGGCGATCAACGTCCGCAGGATCGAAGGAGTACCCAGAATGCGCTACATGATGACCTATGATATGATGGAATCCATGCGCAACGCGAACCAGTGGTTCGGGGCAACCGCGCTCTCTATGGCCTCCTACCCGATGTTCAGCATGATCCCGAACCCGGCCCTTACATGGATGGCGGCATGGGGCGAAGTGACCGAACGCACATTCCAGCGGATGGTGGTCAAGCCTGACTGGGGCATCGAATCGATCACCGGCGATGATGGCCGCGATCACCTGATCAATGTGGAAACCGTGGTCGAGCGCCCCTTTGGCGATCTGATCCGGTTCAACGTGCAGGGCCGCGACGAGATGGATCGCCGCGTGTTGCTGGTCGCGCCCATGTCGGGCCACTACGCCACGCTATTGCGCTCTACCGTGAAGTCCCTGCTGCCGGATTGCGATGTCTACGTCACCGACTGGCACAACGCCCGCGATATCCCGGTATCCGCCGGCAAATTCGATATCGAGGATTACACGCTCTACCTGATGGAATTCATGCGTACACTGGGCAGCGACCTGCATGTGATCGCCGTGTGTCAGCCTGCGCCGCTGACGCTTGCCGCGACCGCCTATCTTGCAGAGCAGGATCCGGATGCGCAGCCACGCTCGCTGACCCTGATCGGCGGCCCGATCGACCCGGACGCCACCCCGACCGACGTGACCGATTTCGGCCACAGCGTCACCATGGGCCAGCTTGAAGGCATGATGATCCAGCGTGTCGGGTTCAAGCATGCCGGTGTCGGGCGCAAGGTCTATCCCGGTCTGCTACAGCTTGCGTCGTTCGTGTCGATGAATGGCGAACGGCATGGCGAGGCGTTCTACAATCAGATCAACCGCGTGGCACAGGGCGAGGCCAGCGACCGTGACCCGCATAACAAGTTCTATGACGAATATCTCGCCGTCATGGACATGCCTGCTGAGTTTTACCTGTCGACCGTCGACCGCATCTTCAAAAGCGGTGAGATCGCCAAGAACGAATTCGTGGTCGCAGGTCATAAGGTCGATATCGGCGCGATCACCAACGTGGCGGTCAAAACAGTCGAAGGCGGCAAGGACGACATTTCGGCCCCCGGCCAATGTGTCGCCGCGCTGGACCTGCTGACCGGCCTGCCCGACAGCAAAAAGGCCAGCTATCTGGAACCCGAAGCAGGCCATTACGGCATCTTTGCGGGCCGGTCCTGGCGCAACAATATCCGGCCCCTCGTGCTCGACTTTATCGACGCCAATTCCGAGGCTCCGGCCAAGCGGAACCGGACAGCACCTAAAAAGTCCAAGAAAGCAAACGGGATGGCGGCGGAATAACCGCAGCCTTTCCACTATTCCGCGACCACCCGCCGTTGCAGGACAAGCGGCTGGTTCAACCATGCGCGCAACGCGGACGTGACGGCATCCGGCGCCTCTAGCGTTGGCAGATGCCCGGCATCCTCGATCAATGCAAGTTCGGCATAGGGAATAAGCCCGGCCATGAATTCATGTCGTTTCACCGGTGTCAGCCGGTCATGCACCCCGCACAGCACCAGCGCCGGCACACTGCATTTGCGCAGCGTCGCCTGATAATCGCGCCGCCGCTGCAACGCCCGCGCCTGTTGGGTAATGGCCGCACAGCCGATGTTTTCCGCCATTTTCGCAAAGGTATGCAGCACAGCCGTTCTCTGCGGGCCGGGGGCAAGGTATTCGGGGCGCATCAGATTGGACACCGCTTGATCCAGCAATCCCGCCTTGAGCTTGGCTATAGAAGGCTCGTAATCGGCGGCGGATTGTGGGGTCTCGGCCAGCGAATTGGTATCCATGAGGGCAATGCGCGTCACCCGCTCTGGCGCACGGCGCAGGATCTCCATCGCGACGATCCCGCCCATGGACAGCCCAGCAATCGCAAATTTACGCGGCAATCCGTCAAGCAGTTTCGAGGCGATCTCTTCGACCCTGTCGCCGCCTGTCACAGGCGCAACGGTCAGGGTCATGTCAGGGCTGAGCGCCTCGATCTGCGGGGCGAAAAGACGGGAATCGCACATCATTCCCGGTAACAGGACCAGCGGCTCTACCATGATTTTTCCTGACTGCTCACGAAAGGTATTTTTATTTTAAAGAAGCTTGCCACAACTACGGCTGCATTCCAAGCGTCGCGTCAGATTTCGGCGCAGAGGTGCCCGCGATCAGCCGACCCGCGCCAGCACCTCTTCGAGAGCGGCATTGACCGCCCCCAGGCAGTCCGGGTCAGAAAATCTGTGATCCGCGCCCTTGACCAACAAGAGCCGGATATCAGGCCCGGTCACATGGTCCAGCAGGCGCAGGGCGACGGACATGTCCACATCCGCATCGGCCGTGCCTTGCAAAAAACGCACGGGAAAGGGCAGATCAAGCGCATCGCGCAAGACGAGGTGCTGCCTGCCATCCTCGATCAGTTTTTGCGTGATGACATAAGGTTCGCCATACTCACTGGGCAGGGCAAGCTGCCCGTCCCGTGTCAGCACCGCACGCTGATCCGGGTCAAAGCGGGCCCACATGGCATCCTCGGTGAAATCAGGGGCGGCGGCGATGGTCACAAGCCCCGCCACCCTTGCGGCCATGTCGCGCGCACACAAAAGCGAGATCCAGCCGCCCATCGACGAGCCTATCAGCACTTGCGGGCCTTCTGTCAGGCTGTCTATCGCGGCGCGGGCATCCTCGGCCCAGTCACCGATAGACCCGTCGGCAAAGGCCTCAGAGCTTTGGCCATGTCCGGAATAGTCGAACCGCAAAAAGGCCTGACCGCGTGCGCGGGCCCACGCCTCAAGATGCTGGGCCTTGGTCCCTTCCATGTCGGACTTGAACCCACCCAGAAACACCACGCCGGGCCCCGGCCCTTTGGTCTGGCGATAGGCGATGCGCCGCCCCTGCGGCGATGTCAGAAAACTGATCTCGGTCATGTCGGCCCTCTCCCGTTGCGCGGCGGTACTGCCTTGCAGGACTGTGGCCAAAAATCGAGGGGGTTTGCAACAGGCGGTCTGCGCCCTCAGGCGATCGAGCCTATAATCCGCTCGATCCTATCCAGCGTCCATTGACGCGGGCGCGGTTGCGCGGGGTCTTCGGCCTCGCCCGCGGCATCTGTTGCCGCCGCTTTCGCCGACCGGTGCCCGGTCGACGGCGTATGCACGGGGGTGGTTTCAAATCGTCTTTCAGCTCTGGCCATAACGGCGCTCCGATAAATGCGTATGCCCAACCAAGGGCGGTGAGTGACTGAGGATTAGCCTAACGCATCTGTTGCAGATGAAAAATATCTTTTTATGTCAGTCTGTTACAATAAACAGTCGCATACATGGGCACACGAAGAGCAACAATTGCATACCGCCTGTGCGCATCACGCCGCCCTGTCACCCACGTCTTTCAAGGTCAGCGCCGTAACCCCGCCCAACGCCGACATCGCCGCGAACCCGGCCAGCGCCCCATTCGGCCCCACCCAACTGAGCGCACCGCCAAAGGCCCCTGCGGCCAAAAGGATCATCCCGATTGCAAGGTTCGATACCGCCGCATTGGCCGTGCGCCGATCCTCTGGCGAGATATCCACAAGATAGGTCGACCGCGCCTGCCGCACGCCATGATAGGCCACCATCAGCACAAAGAGGATGCCGGGGATCAAGGCAGGCACCTGCGTCAGCCCGGCCATCTGGACGGCGATCGCGGCCACCATGGCCGCCGCCGCCATCATGCCCGCCAACAACAGCATCATCCGGCTGGACCGATCCGCCAGCCAGCCCCATGCATAAGAGCTGACAAACCCCGCCGCAGCCGAGGCCAGCAACAATGCCCCCAAGCTGCTGACATTGCTGCCATTCTCACCTGTGGTCATCACCGCAAGAAAGGGTGGCGCAAGGGCGGTGGAGGTCAGCAACCCACGCACAAGGATAAACCGCGCAAGGTTGCGATCCTCTTTCAGGATTTGCCAATAGCCTTGGGCGGTGCTTGGCCCGCCCGGCTGACTGTCCTCTTCGCGCAGGCGAGAGAAGGTAGCAAAGGCCATCACCCACAGCAGCGCCGCAAGGCCAATGGCCGCAATGATGCCGGTTTCGGTCCTTAGCAGACCCGACAGCATCAGGAGGGCAAAAACCACTACCGCCGCGGAGGCGACAGACGATGCCATGCCCGTCACCGCCCCGCGTTTGGCCTGCCCGACCGTTTTGCCGAGGATATCCTTGTAGGACACCGAACACGCCGCTCGAAAGAGTGCGAGCGCGGCCAAGGCAGCGCAAAAAGCAAGCCCGGCGGCCCATCCATTCAGCGTCAGCGCAGCCAAGGCGATCAGGGCAGCGGCGATCCCCTGCCCCGCACTGCCGATGGCCCACATCCAGCGGCGTTGCTTTAGCCGGTAAAGCCAGCCCGCCAGCAGAATCTGGGGCAAGAGCGCCCCGGCCTCTCTGATTGGAACAAGCAGCGCCACAAAAAAACCGGGCGCCCCTAGGACGCCCAGCAACCAGCTTAAAACCAGCTTCGGATCGATCAGACCGTCCGCCACCTTTGTCATGCTGAGCGAGAGGATGTGTATGAGCCCGTTTCGAGCCTCTTCCCTATCGCTTTGCTGACCTGTCAGGCGTTCGAATGCGTGTCGCACATAGTCTCCGCTAGGTAACTTCCGTTACCCGCCGATATAGGTCTCACGCTTGGGACGGTAAAAAACTTTTTGATTGTGCAGCTTGCCAAGCAGGTCATGGATACGGCGCGCCGGCTCGGCGGCAGCGGCTTCACCAAGGGGGGCGTCGTCATTCGACGGCGTCTTGACCAGCTCGTTGGAATATTCGCTTTTCGCCCGGCGAAGTGCATCTTCGATGAGTTCCATATCTTCTACGGACAATTCGAAATTGACGTTGTAGCGCGCCATAATTGCTCTCCCATTCCTGCGGAAATTCCGCGATAACTTTGCCTGATGGCATGTTCTGTTGTGTTTAATATAGGAAACAAGCGCCCTCTAACAACCCCAAAAAGCTACGGTGCGTCAACATGTTACCTAAATCATGGCATACCGCTGAACACCCTGCTCGGCATGCATTTGCACACGAAACCGCCCCTATGACAGTCAGGTGACGCTAAGTCATTGAGGGCACACGCGCTCTTTGGCACACACATCGGCACAGCAGCGGGACGCGCGGCTTGACTTGCCCGCAGCGGACAGCGAAAACGCCCTTGCACAAATAACCCGCAACCGGGCGTTCCGTGGGCGCCAAACTGACGAGGATGCCTGACATGGCCCAAATCTCCCTCACCTTTCCCGATGGCAACGCGCGTGACTTTCCGGCGGGAATCACCCCCGCAGAGGTCGCGGCCGACATTTCCAGCTCGCTGGCGAAAAAGGCCATCTCGGCGCATGTCGATGGCCAGCACTGGGATCTTCAGTGGCCGATTGAGCAAAACGCGCAGATCGCCATCAACACGATGAAGGACGAGGACGCCGCCAACGAACTGGTGCGCCACGATCTGGCGCATATCATGGCCCGCGCCGTCCAAGAGATCTGGCCCGACACCCGCGTCACCATCGGCCCGGTGATCGCCAATGGCTGGTATTATGATTTCGACCGCGCCGAGGCCTTTACGCCAGAGGATCTTGCGACGATTGAAAAGAAAATGCGCGAGATCATCAATCTGCGTGACCCCGTCCGCACCGAGATCTGGCCGCGCGACAAGGCCGTCCAGCATTACAAGGACACAGGCGAGCCCTTTAAGGTGGAACTGATCGACGCCATTCCGGGCGATGAGCCGCTGCGCATGTATTGGCATGGCGAGTGGCAGGATTTGTGCCGTGGTCCGCATCTGCAACATACCGGTCAGGTGCCCGCCGACGCGTTCAAGCTTATGTCGATCGCGGGGGCCTATTGGCGCGGCGACAGCAACCGCCCCATGCTGCAGCGAATTTACGGCGTCGCCTTTACCGGCAAGGAAAAGCTGCGCGAGTATCTCAACTTTCTCGAAGAGGCCGAAAAGCGCGATCACCGGCGTCTGGGCCGCGAGATGGATCTCTTTCACATGCAAGAAGAGGCCCCCGGTCAGGTCTTCTGGCACCCCAACGGCTGGACGATCTACACCACGCTTCAGGATTATATGCGCCGCCAGCAGCGCAAGGGCGGCTATGTCGAGGTGAACACGCCTCAGGTGGTCGACCGCAAGCTGTGGGAAAAATCCGGGCACTGGGAAAAGTATCAGGACCACATGTTCATCGTCGAAGTGGACGAAGAGCACGCCCGCGAAAAGGCCGTCAACGCGCTCAAGCCGATGAACTGCCCCTGCCATGTCGAGATTTTCAATCAAGGCCTGAAATCCTACCGCGACCTGCCGCTGCGCATGGCCGAATTCGGATCGTGCAACCGGTATGAGCCGTCAGGCGCATTGCACGGTATCATGCGCGTGCGCGGATTCACGCAAGATGACGCGCATATCTTTTCCACCGAGGAACAGATCGCAGAGGAATGTCAGAAATTCATCGACTTCCTCTCGAACGTTTATCGCGACCTTGGCTTTGAAAAATTCGATATCCTCTTTTCTGACCGCCCTGACACGCGCGCAGGCGGTGACGAGGTTTGGGACAAGGCCGAAAAGGCCCTGCTCGACGCCACTCGCGCCGCCGGGATCGAGCCAAAGATGAATCCCGGCGAGGGGGCGTTCTATGGTCCCAAGCTGGAATTTTCGCTGACCGACGCCATTGGCCGCGTCTGGCAATGCGGCACGTTTCAGGTGGATTTCGTCCTGCCCGAACGGCTGGACGCCACCTATATCGGCGCGGACGGAGCCAAGCATCGCCCCGTCATGCTGCACCGGGCCTGTCTGGGGTCGTTCGAGCGCTTTATCGGCATCCTGATCGAGGAACATGCCGGGCGCCTGCCCTTTTGGCTGGCCCCGCGTCAGGTCGTCGTCGCCTCTATCGTGTCAGAGGCGGATGACTATGTGCGCGAGGTGACAGAGGCCTTATGTGCCGCGGGCGTGCGCGCCGAGGCCGATCTGCGGAACGAAAAGATCAACTACAAGGTCCGCGAACATTCGGTTGGCAAGGTGCCGGTCATCCTTGCCTGCGGTATGCGCGAGGTCGAGGAACGCACCGTGTCGGTCCGCCGTCTGGGGGAAAAGCAAACCTCGGTAGAGCCGTTTGATGCGATGTGCGACAGCCTGTCGACAGACGCGACACCGCCGGATCTTTTGTAACATTTGGCGTGATACCGGCGGCTGATATGTCATAAGTGTAATAATATCAGCCGCCAAAATTCAAAAATAAACTTACAATCAATAACTTAAGGTGCGTAGGGCACCTGCGGCGTTTTGACGTGCGCGTGTTTGACAAACACGTGAGTATCCATGTCGGGCTGGCTGTTCTAGCGTTTGGACATCGCCGCCGATGACGGTCAGCCACAAGGGGCCGCCATCGCCAAGGTGAAGGTAATTGAGTTCACAAACTGGAGACTTCCGATGTCCAACGCCATGAAAACCGCCGCAATCGCAACTGCCGTCACAGCCGCACTTGCCGCCCACACCACCACAGCCGCCCATGCCGCCGAGAAAGAGAAATGCTTTGGCGTTTCGCTGGCCGGTGAAAACGACTGCGCCGCTGGCGCCGGCACCACCTGCGCCGGGTCCTCGACCGTCGATTATCAGGGCAACGCCTGGACGCTGGTCGACAAGGGCACCTGCACCGAGATGGATCTGCCCGGCGACCGCACCGGCAGCCTTGAGGCACTCGACCGCGATCTGCCGCAGGCCTGATCACCCAAACGTGGGGCGCGGATCATCCTGCGCCCCACCGCCTTTAGCCAAGACATGCCCCGAGGCACATCATGCGCGACACCGTTTTTCATAACACGCTGCCAAACGCCCCCGGCGTAGGCTACAAGCCGCAGCATTTCGCGGACCTGACCGAAAATCCAGAGCCTGTGAAGTGGCTCGAAATCCATGCGGAAAACTACATGGGCGCAGGTGGTCGCCCGCTTGCACAGCTACGCCATCTGTCTGAGACATTTGCAATGTCCGTGCATGGCGTCGGGCTTAGCATCGGCGGCGAACACCCGCTGGACCGCGCGCATCTGGACCGGCTTGCACATCTGTGCAGCTGGCTGAACCCGGCCAGCTTTTCCGAACATCTCGCATGGTCCACCCATGACGGGGAATTCCTCAACGATTTGTTGCCCCTGCCCTATACCAAGGCGACGCTGGCGCGGGTCGCCGCGCATGTCGATCAGGTGCAGGATGCGCTGCAACGTCCCATGCTGCTGGAAAATCCATCGAGCTATCTGGCCTTTGCCGAAAGCACATGGTCAGAGCCGGATTTCCTGCGCGAACTGTCACGCCGGACCGGCTGTGGCCTGCTGCTGGACGTGAACAACGTGTTTGTTTCGGCCACCAATCTCGAAATGGACGCCCGCGCCTATATCGAGGCGTTTCCGCTCGACAAGGTGGGCGAGATCCATCTTGGCGGCCATGACGAGGATGAGGATGATTTCGGCGCGCCGCTCTTGATCGACAGCCACGGGCGCGAGGTCGCAGACCCGGTCTGGGCCCTGCTTGATCTGGTGCTGGAGCGTGGCGGGCCACGCCCCGTTTTGATCGAATGGAACACCGATGTGCCTGACTGGTCCGTCCTGTGCGATGAGACGCGGCGCGCGCGCACCGCCCTCGACCGCCTGAGCCAGAGTGTGAAGGCATGACACAGCGACAGGACGAGTTTCGCGCGGCCCTGCTGGATGGCAAGGCGCCTGTGCCGCATGGGCTGACCGATGGTCACGGTCAGGCCGCCGGGCGCCGATTTTCGGTCTATCGCAACAATGTCGCACTCAGCCTTATCTCAGCGCTGGAGGCGTCGTTTCCCGCCACCGCCAGGACCCTTGGCACAGAGGCGTTTCGTCTGGTCGCCACCGCCTACATGCACGCGCACCCGCCAAGCACGCCGATGATGATGTATTACGGCAGCAGCTTTCCTGCCTTCCTACTAGACTTTCCGCAGACGGCCCATCTGGGGTATCTGCCCGATCTTGCGCGACTGGAACAGGCCATGCGCGAATCCTATCACGCCAAGGATGCAACCCCTGCCGATCTGGCGCGTCTCACCACGTTATCGCCAGAGGATATGGGGGCTGCGCATTTCGGTCTGGCCCCGGCGATGCGTCTGGTTCGCTCTGATTGGCCGGTCCATGCGATCTGGTCCTACAACATGACCGAGGGCGCCCCCAAACCACCAGCCGGTGGTCAGAACGTGTTGATCACCCGGCCCGGTTTTGACCCCGACATGACCGTAATAGATGCGGCCATGCTGGCCTTTGTCGACGCCCTTGCGACAGATCACAGCCTACAAGAGGCCGTGGATATCGCCACGGCCCTTGCGACAGATCACAGCCTACAAGAGGCCGTGGATATCGCCACGGCCCTCGCGCCAGAGTTTGACCTGAGCGCCGCCCTTGGCCCTTTGCTGGCGGGCGGTGCAATTTGCGACATCAAAACCGGAGTTTCTTTATGAGTATGCTTTTTTCCGCGTATCGCGACCTCGCCGACAGGCTGGAGCGTGCCGACTATATCCTGCCAATCATGGCGCGGTTTTTGTTCGCGGCGATCCTACTGATGTATTTCTGGAAATCCGGCCTGACCAAGCTGGGCGACGGGATCAGCGGGATCTGGCTGCCCGGTGTGGGCGCCTATGCGCAGATTTTCCCAAAAACGATGGAGGCCGTGACCTATGACGTCACTCAGCTTGGCCTCTATCACTGGGCGGTCGTCTTGCTGGGCACGTGGGCGGAATTTCTGCTTCCGCTTATGATCGTGGTCGGGCTGGCCTGCCGGTTTGCCTCGCTTGGCATGATCGGGTTCGTCGTCGTGCAATCGCTGACCGATCTTTACGGCCATGCCGGGTTTGAGAATGGCACGCTTGGGGCGTGGTTCGACAAGGCACCGGATGGCATCATCCTTGATCAGCGCGCGCTGTGGGTGTTTTTGCTTCTGGTGCTGGTCATGAAGGGCGCAGGCCCACTGTCGCTTGACCGGTTGCTGTCGCGCAGCACCCCACAGGCCTGAGCCCACAGGATCAGGCGGACAGCTTAGCCCAGAAGCGCCGCCTGAACCGTCTTGTCCCACCCCAGATAGTACATGTCATCACAGACAATCAGCGGGCGTTTCATCAAACTGGGATGCTCTGCCAGCAAATCGAGCGGGGGTCTGTCGCGCTCTGACTCGGACAGGGTGCGCCATGTCGTCGACCGCCGATTGACCAACGCCTCACCAAAGCTGTCATAGGCGGATTTCAGCACCTCTGGCGGCACCCCATCGCCCCTGACATCCCGAAACTCGGCATTAGGCAGCGATTTCAACGCTTTCTTGCAGGTATCACACGTCTTGAGACCATAAAGGATCATAATTTCATGCCTATTTTTTCGTCGGTTTACCGTAGCAGACCACAAGGGTCACCCGGTTTCACTTGATTTTTGCAAAGCCAGTGCAATCATTTTCCCGGTAAGCGTGCCCTCCGCCAAGATGGCCTGCGGGACCAGAACGAGGGGGCGCTTACCGCCGGAATAAAAGGGCGTACCAAGACAGAAGGAGAAGCGGCATGCCAAGCGGCACCGTGAAGTGGTTCAATACGACGAAGGGTTATGGGTTCATTGCGCCCGATGAGGGAGGCAATGATGTGTTT
Source organism: Roseovarius sp. (assembly GCA_965656855.1). GTDB lineage: Bacteria > Pseudomonadota > Alphaproteobacteria > Rhodobacterales > Rhodobacteraceae > Roseovarius. The sequence continues at coordinate 49,073 of CBFHML010000101.1, forward strand.
GTACACATCAGTCAGGTCGAGCGATCGGGTCTGACGGGTCTCGCAGACAATCAGAAGGTCGGCTACGAGCTTCAGGAAGGTCGCGACGGGCGGCAGATGGCGTCTGATCTGCGCTTGTTGTGACAGCAGCATATGCTGACAAAGTAGACATTCAGGCCGATCCGTCGGCCTGAAGCAACTTGTCGGCTATGGCTGTCAGTAACAGCCTTTTTCGCCCTCGTGACATGTCTTCGCATGGCGCACACGCGGCGCGTGGTGCTTGTGCACCTTGCGGACGGGATGTGCCATAACCTGCTGATAGGACATGCTCTGATTGGGCGTGCCACAACAAACCACACCGGCAATGGTGATCGGCTGCAGCCCTTGGGGGCAATAATTATGCTTTGTGTGGACAGGGTAGATATTCGGCCCCTCGGCCAGAACAGGCCCGGCGACGATGGCCACGGTCAGGGCGGTGGCAAGTGTTGAAAGAACGCGCATATAATCCTCGTACAGGTAAGAACACAGTCCGAAATTGACCTGAGGGTATCGTATAGACGCGCTTGTGCCTGTCAATTTGTTAAACCAAGCCACTGTTTCAGATGTGGCGACAATTCCCCAGAATACCCCGCGATTGCGTCCCCGCCTGACCAGACGGGGCACCGAGCGGCTAGAGCGCGCGCATATATTCGTGCAATTCACATTTCGGATCGGCCCCACGCAGCGGCAGGCGGGTGGTGATGCGCCACTCGGACGGGTCGAAGGCGGGAAACCATGTGTCCGGCTCTTCGACCTCCAGATCGACCTCGGTGATCAGCATGCGCTGACATATCGGTAACAACGCATTGAAAATGCCATACCCGCCAATTCCCGAAATCCGTGCATGTCCGGCGGCATGCGCCGCCTCTATTGCGGCCTCGACCGAGCGCACGACGTGCTGCGGCCCGTCTATATCCTGCGAGGACACGACGATATTCAACCGACGGCCCAAAGGCTTGACCGGCAGGCTTTCCCATGTGCGCCGCCCCATGATAAGCGCGGACCCCAACGTCTCGCGCTGAAAAAACGCCAGATCCTCGGGCGCGTACCACGGAATATCGCCGTCCTTGCCGATGGCGCCATTGCGATCGCGGGCAACTACCAAAGAGATCATCAGACCGCCACCGGGGCTTTGATATGGGCGTCAGGTTCGTAGCCTGTGATCTCGAAATCCTCATAACGAAAATCAAAGATCGACTTGACCTCACGCGTGATGCGCAGCGTCGGCAGCGGCTTGGGGGTTCGGGAAAGTTGCAAGTTCACCTGCTCCACATGGTTTGAATAGATATGGGCGTCGCCCATCGTATGGACGAAATCGCCCGGCTCATAGCCCGTGACATGGGCCAGCATCACCAGCAAAAGCGCATAGGACGCGATGTTGAACGGCACGCCCAGAAACATGTCGGCAGACCGCTGATAGAGCTGCAGATGCAGTTTCCCATCAAGGATGCGGACCTGCCACAGCGTATGGCACGGCGGCAGCGCCATATCCGGCACATCGCCGGGGTTCCAAGCGGACACGATCAGGCGGCGGCTGTCAGGGGTCGTGCGGATCTGCTCGATCAGGGTAGCGATCTGGTCGATTTCATTGCGGCGAAACAGGGCGGGATCATCGGTCGCCTCAAGCGCCGGAAAGCGCCGCCACTGATGGCCATAGACCGGGCCAAGCTCGCCTGTTTCATCTGCCCATTCATTCCAGATCGACACGCCATTGTCCTGAAGGTAGCGGATGTTGGTGTCGCCCGACAGAAACCACAAAAGCTCATGGATGATCGAGCGCAGGTGCAGCTTCTTGGTGGTGACCAAGGGAAAGCCCTCTGACAAAGGGTACCGCGCCTGCATCCCAAAGGCCGAGAGTGTCCCGGTGCCGGTGCGGTCGGTCGAGGGGGTGCCGCTGTCCAGTATCTGGCGCAGCGCGTCGTGATATTGTTTCATCGCAAAGACCAAGGCTTGTTGCGGGTGCGGGTGGCCGAACACCCAAGACGAGTCGAATTCCACCATATCTTGCGGAAAGTGGCGCGGCAAACATCCATATCAAGTGGACACTTGACTGCAACACTGCCCGATTATCGCCAAACGTGTATCAAGGAAAAGATTGACTTCACACGCCACAGAACCGACAAAATTAACAAAAAAATAGAACACATTGAGGCAGTAATCATCATGAACCGTTTCGTGGCATCTTTTATGTTGCCAGCGTTCCTGCTGGCATGCGGTGGCGGGTCGAACCCCTTCGACCCCGCGACTGGCGCAACGACCGGTGGCACAACCGGCGGCTCGACTGGTGGGACGACCGGCGGGACCACAGGAGGCGGGACACCGACTGGCGCGACGTCAGGTATCCCCGAAGTTCTTGCAAACAATGTCACGAGCCTGAGTATTGATCCGGAAACGTCAAACCTGACGGTCGAGGGGGTCACTTTTGACGATTCTACGTTTACTGCCAGCTACAGCAGAACTGACAGCTTAGACAGAGACGGATATCTGGCCTATACGGCCCAAGACAGCGCTTTGGACCGTCATTTCACAGGTTTTTCCAGACAAAGCACCGATGATGGGGTTCGCGGCGGCGTTGTCCTTTCGGGCGGACCGCGTAATGCCGTTTTCGGCGGCGCCTATTACGAGCAGAATGGCGATTACACGCCCGCAACCGGCATTGTGAGGTATACTGGCAGCTATGTCGGCTTGGTCAATATCCCGTTCCGCGACGGCACCGCTACAGACGGCGACTGGACGGACGGCGCCAACATTGGCGACCTTTTGCCGGTGCCGGACGGCACTGACGTTGAATTGGTGCCGGATCAGGCCGGCATTATAGAGGCTGATATCTCTATCACAGCGGACTTTGGACAGAACCCGATGGTTGAAGGAAATATTTTCAATCGCAGGTTGAAAAATCCCGCAACCGACGGGTCAGTACTCGTCCTGCCGTCGCTTGTATTCGTCGGCACGGCAATCGATGACAACGGCACATTCGCGGGCGATGTCCAGTACGATCAGAGCGTAGTGCCCGATGCCAATGGTGCAAAAATCGGCGACTTTGGTGGAACTTTCGGTGGTCAGAATGCCTCGGGCGTGGCGGGCGCGGTCAAACTCGACGAATTTGATGGCCCCAACGATCCGGACGGCCTTGAAAACGAAGAGGAATACGGCGTCTTCGTGCTTGATCAAGACCCATGAGGCGACACAAATGAGGACACGACAGCACGTGTTAGCACCATTCCGCAAACGCTTGGGACTTCTGGGGCTTGCGCTGATACTGGCTCCCACGACCGGGACCTCTCAGGCGCCGGAAAACAAGATTACCGTGACTGTCGATCAGGCCCAGATGATGGCCATCAGCGCGCTGCGGCAAAACAGGCCCAAACTGGCCTATCATCTGGCGGGCGGTGTGTTGCAGGCCAATCCAAAGGACGGGCGCGCGCATTTCACCCGCGCTCTGGCCTTCAGCCAGGTCGAGGCACATGGGTTTGCTCGCAGATCCGCGCGCAAGGCCTATTATAACGCCGCCTCCCCGATCCAGAAATATGACGCCGCACAGCTTGCCTCTGTCGAGGCGTTCAGGGGTGGGCGGCTGACCCTGTCCCAGCTTTGGCTGCGTCGCGCCGTACAGCATGCGCCCGACGCCGAGGTCCGGTCAGAGTCAATCCGCGCTTTCAAAACGGTGCGCGCCCAAAACCCCCTGAAATTCGATTTGAATTTTTCGCTCTCACCGTCGAACAACGTCAATAACGGCGCAAATAGTCCCAAAAACATAATCGAAGATTCACCGCTCGTCGGGCGGCTCAGCCCCGCGGCACAGGCAATTTCAGGCATCGTGACGACGACCGACCTGCGCCTGTCTTGGCGCCTCGCGCAATCCGAACGCAGCCTGACGCGCCTCACAGGCCGCGTCTATACCCGCAACGTCAAGTTCGACGACCCGGTGGAGGGTCTGCGCGCCAGCGATCTCGCCAGCTCGCGGCTCGAAGCAGGGCTGAACCACACCATCGCAAGCGCATCGGGCGAGAATTTCTGGCGGATGAGCGTGACCGGCGGGCGCGTGTGGTACGGGCATGACCCATTGCACGACTATGCCCGGTTCGGCATCAACCGGCACCAAACCCTGTCCGAGAACGTGAGGCTGAGCTTTGGTACCGGCATAGAACGGCAGCAGGGTGAAACAGCCTCACGCAACGACAGCACGCTCTATAATGGGTTTGCGCAGCTGCGCTATAGTTTGGGCAGCGCCGGGCATCTTGGGGCATATCTTGGCCTGCGCGAGACCGACAGCAACGCGGTCAACGCAACATCAACCCAATGGACAGGAGTTGTCAGCTACACGATGGGCCAAGAGATCGGCCCTGCCTTGCTGAGCCTGTCGCTGGGTCAAAGCGTGGTGGATTATGACCGCTACACCGTGTTCCTGCCAGTTCCCGGCGGGCGCACGGACGAGTCCGTTTTCGGCGGCGTCACGGCGACATTCAACGATTGGGGGTATCTGGGCTTTGTGCCGACACTCACCGTGAACGCCGAGCAAAGCCGGTCGAATATCAGTCGGTTCGACGTCGATGAGACCTCCGTGAAACTCGGGATCACGTCAGAGTTCTGATGCAGGTTGCCGGCCGCGCCGCTGGACAGAAGCGCGAAGCCTGCTAGCCTCTGCTATGACACAACATTTTCAAAAAGGGGGGGCACGATGGGCCTGACATACCTGCACACCATGGTCCGCGTGAAGGATCTTGAGAAATCCATAGAATTCTATGCGCTTCTGGGTCTCAAGGAAACGCGCCGCATGGATCACGAGGGCGGGCGCTTTACGCTTGTTTTCATGGCGCCACCCGGCCAAGAAGAGTGCCCCGTAGAGCTGACGTATAACTGGGATGGCGACGACGCCCTGCCCGATGACAGCCGGAATTTCGGGCATCTCGCCTACCGCGTGCCCAACGTCTACGACATGTGCCAGCACCTGATGGACAATGGCGTGACAATCAACCGCCCGCCGCGCGACGGCTACATGGCCTTTGTGCGCAGCCCCGACAATATCTCGATCGAGCTGTTGCAGGAGGGCGACGCGCTGCCCCCCGCCGAGCCATGGAAAAGCATGGAGAATACCGGACATTGGTGAGGGCTCTCGCGGGTCTGGCGGCGCTATTTTGGGCGGGCGCGTCGGCGGCCGAAACCGCCTGTAGGCTTGCTCTCGTGCTTGCGCTGGATGTGTCCTCTTCTGTTGATCCGGGCGAATATGATTTGCAAAGACTGGGTCTGGCCGCGGCGCTTGATGCGCCCGATGTGCGTGCCGCGATCCTGCAAGGCGCGCCCGGCGCGGTGGCTCTGTCAGTGTTCGAGTGGAGCGGTTATGGCCAGCAAAACCTGCAACTGGACTGGACCGTTCTGGACAGTCCGGCGGCCATCGACACCGCCGTGTCTGCGCTGGCGGATATGCAGCGCAGCCATGATGATTTTCCCACCTCGATGGGCCCGGCGCTGGCCTATGGCGCGCAGCTTTTGCAAAATGGGCCGACCTGTACGCGGCGCGTGATCGATATGTCGGGCGACGGCGTAAACAATTACCGCTATGGCCCGGCAGAGGCGTATCGGCATTTCCCCTTTTCCGACGTCACGGTGAACGGGCTTGTGATCCTTGGGGATCAGCCCGATGTACGGGCATATTACGCCAGCGAGGTGCTCTACGGGCCGGGCGCGTTTCTGATCACCGCCAATGGGTTCGAGGATTTCGAGGCGGCGATGACCCGCAAGCTCTACCGTGAGATCAATGATGTCATGCTGGGTCTTGCCAGCGGATCGGAGCCGAAAGGATGATTGGTCGCGCGCTTGCGTTATGCGCGCTGCTTTGGCCCGGTGTGACGGTCGCGGAGTGTCGGCAGGCGCTGGCACTAGGGCTCGACGTGTCGGGATCGGTCGATGCGCGCGAATACCGCTTGCAGGTCGATGGGCTGGCAGCGGCACTGCGCGACCCAATGGTACGTGCGGCCTTTCTGGCGATGCACGACGCACCCGTGCGCCTGATGGTGTACGAATGGAGCGGGCTTGACGATCAGCGCATGATCCTGCCTTGGGCCAAGATTGCCAGCGCGGCGGATCTGGAGACCGCCGCGACCCGCCTGCAAGCCACCACGCCACCGCGCGCACGCGACGGGTCCACTGCGCTTGGCGCTGCTATTCTTTACGGGGCGCGCGAACTGGCGCGCCAGCCATGCTGGCGTCGCGCGCTGGATATTTCCGGCGACGGGCCCGGCAATCTTGGCGCGCATCCGCGTGATATCACGACCAGCGAGCTGGCCGATATCACCGTCAACGGCCTCGTGGTGGGGCCAAACGGGCGCGCCAACATCACCAAGGACCTGACAAACGTTCAGACACTGCAAAGCTATTACGAGCGTTTCGTGATCCGTGGCCCGGATGCCTTTGTTGAGACCGCCCGCAACTACGATGATTTCATCCACGCCATGCAGCGCAAGCTGGTGCGTGAACTGCGCCTGCCCGGCCTTGCAAAGGCAACAGTGCCAGCCGATAGCCCTCAGTAGATATAGCGGATCTGATCCGTCCAATAGCGTTCGACACGGCGCAAAGATGCGGTGATTTGGTCGACCCCGTCATGGCCGATGACACCCTTCGCCTCCAGCCCCTCGGCGTGACGTTCGAAAAGGGCGGCGACGACATCGCGAATATTACGCCCCTGTTCCGTAAGCTTTACGCGGACGGACCGGCGATCAATCTCGCAGCGCTGGTGATGCATATAGCCTGCCTCGACCAGTTTCTTGAGGTTATAACTGACATTGCTGCCCTGATAGTAGCCGCGGGTCTTCAACTCTCCGGCGGTGACCTCGTTGTCGCCCACGTTGAACAGCAACAAGGCCTGAACGGCATTGATATCCAGAACGCCGACGCGTTCAAACTCGTCCTTGATCACATCGAGCAACAATCGGTGCAGCCGTTCGACAAGCGACAGCGCCTCAAGATACCCGTCAATGAAACCTGCGGCGTCCTTTGTCCGCAGGATGTTATTTTGAAAACTCATTTTTGTCTCCGTGCGATACTGCTCGGAGACGGTTCTCAGTGAAAATGCCGAATAATCGGTTAAATGCTGACAGTAGCGTTTAAAATGCTACGGATTTAATCCGCAAGAGACCTTCGTGATGTCGGCGACGAGTGCCGCGAACCGGTCGGGTGCGGCCACTTGACCGCTCACCCACTGGTAAAGGTCCTGATCGTTTTCCTCCAGCAGAGCCTCGTACAGATCGAGATCCTCTGACGAGAGCGACGACAGGCGCGCATCGGCGTAACGTACCAGAATGATGTCCATTTCCTTGATGCCGCGCCGCATCGACCGCATGTTCAGCCGACGCAGGCGCACCTCATGGGTTTCCGAGATGGCGTCACTCAATGCCGCGGGCCTCCAGATGACTGCGCAGGCTTTTCTCAAGACGGCCAAGCCGCTCTGAGGTGTTCACGATATGCGCGCGCAAATCCCGCAATTCGGTCAGCATTTTGGTGGCGTCATCGGGCAGCACCGCATCCGACGGCGCATCAGGCCCGTCGCCCATCCCGGTCAACAGCCACCCCAGCGGCACGTTCAGCATGCCAGCCAGCATCGACAACCTGTTCGCACGTGGCTCGCTCAGGTCGTTTTCCCAGCCTTTCAGGGTCTTGAGTTTGACGCCCAGTCTGCGGGCGAGATCCTTTTGCGACATACCTGCCGCATCGCGGGCGCCAGCAAGGCGATCGCCGAATGTGGTTGCCTCGGGGTCGAACCAGTCTTCGGAGCTGGGGGCGTTCATGCTGTCCTTCCCGGCCGGGGGGCCATTCTTATTCATGTTGTACCTTCTTTTGCTCTACCATAGAAATCACCAAGATTAAAACCACAGGACGCAGCCAGTGAACCCGCTTTCCACGACACTATCGCGCGTCAAACCGTCTCCGACCATGTCGATCTCGGCCCTCGCGCTAGAGATGAAGGCGGCTGGCAAGGATGTGATCGGTCTGAGCGCGGGCGAGCCCGATTTCGACACGCCCGAAAATATCCGTAACGCGGGCATCCGCGCCATAGAACAAGGGCGCACGCGCTACACTGCCGCTGATGGCATCCCCGAGTTGAAGCAGGCGGTTTGCGATAAATTGCGTCGCGACAACGGGCTGGACTATGTGCCAGCACAGGTCAGCATCGGCTCTGGCGGCAAGCAGACATTGTATAATGCGTTCATGGCCACGCTGAACCCGGGCGACGAGGTGATCGTGCCAGCGCCCTATTGGGTCAGCTATCCCGACATGGTGCGCCTTGCAGGCGGCGAACCGGTGTTCGTTGAGACGCGGCTGGAGGACGGGTTCAAACTTGGCCCAGAGGCGCTGGAAGCGGCCATCACCGAGAAAACCCGGTGGTTCGTCTTCAACTCGCCCTCCAACCCCACCGGGGCGGGATATACGCGCGCAGAGCTCAAGGCGCTGACAGATGTTTTGATTCGGCATCCGCATGTCTGGGTTCTGACCGACGACATGTACGAACACCTCTCCTATGACGGGTTCGAATTCTGCACCCCTGCACAGGTGGAACCCGCGCTTTATGACCGCACCCTGACCTGCAATGGCGTGTCCAAGGCCTATGCCATGACCGGCTGGCGGATCGGCTATGCTGCGGGGCCAGAGGTTCTGATCGCGGGGATGCGCAAGGTTCAGTCGCAATCGACCTCGAACCCCTGCTCCATCAGCCAATGGGCGGCGGTAGAGGCGCTGAACGGCCCGCAGGATTTTCTGGCGACGCATAACGAAATTTTCGTGCGCCGCCGCGACATGGTGGTTGAGATGCTCAATGCCATCGACGGTGTCACCTGCCCCACGCCAGAGGGCGCGTTCTATGTCTATCCGTCCATTGCAGGGCTTATTGGCAAGACCTCGGCGGGCGGCACATTGCTGTCGGATGATGCCGCGTTCGCCACCGCCTTGTTAGAGGAAACAGGCGTCGCTGTGGTGTTTGGCGCGGCCTTTGGCCTGTCACCGAATTTCCGGGTAAGCTATGCGACCTCCGACGAGGCGCTGCGCGAAGCCTGCCAGCGGATCCAGACGTTTTGCGCAAATCTGCGCTGAAATAAGCGAAAATTACGGCGATATAGCGTGATGACCACCCGCCTGGATTGTTTTCTCTGCCCGACGATGGTTGACTTTCCCAACGCGCTTGGACTCAAGTAGAGGGTATTGATTTAAGTATGCCAAGCGGCACAGTGACAGGCAGGGGCGAATGTCCGGCGACCTTCCCGAGTATTATTTCCGCGTCCGTGACAACGGGGCCTTCGTGTTTCGGGTCGATACCGAAAACCGCCAGCGCCGGATCGACATGGACCAGATCGCCGTCGTCAACATCCGCAACGGTCAGATCAAGCCGCAGGGCGACCGAGAGCTATCAGAGACAGACCTCGACCGGATCAAAGCTTGGATGGCAGAGCGGCTGGAGATTTTGGCCGCCCGCGACATCGACGATATCCACCGCGCGGTCGATTACCTCAACACCACGACCCACTGGGCGCAATCCAAGGCCACCGATGAACAGCTTGACGCCGTCACCGACGCGCTTTTGCTGGCCATGCATGACCTGCGCACCGTGCTTGTCCGCAAGAAAGCTGACAGGATTCTGGCAAAGAGCGACGACAGCTGAGGTGCCGATGGCAGGTCGCACATCGACACTTGCGCATGTTTGCTGCGGCAATATCCCGCAAGTCCGCTTTTCTTGTGCTATCGCTTCGCATATAAGCGCGCGAAACAAGGCGAGGCCCACGCATGGCGCGTCGCCCAATCGGTTTGAGGAACGGGATGCCCAACAAGACCAATGATACCGACGTGGCTTTCATCAAGGCTCTGGCTGAGCTTTTGAACGAAAATGACCTGACCGAGCTGGAAGTAAAGCGTGACTACGGGGAAAACGACACGCTGAACGTCCGGGTCAGCCGCAAGACCAAGGTCATCACGCAAACCGCCGCACCAGCCCCCGGCGTGTCATATCAGCCGGCAGCACCGGCAGCGGCCCCTGCCCCCGCTGCAGACACACAGATCGAGGACCCCGCCAGCCATCCCGGCGCGGTGACGTCCCCCATGGTCGGCACCGTGTACACACAGGCGGAACCCGGCGCGCCCAATTTCGTGAGCGTTGGCGACCGTGTGTCCGAGGGCGATACGCTTTTGATCGTGGAAGCGATGAAAACGATGAACCACATCCCCGCGCCGCGCTCCGGCACCGTCAAGCGTATCCTCGTCGAGGATGGCGCTGCGGTGGAATACGGCGCGCCGCTGATGATCATCGAATAAGGGCGAGCACATGTTCGACAAGATCCTCGTGGCCAACCGTGGCGAAATCGCGCTGCGCGTGATCCGCGCCGCGCGCGAGATGGGTATCCAGACGGTTGCGGTGCATTCCACCGCCGACGCGGATGCGATGCATGTGCGCATGGCCGACGAATCGGTCTGTATCGGCCCGCCGCCCGGCACCGACAGCTACCTGTCGATCCCGTCGATCATCGCCGCCTGTGAGGTCACAGGCGCGCAGGCGATCCATCCCGGCTATGGCTTTCTGTCGGAAAACGCGAATTTCGTGCAGATCGTCGAGGATCATGGCCTTACGTTTATCGGCCCCACCGCCGAGCATATCCGCGTCATGGGCGACAAGATCACCGCCAAGGACACCATGAAGGATCTGGGCGTGCCGTGCGTGCCCGGCTCTGAAGGAGGGGTTGCCGATGTGGCCGCCGCCAAGGCGCTGTGCGAGGACATCGGCTATCCCGTCATCGTCAAGGCCACGGCTGGTGGCGGTGGGCGCGGCATGAAGGTGGCACAAACTGCCGCCGACATCGAGCGCGCCTTTCTGACCGCACGTTCAGAGTCCAAGGCCGCCTTTGGCAATGACGAGGTCTATATCGAGAAATACCTGACCACGCCGCGCCATATCGAGATTCAGGTGTTTGGCGATGGCAAGGGCGGTGCGGTGCATCTGGGCGAGCGCGACTGTTCGCTTCAACGCCGCCACCAGAAAGTGTTCGAAGAGGCCCCCGGCCCGGGTATCACGCAAGAAGAGCGCGCGCGCATCGGCAAGATCTGCGCCGATGCCGTCGCCAAGATCGACTATGCCGGCGCGGGAACGATCGAATTTCTGTACGAGAAGGGCGAATTCTACTTCATCGAGATGAACACCCGCCTTCAGGTCGAGCATCCGGTGACCGAAGCGATCTTTGGCGTCGACCTTGTACAGGAACAAATCCGCGTGGCCGAAGGGCTGCCGATGTCGTTCACACAAGATGATCTCACGATCAACGGCCATGCCATCGAGGTCCGCATCAATGCTGAGAAACTGCCAGAGTTTTCGCCGCGTCCCGGCCGGATCACGCAGTTTCACGCACCCGGCGGTCTGGGCGTGCGGATGGATTCAGCGCTTTATGACGGCTATACGATCCCGCCCTATTACGATTCCCTGATCGGCAAGCTGATCGTGCATGGCAAGGACCGCAACAGCGCGCTGTCGCGGCTGAACCGTGCATTGGGCGAGCTGATCGTGGACGGGGTCGACACCACGGTGCCGCTTTTCCATGCGCTGCTACAAGAGCCGGATATCCAGTCGGGCAATTACAACATCCATTGGCTGGAACATTGGCTGGAAACCAACCTGCGCGATTGATGCCGCCCGTGGCGCTTTGCCTTGTGCCGCACTTCGGCTACGCTGTGATCTGTGTTGACCACTGGCGGAACAGCCATGCGCAGGGAGCCGGGTACGCCTTATGAAAGACGGCAGCGACAGTCTTGGGCCAGAGATGCTTTTGCGGGCCTATGCCGCGGGCATTTTTCCGATGGCCGAATCCCGCGACACGCCGGATCTATTCTGGGTCGACCCGCGCCATCGCGGTGTGCTGCCGCTGGACGGCTTTCACATGTCCAAATCTCTCGCCCGGCAAATCCGTCAGGCACGCCACTCCGTCACCATCGACGCCGATTTCGACGCTGTGGTCGATGCCTGCGCCGACCGGGACGAGACATGGATAAATGCCGAGATCAGGGAGCTTTACAGCGCCCTGCACCAGTCGGGACACGCCAATTCACTAGAGGTCTGGGACGAGGACGGCACCCTGATGGGCGGCGTTTACGGCGTTACACTGGGCGGTGCGTTTTTCGGCGAAAGCATGTTTTCGCGGCGCACCAATGGCTCAAAACTTGCGCTGGCCCATCTGGTGGCGCATCTGCGGACCTGCGGTTTCGTCTTGTTCGACACGCAGTTCATCACAGAGCACCTCGCGCGGTTGGGAGCGATAGAAATCAGCCGCGAAACATATCGCAGGGACTTATCACAGGCCCTCAAGGTGCAGGCCGATATCCATTCATGCGAATTGCAACAGCCGCCCTACCCGGTCGTGCAGCGCAGCACCCAGATATCGTAGCGCGGATGCTCCATCGCGTTAAGCGCGGGAGACGACGCGATCATCCACCCCGAAAAGATCGGTTGCACGTCTTTTTCGGGATGCACCGTGAGATAGGCAAAGGCATCGCCAGCAGGGTTGCCCGCCGGATAGCGGCATTCGCCCAGTTCGACATGTAGCTTTCCGACCATAACTGCTGAGGCGTTGCCGACCTCGATTTCGCCGGTCTCGCCCGCGGTCCGGTCCAGCCAGCGCAGCACGGCGCCGGTCCCGATCTCTGCGCGCTCTTGTGCGATGGCGGGCGCCCCCGCGACCAGCGGCACAAGACAGGCAAACAGAACAAACGCGCGGGTCATTCCTGCGAAGTGTCCTCGCCACCCGCGACGAATTTCGTCAGCAATGCGATCAGGCTGACAGACCCTTGGGTGAACTCGATCTCATCCCCCGCCGCAAAGTAGAACGGCGAGCCGCCGGGCAGGATTTCAACGAAATTGCCGCCCAGCAATCCCTCGGAACTGATCGACAGCGCGCTGTCCTCTGGCACGTCAATATCCTCGCGCACCGAAATCGTGGCGCGCGCGCGGTAGGTCGCCGGATCAAGCGCCAGATCCGTGACGCGCCCCACCTTTACGCCCGCCAGCCGCACATCCGTGCCCACGGCCACGCCATCGGCGCTTCGAAAGCTGGCTGTCAGCGGGTATTCTGTCGGCGCAGAGGAAAAACCGGTGACCTGCCCCGCATAGAAGAGAAAGCCCGCAGCGATGGCGAGCACAACGCCCCCCACGGCAACCTCTGTGATGTTCTCGGATGCCATTTCGGGCCTCGTTCTTGGGTTATTCCGGCGTCCACGCCTCGTAATCGCGCCGCTCTGCGGGCCTTGTCCGGCGAATGGAGCCCGCGGGCGCATAGGCCAGCGCGGTGCCGGTCAGGTTTTCCTCATGCGGCTTTTCCCATGACTTGTGGGCAAGGGGCGCCTCGGTCGGCGGCTCCGCATAGGTGTGATGCAGCCAGCCGTGCCAATCCGGGCTGACCCGGCTCGCTTCGGCTTCACCGTTAAAGATCACCCAACGGCGCTTATTTTCGCGGTCGCGGTAATAGATGTTTCCCTGATCGTCCTCGCCCACCTTCACGCCCTTGCGGCGCGTGTGGAGCAGCGTGTTGAGCGTGGCCCCGTTCCACCAGGTGACCGCGCGCAGCAGCGAGTTGAGAATGCCCATGGTCGCCTCCATCAAAGCTTGGTCCCGATATGACGCAGTTCGACGCAGAGGTCCAGAGGCCGGCGCAAAATGCGCGGCAACAAGCCAGAGCCGGTGACACGCCGATGATCGGGCAAGCGAAAGGCCCGCGAAACATCTTTCGCGAGCCCTTTAATACGTGCAGATGTTAGGCTCAGCTTGCGCTTGTGCCCTCTTTCTTGGATTCGGTGTGCACCATGAGGGGGGCCGCATCCGAGGTGACGGCCTCTTCGTTGACGACAACCTCTTCGACGCCTTCCATGCCGGGCAGTTCGAACATGGTATCAAGCAGGATATCCTCAAGGATGGACCGCAGACCCCGCGCGCCGGTCTTGCGGGCAATCGCGCGCTTTGCAATGGCACTCAGCGCGTCTTCGGTAAAGGTCAGCTGTGCATCCTCCAACTCGAACAGGCGCTGGTACTGTTTGACCAGAGCATTCTTGGGCTGGGTGAGGATGGTGATCAGCGCGTCCTCGTCGAGATCCTCAAGCGTGGCAAGCACGGGCAGACGGCCCACGAATTCCGGGATCAGGCCGAATTTCAGCAGATCCTCAGGCTCCAGATCCTTGAAAACCTCGCCGACGTTACGTTCATCCACGTTGCGCACATCCGCGCCAAAGCCCATGGCAGAGCCCTTGCCGCGCTGGCTGATGATCTTGTCGAGACCCGCGAATGCGCCGCCGCAGATAAACAGGATGTTGGTCGTGTCGACCTGCAGGAATTCCTGTTGCGGGTGCTTGCGCCCACCTTGCGGCGGCACAGCGGCAACGGTGCCTTCCATCAGTTTGAGCAGCGCCTGCTGCACACCCTCGCCCGATACGTCACGGGTGATCGAGGGGTTCTCGGATTTGCGGGTGATCTTGTCGACCTCGTCGATATAGACGATGCCGCGCTGTGCGCGTTCGACATTGTATTCCGACGCCTGAAGCAGCTTGAGGATGATGTTTTCCACATCCTCGCCCACATAGCCAGCCTCTGTCAGCGTGGTCGCGTCGGCCATCGTGAAGGGCACATCAAGGATGCGCGCCAGCGTCTGCGCCAGCAACGTCTTGCCGCAACCGGTGGGACCGATCAGCAGGATATTGGACTTCTGCAGTTCGATCTCGCTATTGCCGGAATTGTTCAGGCGTTTGTAGTGGTTATGCACCGCCACCGAGAGAACGCGCTTGGCCATCGCCTGCCCGATCACGTAATCATCGAGAACTTCGCAGATCTCGCGCGGGGCCGGCACACCGTCGGTCGATTTCAGGCCCGCGGATTTCGTTTCTTCCCGGATGATATCCATGCACAGCTCGACGCATTCGTCGCAGATAAACACGGTGGGTCCGGCGATAAGCTTGCGCACCTCGTGCTGGCTCTTGCCGCAAAAGCTGCAATACAGCGTGTTTTTACTGTCACTGCCGGAATTGTTCGCCATTCGATACCTTTCGGCGCAGCACGCCTTGCTTCGTCTTGTCTGCTGTTGCGCCGATCCGATCCTGAACGCATGGATCGACGCAACGGCATATCGTGTGTTCCACCCGTCAGCTTAGGACAGGCGCGGAGGCACCTCAATGTCTAAATCGCAGACCGTGCCTCAGCTCTCGCTTTCGTCGGTAGAGGTGCGGTTCGCGACGATCTCGTCGATCAGGCCCCATTCCTTGGCATCCTCGGGCGACATGAACTTGTCGCGCTCAAGCGCGGCCTCTACGTTTTCCAGTGTCTGTCCAGTATGGGTTACATAGATTTCGTTAAGGCGCCGTTTCAGTTTCAGCGTCTCTTCGGCATGGATCATGATGTCTGTCGCCTGACCCTGATAGCCGCCCGAGGGCTGGTGCACCATGATACGGCTGTTGGGCAGCGAAAAGCGCATATCCTTGGCACCAGCGGTCAAAAGCAGCGAGCCCATCGAGGCCGCCTGCCCGATCACAAGGGTGGACACCTTGGGCTTGATGTATTGCATCGTGTCGTAGATCGACAGGCCCGATGTCACCACGCCACCGGGCGAGTTGATGTACATCGAGATTTCCTTGCTCGGGTTTTCGGCCTCAAGATGCAAAAGCTGCGCCACGATCAGGCTCGACATGCCGTCATGCACGGGGCCGGATACGAAAATGATGCGCTCCTTGAGAAGGCGCGAGAAGATGTCATAGGCACGCTCTCCGCGGCTGGTCTGTTCGACCACCATCGGAACAAGCGTGTTCATGTAAGTTTCAAAGGGATCTGTCATTGTTAAACCTGCCTGCTGGAGTTTGCCGGTCCTTACCGATCGGGATCTGCAGATGAGTCTTAGTCGGCGCCCCGGTGGGCTTCAAGGCCCGGAGGCCAATTTGCCGCCCACCGAGGCGCCCGCGACCAGGCGTCCGCAAGAATATTTCGTCCAAAGGCAAAAAAATCGTGGTTGGTCAAAGTGGCGCATTGCTCATGCGCGCGGGTCATTCTAAAACCTAACTGTGTTGACGGGACACATGAGGGTTTTTCGTCCGCTTTATGCGGGCACCATTCCCTTGCGTGTCCCCCGTAATTTGACCAGCAGGAGGCACCAATGGCAGATGCAGCCATTCCCGGCCATGGACATGAAGACAACCGCGGGTTCTTTACTCGTTGGTTCATGTCCACGAACCACAAGGATATCGGTATCCTCTACCTTATCACGTCGGCAGTTGTCGGCCTGATCTCGGTAGCATTCACCGTTTACATGCGACTCGAGCTCATGGAGCCGGGTGTTCAGTATATGTGTCTCGAAGGCGCACGCTTTACAGCGGCGGCCGCGGGCGAATGTACCCCCAACGGGCATTTGTGGAACGTGTTGATCACGTATCACGGTATCCTGATGATGTTCTTCGTGGTTATCCCGGCACTCTTCGGTGGTTTCGGCAACTACTTCATGCCGCTGCAGATCGGCGCGCCGGACATGGCGTTCCCGCGGATGAACAACCTCAGCTACTGGATGTATGTGGCCGGTACCTCGCTTGGTGTCGCGTCGCTTCTGGCACCGGGTGGCAACGGTCAGCTTGGCTCTGGCGTGGGTTGGGTGATGTATGCACCGCTCTCGACCACAGAGGCGGGCATGTCGATGGATTTGGCGATCTTTGCCGTGCACGTATCGGGCGCAAGCTCGATTCTGGGCGCGATCAACATGATCACCACCTTCCTGAACATGCGCGCACCGGGCATGACCCTGTTCAAGGTGCCGCTGTTCAGCTGGTCCATCTTTGTGACGGCATGGCTCATCCTTTTGGCGCTGCCGGTTCTGGCGGGCGCGATCACGATGCTCCTGACAGACCGTAACTTCGGGACGACTTTCTTCGACCCGGCAGGCGGCGGTGATCCGGTGCTTTACCAGCACATCCTGTGGTTCTTTGGCCACCCGGAGGTGTACATCATCATCCTGCCCGCATTCGGCATCATCAGCCACGTTATCGCGACCTTCTCGCGCAAGCCGGTCTTTGGCTATCTGCCAATGGTCTGGGCGCTGATCGCAATCGGCTTCCTCGGGTTCGTCGTGTGGGCGCACCACATGTACACCGTGGGCATGTCGCTGACGCAGCAGTCCTACTTTATGCTGGCCACGATGGTGATCGCGGTGCCGACAGGCGTAAAAGTGTTCAGCTGGATCGCAACGATGTGGGGCGGCTCGATCGAGTTCAAGACGCCGATGCTCTGGGCCTTCGGGTTCCTGTTCCTGTTCACTGTTGGTGGCGTGACAGGCGTTGTTCTCAGCCAGGCTGGTGTCGACCGGGCCTACCATGACACCTATTACGTGGTGGCGCACTTCCACTATGTGATGTCGCTCGGGGCCGTGTTCGGGATTTTTGCGGGAATCTACTTCTACTTCCCCAAGATGACCGGCAAGATGTATCCGGAATGGGCAGGCAAACTGCACTTCTGGGCCATGTTCATCGGCTCCAACCTGACCTTCTTCCCGCAGCACTTCCTTGGCCGTCAGGGCATGCCGCGCCGCTACATCGACTATCCCGAGGCGTTCGCGCTCTGGAACTGGTGGTCGTCGGTCGGTGCGTTCATCTCCTTCACCAGCTTCGTTTTCTTCTTTGGCGTGATGTTCTACGCCGTGTTCCGCGGCAGCCGCGTGACAGAGGCGAACCCGTGGAACGAGTATGCGGATACGCTGGAATGGACCCTGCCCTCGCCGCCGCCCGAGCACACGTTCGAGCAGCTGCCAAAGCAGGAAGACTGGGACAAGTCGCCGGCACACTAAGCCCCGGCTGACCCTCACCAATAAAAAAAGGCCCCGGTCATCACCGGGGCCTTTTTCTTTGGGCGGGGGCCTTGCGTCAGGTTTCGAGCGTCACAAGATCGGCGAACCGGTCCTGAACCACCCCGCGGATCATGTCGCCAAACCGCCGGGTCAGCGCGACATGCGCCGACCGCCTGCGCCAGACCAACCCGATAGAGCGCGTCAGCCGGTCACCGCGAAACGACCGGATCATCACATCCCCGCTCTCGGTGGCGACCTCGGACCGGACATAAAGCGCGGGAAGAAAGCTCAGCCCCATATTCAGCGCCGTCATCTGTCGCAACGCATCAAGACTGGTGCCCTCATAGTCCTGTCGCAGCCGCGCGCCCAATTCCTCACACAGCCGCACTGTCTGGGAATGCATCATATACGCATCCGACAGTGACAGGATGTCCTGCCCCGCAAGATCCGTGTCCAAAAGCTTTGGCTTGATCGCAAGCGCGTGTTCCTGCGCCACTGCCAGTTTCAGCGGCTCACGGAAAAGACGCATCACCTCGACGTCGTCGGACTGCACCGGCAACTGCGTGAGGATCATGTCGTGCCGCCCCTCGATCAGCTCGTCCTGCAACACCCGTGGGGCCGCGTCCCGGATGATCAGCTTTACAGACGGATAGGCACGATGCAGCCGCCGCGTGACATACGGCAAAAGATAGGGGCCAAGCGTCGGCGTCGTGCCCAGCCGGATCGTGCCGCCGATGCCCTCTTTGGCCTGCCGGGCACGCCCGGTCAAAAGCTCTACTTCCTCAAGTACCTTGCGGGCCTGCGCCAGCACCTCGCGCCCTGCCGGGGTCATCACCGCGCCACGACGACCACGCTCTACCAAATCCACGCCAAGCGCCGTTTCCAGCCGCAGGATCTGCTGGCTCAGCGAGGGCTGGCTGATTCCCGTCCGCTCGGCGGCCTTGCGATAATGGCCCGCCTCACTCAGCGCCACAAAGTAGCGCAACTGACGCAGGGTGATCTCATCCATTTTCCACGATCCCTCACCTGATACGTGGCCGCACCACACGCGGCCTCAATTCATAGCTTTTTCCTATCATGTTTTAAGACGCAATAGGCTTCAACCATTATCGGGCCGTCCCATATGTCATTCATAACTCACGCAAACCAGTCAGACAGGGGCACCGCATGTACAACCGGACACCATCTCGCAGCAGCCTGAAGATCCGCATCCACACACTGCGCCGCCGTCATCGCGCCCTTGATGCGCGCATCACGCGCCGAGAGTCACAGCCCTCTGCCGACATGCAGGATATCAAGCAGCTCAAACAGGAAAGGCTGGGCCTGCGCGATGCGATTCGCCTTGCGCAATCGCTGCTGATGCAGCTTGAAACCCGCAAGGCGGACGCCGGCTGGTCCACACAAGCACAGTCAGGATAAAGCCATGCCATTTTTCTATTTCTCACTGATGTCCGCCAAATTCTTTCGCAGCGCCGATCTGGAGGATCTGCGCGAGGTCTTGGACGACACGTCAGACAGCTGATCCCGTCTCTCGCTGCGCGTCCTCCCGCGTAGCGGGATCAACGGGCCGGGGCAGACCCCCACTCGGGCCGCCGATGCCGGGTCTGCCCCCAGTATGCCGGTTTTGCGTCTTTTCCCCCCGGCCCTGCCCATGATATGCCCCGCTGAAATGAATTGCCGGGGTCCGACATGTCCAACGAAATCCGCCTTGCCTTTGCGCATCCCGCCGAACGCGCCGATGCCACGGCCCCTGATGGCCCGCTTGACCGCATTTCCGTGCGCGATCACGTGATCGAGGTTGAGATCGGCGCCTTTCAGGCCGAGCGCGGCATCACACAGCGGATCGTGTTTAACGTGGTGGTCGAGGTCCGCCCCCTGAGCGGCACGCTCGACGATGATGTGGACCGCATCCTGAGCTATGACAGGGTGACGGACGCGATTGCCGCCGAACTGGCCGAAGAGCGGCTGAACCTGTTGGAAACGCTGGCCGAGCGTATTGCCGAACGTATCCTGCTGGAGCCGCAGGCCGTGCGCACCTTTGTCCGCGTCGAAAAACTGGACCGAGGCCCCGGCGCGCTCGGCGTCGAGATTGTCCGCTCTGTCGAGGACCTCAAGACCAAGCCGGTCGGGCATCACCCCGACCTCACACCGCATCCGCATGTGGTGTTCTTGACCAACTGTGCCGTGCGCTCGCCCAATCTTGCCCGGTGGCTCGATCAGCTTGAGGCCCGCAAAGAGCCTGTGATCCTGTGCGTCGGCCATGCCGATGAGGTCAGCCCCAAGACCGGCCACCGCATGACGCAACGCCGCGTGGATCTGTTGGCGCTGGAACAAAACGCATGGGTTCTGGCAGGACGCGACGACCGCTGCGTCGTCGTCGGCAGCCGCACGGAACTCGACTGGGCGATGAAAAACGGCCAGATCAGCGTCTGGGCCCCGTCCAAGATCGTACTCGATGCGGTCGATGGCCCCAAGACCGGCCCCGACGATCCGGTCGCCCTTGCCGCGTGGTTCGCGGGCCATATCGAGGCGTCGGATCTGCTGTTGATCGGCATGGCGCCGCCCGCCAATCCCCCCGTGCCGGTGCTGGTGCAGGATATCGCGCAATCCGGCCTCTGACGCGCGCTGATCCGCCCCTTTCCAGTTGCCAAGCCGCGAGAGCCTATGACCTATTATCGCCCGATCGCCCAAACGGACGCAGCCCGGCCCGACACCGCCCTGCCGCTGGCTGGTGGGTGGTGCTGGTTCGACCGGGTCGAAGAGCTGCACCGCGACGGGCCATCGCGGATCATTCCGGCCTCTGACGTGCCAGACGACGTGCTGGATACCCTGAGCCGCCCACGCCCCCAAATCGCCGGGCTAGATTTTGCCGCGCCGCGCCTGATGGGCATTCTCAACGTGACGCCCGACAGCTTTTCCGACGGCGGAGAGCATTTCACCGCCACCGCCGCGATGACCCATGCCCGCGCCATGATAGCAGAGGGCGCGGAAATCCTTGATATCGGCGGCGAATCCACACGGCCGGGGGCTGACATCGTCTCGATCGACGAAGAGATCCG
Organism: Roseovarius sp.; assembly: GCA_965656855.1. Lineage (GTDB taxonomy): Bacteria > Pseudomonadota > Alphaproteobacteria > Rhodobacterales > Rhodobacteraceae > Roseovarius. The sequence goes on from CBFHML010000101.1 coordinate 69,969, forward strand.
CCGCACCGCGCCGATCATCGCCGCGATCCGTGCCGAGACGGCGACGCCCATTTCCATCGACACGCGCAAGGCCCCTGTCGCCACAGCCGCGCATGATGCGGGCGCATCCTTGGTCAATGACGTGGCGGGCTTTACCTTTGATCCGGCGCTGGCCCCGCTTTGCGCCACGCGCGCCCTGCCCGTCTGCGTGATGCATGCCCAAGGCACCCCCGATATCATGCAGCGCGATCCGCGCTACGACAATGTCGCGCTGGATGTGTATGATTTCCTTGCTGAACGCGTCGCCACGCTGACCGCGCTTGGCATTCCCAAAGGGGCCATTATCGTCGATCCCGGCATCGGCTTTGGCAAAACGCTGGAACATAACCTGACATTGCTGCGCAATCTCGCGCTCTTTCACGGGCTTGGCTGTCCGATCCTGCTGGGCGCATCGCGCAAACGGTTCATCGGCACAATCGGCGGCACCAAGGAGGCGCGCAACCGCGCCCCCGGCTCTGTCGCCGTGGCGCTTGCCGGGGTTGCACAGGGTGTACAGCTACTGCGCGTGCATGATGTGGGTGCCACGTCAGAGGCGCTAAAACTGTGGCGTGCCTCTGTGTTGGGCGAAACAGGGCTTTAAGCCACAATTGTTCGATTTGTACAATCAAAACCCGCTATTCAGGGGATATCTCGTGTCTGCTGAATGTGTTTTTGATCTTTCGCCTTCATCCGACGCGCCCCGAAAAGCCGGGTCAGCGCGCCAAGCTGGCTTAGCGCCACACCGCCAAGGATCATGCCCATCCCCAGAAGCAGACTGGGCGGCAGCGCCTCGTTCAGCAACAGCGCGCCAAAGACGACAGACCACAGCGGAACCATGTAATTCACAAGGCTCATGAACACCGGACCGGCGTCACGGATGGTCTGCACCAGCAGGATCTGTGCCACGCCTGTTGGCAACAGCCCCAGATACAGCAACGCCAAAAGCGGCGTCATCCCAATATCTTGCGGCCAGCCCTCGGCCCAAAGCGCATAGGGCGTGAACACCACCGCCGCCACGGTCAGCACCCCGGCGGCCAGTGACAGCCGGTCCACCTCGGGGCAGAGCCGTGTGAAAATGCTGCCCGTCGCATAACAAAGCGCCGCCCCGACACAGGCCAGCCGTGCCAGCCCCTCAAGCTCTGCGCCGGTCTCGGCCAAGGCCCCCGGCCCGATCAGCACCACGACCCCGCATGTCCCGATGACAAAGCCGATCAGGCGGCGCAGGTTCAACCGCTCACCCGGCACAAAGACATGTGCCAGCGGCAGCACGAACAACGGCACCACCGCCATCGTCACCCCGGCAAAGCCGGACGCGACCACCTGCTGCCCCCAACTCAGCAGGAAAAAGGGCAGCGCATTGGAAAAGAGCCCCATCGCAATGATAAACGCCCACAGCTTGCCCGCACCCGCGCCCCGGCGGGCGGGCAAGCCCCGGCCCGTCATCCGACATAAAAACAGCAAGAACAGCGCCCCAAGGCAAAGCCGCACCGCCACCACGCTGAGCGGTCCAACGCCCTCCAGCGCCACGCTGACCGCCATAAAGGAGGCGCCCCAGATCATCCCGAGGGCCGCAATCCGAAGCCAGTTCACCGGCGATATCCGGGGGGCCTGTTGCATGATGATTGTCCTTTTGGGGCCTGCGCCGCGAACGTGTCAAAACGTCCCGAACGCCTTGCCCATGTTGCCTGCGCGCTAGGGTTCTGTGCACGAAAGGAGGTCCATATGGAACCCTATGCCGTAGCAGGCCTGTCCGTGGTCACCATCGTGATCGTGTTGATAGCCGCCTTACGCAGTAAACAGAAAACCGAAGAACGCAAAAAAGACGATGCCGCGCCCAAGAGCGCTCTGGCCGTCGATGGCGACCCGCATCGCGCGGTAGACTGAGCCGAAAGAAAAGGAGCCGGGGTAGTCCCCGGCTCCTCTCGTTTTCACGAAACCAGAGGGCTGAGCCTTAGTTCTTGTCTTTGTCGACCATCTTGCCAGCCGAGATCCACGGCATCATGCCGCGCAGCTTTTCGCCGACTTCTTCGATCTGGTGAGCATCGTTCATGCGGCGCGTGCCCTTGAAAAAGGCCTGACCTGTCTGGTTTTCACCCATGAAATCACGCACGAACTTGCCCGTCTGGATGTCGTGCAGGATCGCTTTCATCTCTTTCTTGGTGCGCTCATATGGCAGCACGCGTGGACCAGAAACATATTCGCCATACTCGGCCGTGTTGGAGATCGAGTAGTTCATGTTGGCGATGCCGCCCTCATAGATCAGGTCCACGATCAGCTTTACCTCGTGCAGGCACTCGAAATAGGCCATCTCGGGCGCGTAACCCGCCTCGACCAGCGTCTCAAAGCCCATGCGGATCAGCTCTACCAGACCACCGCAAAGCACGGCCTGCTCGCCGAAGAGGTCGGTTTCGCATTCCTCACGGAAGTTCGTCTCGATGATACCCGAGCGGCCGCCACCTATAGCCGAGCAGTAGCTCAGGCCCAGTTCCAGCGCCTTGCCCGACGCGTCCTGATGCACAGCCACAAGGCACGGCACGCCGCCGCCTTTGGTGTATTCGCCGCGCACCGTGTGGCCGGGGCCCTTGGGCGCCATCATGATCACATCGACGCCCGGCTTGGGCTCGATCAGGCCGAAATGCACGTTCAGACCGTGGGCGAATGCAATGGCTGCGCCCTCTTTGAGGTTGTCATGGACGTATTTCTTGTAAGTCTCTGCCTGCAATTCGTCGGGCATGGTGAACATGATGACATCGCACCATGCCGCGGCCTCGGCGATCCCCATGACCTGCAGCCCTTCGGACTCGGCCTTTTTGGCGCTGCTGGAGCCTTCGCGCAGGGCAACGGCCACGTTCTTGGCGCCGCTGTCGCGCAGGTTCAGCGCATGGGCGTGTCCCTGGCTGCCATAGCCCAGAATGGCCACTTTCTTGTCTTTGATCAGGTTGATGTCGCAATCGCGATCGTAATAAACGCGCATGTGTCTCTCCTTCGCTATACTATTGCGATAATCTGCCTGAGACTTGCATCAATATCCGCGCATTTTGAGCTGCACTTTGATTTATTTGATGGTATTCATGCGCAGAATTGAAAATCTGTGATAAAATCATGCTCGACGATACCGACAAACGCATTCTGCGCCACTATCAGCACACCCCCGAGGCCGGACCAGCAGAATTGGCCGGTCTGAGCGGTGTCACGCCCGCTACCTGCGCCCGGCGGCTGGACAGGTTGCGGACTGTGGGCATCCTGCGCGGCAATCATGCGGTCATCGACTGGCGCGCGCTTGGCTACGAGGTGGAGGTTTCCTTGCGCATCACCATCGACAAAACGCAATCGCGTGCCTTTGATGAATTCATGACTGACGTCAGGAAGATACCAGAAGTTCTTGAAATACAGACATTTCTTGGGCGCGTGGATGTGCGGCTATCGGTGATCGCCCGCGACATGGCCCATTATCAGGAAATCTATCGTCGGGCCATCCTGACCCTGCCCCATATCGCCGACATCGAGGCGCTCATGCATGTGGCCCGGATCAAGACGGACGAGGTTTTGCCGATATGACCGCCCCCGACACCGATCTCGACAGCACAGACCGGCAGATCCTGCGCGAGCTGATGCGCGATGCGACCCAATCGGCGGGCGCGCTTGGGCGCAAGCTTGACCTCAGCCAGCCCTCAGCATGGCGGCGCGTTCAGAAATTGCGCGCAGCAGGCATCGTCAAAGGACAGCGGCTTGATCTCGATAAAGAGCGGCTCGGTTTTGGGGTGACGGTGTTTCTGGGGCTCAAGCTGGCCACCAAGGGGCGCGTCAGCCTTCAGGATTTCGAACGCGCCGTCACCGCGATCCCAGAGGTACAGACCGTCGAACATGTCCTTGGGCTGTACGATTACCGCCTGCGCGTCGTAGCGCGGGACATTTCAGATTTCGAGCGCGTGCTGCGCCGCCGCATCATGACCCTGCCCGGCGTCGGAGACGTAGAGGCAAACGTGCTATTGTCCGAAGAACGGCGCCCCGGCCCGATCGGCTGATCGACCAGTTCGCATACCGCCGCATGCCAGTATGCAAAAGTATTCATTAAAATCAAATACTTATGACGCCACGACATGACGGCTATGCGCAATCAATGGCTATTCCTACCCAACGGAAGAGCGCATTCTGCATTGCAGCAATTCCACCATATGCAAGCTCGCCACCTGAGGCGTGCATATGTTAACGAAATAATGAGGTTGACCATGAAAATTACACTTGCCGCCGCTCTTCTTGCCCTGACCACCGGCTATGCCTTCGCCGATGAGATTTCGCTGTCCGAGGCACAGGCCGGAGCCACCTTGCAGACATATGATGTCGACATGAATGTCTACTGGACGGCAGATGCACAGGCCCACGAGGTGGTGGCAACCTACGTCACAGGTGATGCACCGGCGGATATCAACCGGCTGCACATGCGGCTTAACGATGGCGACAGCGTATCATTCGGCCTGCCCGGCGTGCCCGGCCGCCTGTTCAACTTTACCCGCAACGATGACGTGGTCTCGGTCAGCGCAACCCGCCTGAACCGCGAGTTTGCCAGCCGGTAGACGGTCCTTATTTTTACGAAACAAACCATCTGAACCGCGGCATATCTGTGCCGCGGTTTTTTCGTGCCTAACAGCCTTCGCAAGGGGCGCGAACTATGCCGACAGGCGCAGGCGTGTTTCAGCCTCGCGCGCCCAACCCAAGCTGCATGAGCGTCTTGCGCACCGGGGCCATGGCATAGAGCGCGTTCAAGCCCATCGCGCGGGCATCTCGCAGGGCCGGCATGCTGATCATCGACGTCCGGTTGAGCAGGTCAATCCCGGTCACACGCGCCGTCACCTCCCAGTGGCGGCGACGGTGATAGGCGCGCAGCATGTCGACCTCGCCCAGCTTTCCCGGTGTCGCCCGCGCCAATTCCAACAGCGCGTGCATGTCGCCAAGGCTCATGTTGAGGCCCTGCGCCCCGATGGGCGGCACCACATGCGCGGCCTCGGCGACCAGCGCGACGCGCTCTGACCACATGCGGTCCGCCAGCTGGCTGATAATCGGCCAGACCGTGCGACGCGAGGCCAGTGTGAGCGGTCCGAAGAGGTGACAGGACCGCTCGCTCATCTCTGCCTCGAACGCTGAGGTCTCTAGCGCCGCCAGCCGCTGCGCCTCGGCGCCCTTCTCCATCCACACCACGGCAGAGGATGGGCGCCCGTCATGATCAGGCAGCGGCACCAGCGTGAACGGCCCACCGGTGCGGTGGATCTCGGTCGAGACATTTTCATGCGGAATGGGATGCGTGACGGCAAAGGCCAGCGCCTTTTGCCCGTAGCGGGTGGTGTTCACAGGCACGCCCGCCGCCTGCCGCATCGCGGAATTGCGCCCATCAGCCGCGATCACCAGACGACAGCGCAGCCGCGTGCCGTCGCTCAACCCGACGCGGGCCTCGGCCTCGCGGGTGAAAAGCGTCTGCGCCGAGGTACCGGGCCTGAAATCGACATTGGGCAGCGTGCCGATCTGCGCCACCAGTTCGCGCCGCAAGAGCCAATTGGGCAGGTTCCAGCCAAACGGCTTGTCCGAAATATCGGCAGAGGCGAAATCCTTGACCACGCGCGGTTCCGGATCCTCGCCACCCGCATCGACAATCCGCATCACCCGCAAAGGTGAGGCATATGCCGCAAGCCGCGCCCAGATCCCCGCCTCATCCAACAAAGCCTGTGCAGGTTGCAGGATCGCCGTCGTGCGCAGGTCCGCGCCCTCGGCGTCACGCTCGGTGATGGGGGGCGCCGGATCAACACAGACCACGCGAAAGCCAGCCTGCCCAAATAGCGCCGCCGCCGACAGACCGGCCACGCCCCCGCCCGAAATCACGATATCGCAGTCGAACCTCGTCATGTGCTTGCCGCCTGTCCCTGTGTCAGCCGCGTGAAATCCAGATCAAAAGCCCCATCAGCACCGGGACCATGATCAGCGCAGGGACATAAAGCCCCGGCACGCCCCAGATCGCGATGCTGCCGCCCCAAGCGACCAGCGCCAAGAGCACAACCAGCAAAATACGCAGGCCCAGTTTCGCTTCGGCTTGCTTCTCTTCTTCGGTTTCAGCGGTCATCGTTCACCTTTTTTCTTCAAATTTGTGCCCTTAGACACGCAGGCTTGCAGCAGGGCAAACCCGCAATTCGCCGCAGCGGATCAAACCAGCCGGGCAAGAAACCCGGCAAGATCATCGGTGTGGTGATGAATGTGATCGGCCACATGCGCGTCTGGCGCCACATGCACCGTGCGCATGCCCATCTCGTGCGGTGCCGCAAGGTTGCGCGGCTCATCCTCGAACATCGCGGCGCGGCCCGGCGTCACGCCACCAAGGCGGAAAACGCAGTCAAAGGCCACGCGGTCGGGCTTGGGGCGAAACCCGGCATTTTCAACGCCATATAGCCCATCGAACACGCAGGCCAAGCCACGCCGCTCTACCACACGCGCCGCATAAGAGGCTGTGCCGTTGGTGTAAACGATCTTGCGCCCCGGTAACGCTTGTATGCGCGCCGCCAGATCGGCGTCCGGATCCAGATGATCCAGCGAGATGTCGTGCACGACCTCCAGAAACGGGCCGGGGTCAAGATCATGTTCCGCCATCAGCCCGGCAAGTGTCGTGCCATGCTGCTGCCAATAGCGGTCCCGCAGCAGACCCGCCTCTGCCCGGTCAACGCGCAGCTGATCCATCACAAAGACGGTCATTCGTTCATCCACCTGATCGAAAAGCCGGGCGGCAGGCGGGTAAAGCGTGTTGTCCAGATCGAACACCCAGTCGGTGACATGGGCGAAATCCTGTTTCGGCATCGGAGCGGTCTTTCTTGCGCGGCTCAGGGGCATAAACACAGACTCAGGTCTGGGCTTGATCCTTGGCGTTGTGCCTGAGTACTGTCGTGTCTTGTGACAGATGTAAGGATTGAGACCGCGATGACCATAGCCGCGCCGCAAAAAGACGCCTACACGCTTATTCTCGAAGCGATCGACATGGGCACCTACAAGCCCGGCGACCGGCTTGTCGAAAGCGATCTTGCCGAACGTTTCGGCGTATCCCGAACCCCGATCCGAGAGGCGCTGCAACGGCTGGAAACACAGTCGCTGCTGACCCGCGATGGTCGTAGCCTGATCGTAGCCTCGCTTGATCACAATCAGCTTGCCGAACTTTATGTTGTCCGCGCAGAGCTGGAAGGGCTTGCCGCCAATCTTGCCGCGCGTCACGCCACCGAAGAAGAGGTGCGCGTGCTGCGCGACATGGTCCAGAGCGATTACAAGCTGATGACCGATCCCACTGCGATGGCCCGGGCCAATCGCCGCTTTCACAAGCAGATTCACCTTGCCTCGCATAACCGGTTTCTGGTGCAACAGCTTGATCTTGTGCACCGATCCATGGCCCTGATGGCGACCACCTCGCTTGCGGCGGACGGTCGGCCCGAGGATGCGCTGGCCGAACATGATGCGATCGTCACCGCAATCGAGAACCGCAACACCGAAGCCGCCGGAGATGCGCTGCGTGCGCATATTTCAAAGGCCTTCGTGACGCGGCTTAAGCTCGATTCAGGAGAGCTTGGCAGCGTGGTCTGAGCGCCTGCCTCCGGCAAAGCCCAGAGCCGTAGGCGGGGGCACCACGGCCAGCGACAGCCCATGCATGGTCTTGTCCCAGAAAAACGGTTTGGCGAATAATTCATACAGCGCCTTATAGGCGGCAATGCAGCTCAGCGGATAGTAAAGCGGCATTGTCGGCACCCACGCCAAAAGGTGCCTGCGCTCCGGCGCGGTCACGGAAACCGCGTAAATGATGAGGCTGATCGTCTCAATTGCAAGGAACAGAGCAGTGCACCCAATCAGCAGGCCACGCGGCACAATCGGATCAAGCGGGTGCGGCAGCCCAAGAAAGACAAGCCAGCACGACCACAAAATCGGGGCAAGCAGGATCTGACTGAGCGCACTCACGAAATACGCCTGAAAACCCCAGAACTGCCTTGCACCAAGCTGTTGATACAACACGCAAGGTCGGCGCATATGCACCAGATAGGTGAACATATACCCCTTGAGCCACCGCGAGCGTTGCTTGATCCAGGCCCAGGGATGGCAATTGGCCTCTTCAAAGGTGGTCGTTGACACCATCTGCGTGCGGTAGCCATGACGCGCCAGCCGAAACCCAAGATCGGCGTCCTCTGTCACGTTATGCGCGTCCCATCCCCCCAACTCCTCCAGCACAGAGCGCCGAAAATATAGCGTGGTGCCGCCAAGCGGAATGGCCATGCCCAATCGGGTCAGACCAGGCAGCATGATGCGAAACCACGCGGCGTATTCGATGGTAAAACACCGCGCCAGCCAATTTTGCTGCGAATTGTAATAGTCGAGCACGCCCTGAAGACACACCACGTCCGGCGGCGCCGCCTGAAAGGCACGCGCGACGCGGGTGATTTGATCAGCCTCGGGCGCGTCCTCTGCATCAAAAATACCGACGATGTCCCCATCACAGAAATCCAGCGCGTAATTCATCGCACGCGGCTTGGTCCGAGGTGTGCCATCTGGCACGACAACGGCCCGGATCCACGGTGGCAGGTCGATCTGCGCCAGCGTCTGCCGGGTCAGCGCGTCATCTTCCTCCAGCACCAACACCACGTCGAGCAGACATTTGGGATAGGTCAATTGGGTCAGCCGCGCGATCAGCGCATGAGCGATCTCGGTTTCGCGAAAGAGCGGCACGAGAACCGACACCCGCGGCAAGGGCGGTTTGAGGCCCGCGCCGCCCATTTCGGGCTGGACCGGCCCGCCGGAAATACGCGCGACAAACGCCATGCACCTGAAACCCGCAGCCACGAACAACGTAATCGCGGACCATCCCATGATGATCGCCAGAACAACCACGGGCCACAAAAACGTGCAAATCGCGACCAGACTCAGAGCCGCACAAACCAGCGCAAGGCGCCTGCCCCGGTTTTGACCAAAAGCCCGACAGCTCTCGTGTTCTGGGACGCGTGCCTGCGCGGCTTGGGTCAGCGGCACACGGTGAATATCGGCCAGTCGG
>CBFHML010000102.1:0-17064 GCA_965656855.1 Roseovarius sp.
ATCGGTAAAGAGATTGGCACGGCGGCCATGGCCCTGTTGCGCATAGATCATCACCGCGTCGATCGTCAGGGGATCCAGCTTCCATTTCCACCAATCGCCTTTCTTGCGCCCGGCGTGATAGGGCGCGTCCTTGCTTTTGAGCATCAGCCCCTCAGCGCGCTTGTCTCTGGCTTGCGCTCGCGTGTCGCTAAGGTCTTGCCATGAGGTGAAGGCGACAAGCGGTGAGGCACGCAGAGGCGCCTCTGGTGGCAGATCTTGTAGCAGCGCATCCAGCTTTGCGCGGCGGGTCTCGAACGGGGTGGCACGCAGGTCTTCGCCCTGCGCTTCGAGCAGGTCATAGGCCAGTACGATGACTGGCGCATCCTTGAGCAGTTTTTTCGGCACGGTCTTGCGTCCGATCCGCTTTTGCAGATCGTTGAAGGGCAGGGGCGCTGTGCCGTCCCACGCCACGATCTCGCCGTCGATGACGGTGCCATCGGGCAGGTGGTCGCGGGCGCGGGCCAGCTCGGGAAAACGGTCTGTCATCAGCTCTTCGCCACGGGACCAGACAAAATGCTCGCCGCCACGCCGGATAAGCTGCCCGCGGATGCCGTCCCATTTCCATTCGGCAAGCCAATCCTCGGGGGCGCCCAGATCCTCGGGCGGCGTTTCGTCCAGACCGTAGGCAAGGCAAAACGGATAGGGCCGAGAAAGGTCGGCGCTGGCATCTGGCGCCTCGATCAGGGTTGTCCACGAGGTTGTGTCAGGCGTCCAGTCCCCCATCAGGCGATGCGCCAGTTCCGCCTCGTCCCGGCCTGTCGCCTGCGCCAGCGCGCGGGTCATCAGCTTGCGGCTGACACCGACTCGAAAGCCCCCTGTGAGCAGCTTGTTGAAAACAAGCCGTTCTTGCGCGCTCATCTGATCCCATGCCTCCAACACGGCGGCTTTGCGCGCATCCTCGTCCTTTTTGTCGAGGGCGCGCAGGGTGACGATCCAGTCGGACAGGCTTGCATCATGGCTACGCGTGGGCGGCGGCAGGATAAGGGCGATGGTCTCTGCCAGATCACCAACGATGGGATAGCTTTCCTCGAACAGCCACAAAGGGATACCAGCACGCTCTGCCGCCCATTCGCGCAGGCGCGTTGTGGTAATGGCCCGCCGGGGGCGACGGCCGGAAAAGAGCGCGACAGTCCACAGCCGATCATCATCCGGCGCATCGCTGAAAAACCCAGCTAATTCAGTGACTTTGACGGTGGTCTTCGTGCTTTGGTCGATGGCGGTGTAAAGCGCGGTAAAGCGTTTCATGCCGCCTCTCCGTCATCAAGGGATTCACCTGTAAATTCAGTGGGTACCACCTCGGCGTTATATCCTTCAGAGTTCAGCCACCGCGCGAATATATCCGTGTAACCATGTGTCACATAAATATTTTCCGCGCCTGTCTGTGCGATAGCGTCATTCAGCCCATCCCAGTCGGCGTGATCGGACACCACAAAGCCGCGATCAACCGAGCGGCGGCGGCGCACGCCCCGCAGGCGCATCCAGCCAGAGGCGAAGCCGGTCGAGGCCGGCTTGAACCGCCGCGCCCATGTCGCGCCAAGTGCGGAGGGTGGCGCAATGACCAGCGCGCCGGGATGATCCTTGGCCGCGACATCGGCTGTGACATGGACGGTTGCGGGCAGATCATAGCCCTGCGCGCGCAACACCGCGTTGGTATTTTCCACCGCCCCATGGGTCAGGATCGGGCCAATCTCAGGATCAAGCAGCGTCATCACCCGCTGGGCCTTGCCAAGCGCATAGGCCCCCAGAAGGCTGTATTTGCCAGCGGCCGCATTGGCCGCCCACCACGCGTTGATGTCGCGCGCGACGGTTGTCTCATCCGCCCAGTTGAAAACCGGCAGACCAAAGGTGCATTCGGTGATGAAGCTATGACAGCGAACCGGCTCGAACGGCTCTGACAGGCGGTCGGGCGCGGTTTTGTAATCACCCGACACGACCCAGACCTCGCCTGCCACCTCTACCCGGATCTGGGCCGAGCCCGGGACATGGCCCGCCGGATGAAACGAGACGCTTGCCCCGCCGATCTGGCGCGTTTCGCCATACGCGATGCCATCAAGAGAGATATCGCCGAGCCTGTGGCGCATCACCGGTCCCGCGGCGTCGGTGGCCAGATAATGGCCATGCCCCCAGCGGGCGTGATCGGCATGGCCATGCGTGATCAGAGCACGGTCGACCGGGCGCCACGGGTCGATGAAGAAATCACCGGCGGGGCAATAAATGCCTTGGGGTTTGAATTGCAGAACCATGCCCCAAGAATAGGGCCATGGGGGGCGGTGGCCAGAGGCCGGGCCTTGCAGGATGGCTGCATCCCGGTATTCTGCCGCCAGCCAAGGGTGCCAGGGGGACGCGATGCGATTTGTCAGATACGGAAGCGCGGGGCAGGAACGGCCCGGCATGCTGGATGCCGCAGGACGATTGCGCGATCTCACGGGCGTTGTGCCCGATATCGCAGGCGAGGTGCTGACCCGTCTGCCGCGTGTCGATCCAGAGGCGCTGCCGCTGGTCGAGGGCAAGCCGCGTCTTGGCCCGCCTGTGGGGCAGGTGGGCAAGTTTATCGGGATCGGGCTGAATTATTCGGACCACGCCGCCGAGGCAGAGATGCCGGTGCCTGAGGAACCGATCGTGTTCATGAAGGCGACATCATCCATTTGCGGCGCACAGGATGAGGTGCGCCTGCCGCGCGGATCAGAGCATGGCGACTGGGAGGTGGAACTTGGCGTGGTGATCGGCAAAGCCGCCTCTTATGTCACCGAGGCCGACGCGCTGAGCCATGTTGCGGGCTATTGTGTGGTCAATGACGTGTCAGAGCGGCATTACCAGATGCATCGATCCGGCCAATGGACCAAGGGCAAGAGCGCCGACACGTTCGGCCCCATCGGCCCGTGGCTTGTCACCCCTGACGAGGCGGGGGATATCGGGGCGCTGGACATGTGGCTCGACCTCAATGGGGAGCGGATGCAGACAGGCAGCACGGGCACGATGATCTTTGGCGTCGCGCAGATCATCGCGCATCTGAGTGAGCTCATGAGCCTTCAGCCGGGGGATGTGATCGCCACCGGCACGCCACCCGGCGTGGGCATGGCGCGCGACCCTAAGCGCTTTCTGGTCGCGGGCGATGTGATGGAGCTGGAGATTCAGGGCCTTGGTCGCCAGCGTCAGGTTGTGGGGCGCGCGTGATCCGCGCTTGAGAAAAAAAATCGGTGATATCACCGGTCAGCCGACGCCGGGTTTCCGGCCCTTCCATCAGAACCTCGTGCCGTGCGCCCTGGACCATGGTAAGCTGTGCCTGAGGCCAGCCGGCCACACGATCCTGAATGCGAACGGTATCGACGATATCCTCCTGTGTGCCCAGCATCGTCAGACAGGGCAGATCGGGTGCAGGCAGCCGGGCAAGGGCGCGCGTTTCGCGCAAAGCCTCGTAGAGCCAGCGCAGGCTTGGCCCGCCCAACCCGAGGCGCGGATCAGCCTCGACTTGGCGGATCATGTAGTCATAGCTGTCCTTGTCCGTGGTCAGCTTGTTTGTCTCAAAAGGTTCGGTCATCACATAGCTGGTCGACACGGTGCCGGGCGCATAGGCATGATCCAGACCGATGCCGCGACTGCCCCATGACAGGGACCATGCGACGGGACGCAGCGGGCGGGATATGTAGATCCCCCACATCGGTGCGGAAAACGTGGCAGCCATGACAGGCAAGCCCGACATCACCGCGCGCAGGCCGATGCAGCCGCCCATCGAATGCGCCAGCAGAAACCATGGTTTCGGCAGATCGAGTGTTTCAGCCGCCTCGCACATGGCGGCGACATCCATCTGATAATCCGAGAAAAGATGCACATGACCGGACATTTCATCATCGGTGAGACGGTCCGACAGGCCCTGACCCCGCCAGTCTATCGTTAGGGTGGCAAGCCCGGCTGCCGCGAAATCGGTGGCGATGCGCCCGTATTTCTCGGCATATTCCGTGCGTCCGGGAAACACAAAGACCGTGCCGCGGGCCGCCTCGGGGGGCCGCCAGCAGCCTATGCGCAGGCGCACCCCATCCGCCGCATGGGTCCAGACGGCCTCACCGTCTTTTGGACCTTCTGCCAGATCGGCGTAAAAGGGCGCGTGGGTCATGCGCGACTACCCCTTAGCCCAGCACGCTGCCAAGCTTCATGGCCATGCCCATGTCGCCATCGACAGCCAGTTTGCCCGACATAAAAGCGGACGTAGGGTCAAGATCGCCTTCGAGGATCGACTGAAACGTGTCGGCATCGGCGGTCAGGGTCACGTCCGCCTCGTCATCGCCAGCGCGCGCACCGTCGCCGTCGATCATGACAGAGCCTTCGTCCCCGATCACGAATTTCGCCGACCCGTCCAGCCCCTCAGTCAGCTTGGCATTCAGGGCCTCTACCGCAGCAGTGATCACGTCGCTCATATCTTTTCCTTCAGTTTTGGTCGCCGGGGCTTTGATTCCCCGTCGAAGACGCTAAATTCAACCCTGTTATGAGCGCAAAGCACTTATCTCTCAATTCTATCGTTGCGGCATTTGCCGCAATAGTCGCGTTTTCCCTACCTCTCGCAGCTCAGGAGACGCGGCTTGATGGTCTTTATGCAGATCTGTCCGAGGCGGCAGAACCGAAAGAGGCGCGCCGCCTTGCCAAGGAAATAGAGCTGGAATGGACAAGGTCAGGCTCTGCTTCGGCGGATTTTCTGCTCAAACGGGGGCGGGATGCGCTGCAGGCCGGGGATATTGACGAGGCTATCGGTCATCTGACGGCGCTTACGGATCACGCGCCGGGCTTTGCCGAAGGGTGGCACATGCGGGCCACCGCCTTTGCCGCGGCAGAACTCTATGGCCCGGCCATCGCTGATATTGAGCGCGCTCTGGCGCTGGAGCCTCGTCATTTCAACGCCTTGGCCAGCCTTGGGGCTATCCTGTCCGCGGCATCGCGCCCGGAAATGGCCAAGGAAGCGTTCGAATTTGCGCTTGCAATACACCCCCATCACGAAGATGTCCTGAAGGCAATGGACCATGTTGACCGCGAAATCGGCGGCAGGGACCTCTGACAGGCAAGCGGGAGAAGGCCGATGGCCGAGCAGTCGAGGACCCTTGCGGTTCTGGGCCCCACCAATACCGGTAAGACGCATTATGCCATCGAACGGATGCTGGCCTACAGGACCGGTATCATCGGTCTGCCTTTGCGATTGCTGGCACGGGAGGTCTATGACCGGATCGTCGCGGCACGCGGGCCGTCTGTTGTGGCGCTTGTCACCGGCGAGGAACGGATCGTGCCGCCGCGCACCCAGTACTGGGTCTGCACCGTAGAGGCGATGCCCGAGGGCATGGGCGCCGATTTCGTGGCCATCGACGAGATCCAGCTTTGTGCCGATCCCGAGCGTGGCCATGTCTTTACCGACCGGCTCTTGCGGATGCGTGGCCTGCGGGAAACTCAGTTTCTGGGCGCTCACACGATGCGCGGGGCCATCGCGGCGCTGGTGCCGGGGGTGGAATTCATCAGCCGCGAGCGTATGTCGCAACTTACCTACACAGGTTCGAAAAAGATAAGCAAAATGCCCGCGCGAAGCGCGATTGTGGGCTTTTCGGTTGAGAATGTATATGCCGTGGCAGAGCTGTTGCGCCGCCAAAAGGGCGGTGCGGCCGTTGTTATGGGCGCTTTGTCGCCGCGCACACGCAATGCGCAGGTGGATCTCTATCAGAATGGTGAGGTGGATTACCTCGTGGCCACGGACGCCATCGGCATGGGGCTCAATCTCGATATCAATCACGTCGCGTTCTCGTCGCTATCGAAATTTGACGGACGGCGAGTCAGGTCTCTGGCGCCCAATGAGCTGGCGCAGATCGCGGGCCGGGCGGGGCGGGGCATGTCCAACGGCACCTTTGGTGTGACCGGCGAGGCGCCGCCATTGCCCGATGACATGGCGCAGGCCATCATGGAGCACCGCTTTGCCCCGATCCGCAAGCTGGAGTGGCGAAACCCGGCGTTGAAATTCGGGCATCTGGACGCGCTGATCGCGTCGCTTGAGGTCAAGCCACAGGACGAAATGCTGGTCCGGGCGCGTGAGGCGGATGATCTCATGGCGCTTCGGACCTTGTCGGGCCATGCCGAGGTGCGCGCCCGCGCCAGCGACGGACCGTCGATAAAGTTGCTGTGGGATGTGTGCCGCGTCCCGGATTTTCGAGGCATCAGTCATGCTGAGCATGCAAGCCTTTTAGAGAAGCTTTTCAATGACCTGCACGAGCACGGCCGGGTCTGCGAAGACTGGCTGTCGCGGCAGGTTCAAAGAATTGACCGAACCGACGGGGATATAGATACCCTTTCAAAGCGTTTGGCCTATATCCGCACGTGGACCTATGTGGCGCAACGAAAGGGCTGGCTGACTGACGAAAGCCATTGGCGTGACGCCACCCGCGCTGTAGAAGACCGCTTGTCAGACGCGCTTCACGGGGCGCTGACCCAAAGATTTGTGGACCGGCGCACATCCGTGCTTTTGCGCCGGCTCAAGCAGAAGGAAGCCATGGTGGCAGACGTAAACGACAAAGGCGAAGTGACGGTCGAAGGCGAATTCGTCGGGCGGCTCGAAGGATTTCGGTTCATTCAGGACAAGAGCGCGAACGGGCAGGAGGCCAAGACGATCCAGACGGCCAGTCTTCAGGCTCTGGCCCCGCATTTCCATCTGCGTGCCGACAAGTTCTACAATGCGCCCGATACCGAAATCGACTTTACCGAACAGGGCGGGTTGATGTGGGGCGATCAGGCAGTGGGGAAATTGATTCCCGGCTCTGACCCGCTCAAACCGCAGGTGACTGCCTTTGTCGACGAGGCCGCCGGTGCCGATGTGGCGCAAAAGGTGCAACGCCGCCTGCAACATTTCATCGACCGCAAGATCGCCACGCTGTTCGAGCCGTTGCTGAATATCCAGCGCGATGAGGAGCTGACCGGTCTTGCACGGGGCTTTGGCTATCGCATTGTCGAAAGCTTTGGTGTCATCCCGCGTGGCGAGGTGGCCGAAGAGGTCAAAACCCTCGACCAAGAGGCCCGCGGTCAGCTGCGCAAGCACGGCGTCCGGTTCGGTCAATTCACCGTGTTCATGCCGCTCTTGCTAAAGCCTGCGCCAACGCGTCTGAGGTTGGTTTTGTGGTCTTTGTCCAAAGGATTGGACGAGTTTCCCGAGGCACCGCCACCGGGTCTTGTGACCGTCCCGTCGGGCACGACCTATCCGCCGGGTTATCACATGATGGCCGGCTACCGCGCCGCGGGCGAACGGGCGATCCGCATCGACATGCTCGAACGGCTCGCCGACATGCTGCGCACCGAGGATAGCCGTGGTGGATTTGAGGCCAACGCCGACATGCTGTCGATCACGGGCATGACGCTGGAGCAATTCGCCGACCTGATGCAAGGCCTTGGTTACAAGGCCGAAAAGGGTGAGCGCGAAAAGGTGAAAGCGGTCGATCAGGCGATGCAGGACGCGCCGGCCCCCGCCGACGAAACCCCTGCCGATGCCGCCCCCGAAGAGGCGAGCCCAGAGCCCGACAGTGACATAGTCGCCGATGGGGTGGCCCCGATCGCCGAGACGCCGACAGGTGAGGGCGCGGTCCCTGCAGACGTGCCCGCCATGTCGGAAACCGAGATTGCACCGGGCGCCGTGCCCGATGCCCCATCCGAAGAGGCGCCGGAAATCGAGGCGTTCTACACCTTCACATGGGCGGGCCGGGCGCCCAAGGCGCGTGGCGATGGCGACAAGCCGCGCGGCGCGCGCCCCAAAAAGGGCAAACCCGGCGGCAGACCCGGTAACAAAGGGCAGGGCCGTCGCGAAGACGCACCCAAGAGCTACGCGGCCAAACCCGCGAAGAAAGACAAGATCGACCCTGACAATCCCTTTGCCGCCGCGCTTATGGGGTTCAAGGACAAGTCCTGAGCTTGGCCGAGGACGCGATCCGAATACGGCTGGATAAATGGCTGTGGCACGCGCGTTTTTTCAAGACGCGCGGGCTATCGGCCAAGGTCGTGTCGGGCGGGCATGTCCGGGTCAACAGCACGCGGGTGTCCAAACCGGCCCACGCTGTTGGGGCCGGTGATGTGCTGACCTTTCCGCAGGCGCGCGACGTGCGCGTGATCCGCGTGCTTGCCATCGGTGAGCGGCGTGGCCCCGCGACAGAGGCGCGCAGCCTATACGAAGATCTAGAGCCGCCCGCCGAGCGCCCTAAGGAAATTCTCCCTAAAAATCCTGGCTTTGAAGGAAAAGGGCGTCCGACCAAGCGCGACCGTCGGAAACTCGATGCGAACCGTTCGGAGACGCTTGATTGATCGGCGCGACTGAATTAGGTCAGCGTCATATTTACGATTGAGAGACCAAGATGACCTATGTCGTGATCGACAACTGCATCGAGTGCAAATACACCGACTGCGTCGAGGTGTGCCCCGTGGATTGCTTCTACGAGGGTGAGAACATGTTGGTGATCCACCCCGACGAGTGCATTGACTGTGGCGTCTGCGAGCCGGAATGCCCGGCCGATGCGATCCGCCCCGACACAGAACCGGATATGGAAAAATGGGTCGAGTTCAATCGCAAGTATTCCGAGATGTGGCCGGTGATCATCACCAAGAAAGACCAGCTGCCCAACGCCGAGGAACGTGACGGCGAAGACGGCAAAATGGACAAGTATTTCTCTGAGGCGCCGGGCGAGGGGGGGTGACCCGATTCGTGCGGGCCATCGTCTGTTTGCGCTGTTTGATGCGTAAATTTCGTCGTTTAAGATATTGAATATACGGACTTAATACACACCTTGCGAAGCTTGCGCTTCCGCAGAGGCTTATTTTGTGTTATACATCCGTTACAAATGTAGACCGCTATCCATATATCCGCCTGCCCAAGCTGTTGCATGGGGGTGGATTTCTTTGCGCCGTAAAACCTGTTGGAGCTAGAGAATCCAGCGTTTGAGAGGCGCAAGACCACAGGAAGCTTGTGAGGAACACCTGAATGAGCAAGTTGAAGAAGTCCGAGTTTCGTGCCGATGACTACGTTGTTTACCCCGCCCATGGCGTGGGTCAGATCGTGTCGATCGAAAAGCAGGAAATTGCGGGTATCGAATTGGAATTGTTTGTCATTTCTTTTGAGAAAGACAAAATGACTCTGCGAGTGCCAACACATAAAGCGGTCGAGATCGGCATGCGTAGCCTGTCGAGCCCCGACGTGGTCTCAAAGGCGATGAAGACGCTCAAAGGCAAGGCCAAGGTCAAAAAGGCCATGTGGTCGCGTCGCGCGCAGGAATATGAGCAAAAAATCAATTCCGGTGACCTGATCGCCATCGCGGAGGTCGTCCGCGACCTGCATCGCTCGGACGATCAGCGCGAGCAGAGCTATTCCGAGCGCCAGCTTTACGAAGCAGCGCTGGAGCGTCTGACGCGTGAGGTTGCCGCTGTGAGCGGTGGTGACGAGGTCAAAGCCGCACAACAAGTGGGCGACGTATTGGTATCGCGCGCCGCTTAAGGCCTTCGGCCCGCGTGATGAAGTAAGAAAAGGTCGCGTCTTATGGACGTGGCCTTTTTCTATGTCAGTAGGATCGTGAGCACTGCGATCTCCGCAAGCTGTTGCCCGGCCCCAAGAATATCGCCAGTCTGGCCGCCGATTTTCTTGTGGGCGATGACAGCGACCGCCCCGGTTGTCAGGGCCACGGCAACCAACGCCGCAATGGCCATCGGCCCGATCAGGACACCCGCGAGCACACCCGCAAGCCCCATGGCGAGCACTGCCGTGCTTTTCGGGACGCGCCCCACCCTATGTGACAGCCCGGTGTTGCGTGCGGCGGGCAATGCGGCCATCAGGACCGGCATGACCGCGCGGGATAGGATCGCGGCAACAAGAATGGCAGAGATCGCCGCGTAGGCGCCCATGTCGTAAAGCATGAAGAGAGCCGCGCAACGCCAAGCCAGAGAAAAGAAAACCGCCGCGACCCCATAGGTGCCGATATGGCTGTCCTTCATGATCGCCAGCCGTTTTTCTGGATCCCAGCCCCCCCAGAGCCCGTCGGCGGTGTCTGCCAGCCCGTCTTCGTGCATGGCTCCGGTCAGGATCACCAGAAAGACAAGGGTAATCAGCGCACTGAACGGCGAAGGTAATCCAGCTTGCATGGCCAGCAGGCCCGCGCCCCCGGCCAGCGCTGCAACAGGAAGGCCAACCAACGGATAGGCCCAGGCGGCCAAGGCCCCACGCGCGTAATCCGGGGTTCCCGGCACGGGTATCCGCGTCAGGAGAGACAGCGCGACACCGATATCCCCTGCTCGCACAAGGGCTTGGTCGTTTTTCAACATGATTGCGGCCTTTTCGGCTGTGCCGGATAGCCCACCTGCGATACACGAAAAGCCGCAAACCATGCAACGGGGGACGCGATGCCGCAGGATTTCGCCACGGCCAACGATTTTCTGGCCATTCTTCAGACACTTCCCACGCCGTCCGAGAAGGCGATCACGGCGGCACGCGCGCGCAACGCGGACCTGACCAAGCCACCCGGTGCGCTTGGACGGCTGGAGGATCTGGCGATCTGGTATTGCGGCTGGCGTGATGACGCGCGCGCGCGGGTATCCAAGCCGCAAATCATTGTTTTTGCCGGAAATCACGGCGTTACGGCGCAGGGTGTGTCGGCCTTTCCCGCCGACGTGACCGCCCAGATGGTCACGAATTTTCAGTCTGGCGGGGCGGCGATCAACCAACTCGCGGGGTCTGTGGGTGCGACGCTGTCGGTTGTGCCGATCGCGCTTGAGCAGCCGACGCAGGATTTCACACAAGCCCCCGCGATGTCGGAAAAGGAGTTCATCGAAGCCCTGAGCATTGGCTGGCAAGCCGTTGATGAAGGTGCTGATTTGCTGGTTCTGGGGGAGATGGGCATTGGCAATACGACCTGTGCTGCGGCCATCGCGCTGGCGCTTTATGGCGGTGAGGCTGCGACATGGACGGGCGCGGGCACCGGCGTCGCCGGGCCGGCCCTTTTGGCGAAGGCATCCGTCGTGGCGGCGGGCGTCGCCCGGCACGAGGCCGTTCGACACGACGGGCTAGAGGTTTTGCGCTGCTTGGGCGGGCGTGAGATTGCGGCGATGGCGGGCGCCATGGCAAGGGCAAGAACGCTGCGTATCCCGCTGATTCTCGATGGGTTTATCTGCAGTGCCGCGGCGGCTTGTCTACAGGCAGTGGAGCCATCAGCGCTGGATCACACGGTTGCAGGTCATGTCAGCGCAGAGGCCGCGCATCCGGCGTTGCTGGACCGGCTGGGCAAGGCGCCGATCCTGTCGCTGGGGATGCGTCTGGGAGAGGGGTCTGGCGCGGCAGTGGCGATTGCGGTTCTGCGCGCGGCACTGGAATGCCACTCTGGCATGGCGACATTTTCCGAAGCTGGCGTGTCGGACGCCTGAAATCTTTATCCTTCGTCAATCTCTGGGGGATAAAGAACGGGTGTCACGCCTCTTTGCTGTCGTCCTGATCCTCTTGGATCGTGTCGGCTGCAGCCTCTTCGAGTTGTGACAAAAGCATGGTCTGAAGCTCTTTTTCCAGTTCGCGCGCGCGACGGATATAGGCGGCGTTGTCGGTTGTGGGTGTGTTGGGATCCCAAAGTGCAGCGAGTTCTCGCACGGATTTCCTGTCGTGCTGGTAAAAGGTCTTTTGGACCTCGGCGGCCTCGAACTGGCTCAGACCCATGTTTTCGAGAACATAACGCCCCGCCCGGAGGGAGCTGTCGAACATCTCGCGCACGATATCGTCGGCCCCCGCCTGGTACAGGCGAAAGACATGGGTGCGGTCGCGGGCACGGGCGATGATATGAAGGTCGGGCCGTTCCCGGCGGGCAAAGGCCACAAGACGCGTCGTCGCGTCCGCATTGTCGAGCGCCGCCACCAGCACGCGAGCCTCGCCCAGTCCGGCTGCGTGCAAAAGTTCGGGCCGACCGGGATCGCCCAGAAATGCCTTGATGCCAAAGCGGCGCATGCGTTGGATCGCTGCCAGATCATGGTCGAGAACAACCGTATCAAACCCGGAGGAGCGCACCAGCCGGTTGACCATCTGCCCAAAGCGGCCGATGCCGACAATTATAACTGGGCCTGTGGCGTCTATTTCGTCGGGTTCATGCGGTTCTGTCCGCTCTGTCATGCGCCGTGAAATCGTCTCGTACAGGATAAAGAGCAGCGGGGTGATCAGCATCGAGAGTGCAACGACCAGCAGCAGCATCTCTGACATCTGTGTCGGGATCACGTTCTGCTGGGTTGAGAAATTGATTAGGACAAACCCGAACTCGCCCGCCTGTGCGAGCCCGAGTGTAAACAGCCAGAGGTCGCGCCCGCGCAGCCCGAATATGCGTCCCAGACAATACAGCACGCCGCCCTTGATCACGATGACAGCAAGGGCGAGGCCGATCATCGGAAAGAACTGTGCGAAGAGGATCGAGAAATTGATCCCGGCCCCCACGGTGATGAAAAAGAGGCCGAGAAGAAGCCCCTTGAACGGCTCGATATCGCTTTCCAGTTCGTGGCGGAATTCCGATGAGGCAAGCACGACCCCGGCAAGGAATGCGCCAAGCGCCGGAGAAAGACCCACGATGGACATCACAAACGAAATGCCCACCACGATCAGCAGCGCGAGCGCGGTGTACATTTCGCGCAGGCGGGTGGCGTGGATAAAGCGAAAGACCGGCCGGGTGAAATAGACGCCGGCGATCACGATCCCGGCCACGGCACCAAGCGTGACCAGCGTCACACCCCAGGCTGGCAGACTCTCGATAAAGGATTGCGCCGCCTGATGCGCGCCCTCGGAATGGGCCGCCTGTTCGCCTTCGGAAAGCCGTGACAGCGTTTCGCCAAGGATCATGTCAGGTGTCTTGGGCATGGCCAGAAGCGGCAAAAGCGCCAGCATCGGGATGACGGCGATATCCTGTGTAAGCAGCACCGAAAACGTGGATCGCCCGCCCCCCGTTTGCATCAGCCCTTTTTCGGACAGCGTCTGCAAAACAATCGCTGTCGAAGAGAGTGCAAAGACAAATCCGATGGCCAGAGCGATCGACCAGTCAAGCCCCAAGAGCATACAACCGCCCATCACCAGCCCTGCGGTCAAGGTGATTTGCAGCCCGCCAAGGCCAAGCAAACGGTGGCGCATGTCCCAAAGCGCGCGTGGCTCAAGCTCTAGCCCGATCAGAAAGAGCATCATCACGACGCCGAATTCCGCGAAATGCTGAAGCTCTTCTGCGGCGTGCCCGCCAAGAAAGCCCGGAACCTGCCCAATGGCGATGCCCGCGGCAAGATAGCCGAGCACAGAGCCCAGCCCAAGCCGGGCCGCGATGGGCACTGCGATCACCGCCGCAGCGAGAAAGACAGTGGCCTGAAAGAAAAAGCCTTCCATGATGTCTCCGGGTGGGCGGCCCCTGACCGGACCGTGCCTTGGGACCAACTATGCGCGCCACCTTGCAGGGATGCAATGCAACCTGCGATATCGTGCGACCAGAATGGCCTGAAATATGCGGGTGTCTATCCGCGAGGCATTTTAAGCAGGACCGAGCGACCGGATTTGACGTAGCGCAACTCGCTGGTGCCGATTGCGGCGACGCGTCCTCCATCCAGCCGGTCGCCGATCTTGACCTTTTTGTAGCGGCCATTTGCCAGCCGGACGAGGGCACGGCGGTCAGAGGTGGTGCCGTAGACGCCGATCAGGTTTACGCGGCGCAGGCTCAGCGCGTTGCGTTCGGTCGCGGCGCGGGCAACTGTGGTGGCCGTCGGCGCGGAGGGTGCCACCCGTTGTGATGCAGGCACAGGTGTCGCGACAGCGGCCTCTTCGGCCTCATCCACGATGCGTGCGAAATTGTTTGGCCGCGTCTTGGGCTTGATCGACAAAGGCACGGCTTGTGCGGTGGCGTCGGCAAACGGATCGACAGCGGCGTTGACGGCCGCCTCGACCGCATCTGCATCTGTGTTTGTGACCGCCGCAGTCGAGGCGGCTGCCGCCTGCTGTGCCAGATCCTGCGCGCTTGCGGGGCGCAGACGGGGCCTTAGCGACGCAAGCTCGGTCCGGGTGCGCCCACCAAGGCCAAGTTGACCGCGTTCATTCTGTTCGGTCAGATCACCGGGTCGGGGCCGAGGGCGCAGGGCGGCGAGCCGCGCCTGCTCTGCGGCGGGTCGCACCGTATCGACCGGGGCAATCCGTGTGGTTTCTGCGGGCCGCGGGGGCATGACGACCGGCGGCTGCCCTGCAAAAACACGCACGCCCTCGGGCGTCACGGCGCCTTCGGGTGTTGCGCGCACGAGCCCACGCTCGTCGAAATCAAACGTCGTGCCGGGCGCGGGCGGGCTGCCGGGTGCGCCCGGGGCCGTATCCCCCAACAGGGTCTCGGGTCCGGGCAACGCCACGGCATCCTGTTCGATCACCTTGGGGTCGATTGAGGTCAGATAAAAGTCGTCAAGCGACATGATTTCCGGCGCGCGGGGCGTGTCCGGCGCCCGCAGCCAGATGCCCGTAACAGCATAGCGTGCCCGCGCCTGATCGGGGTCAAGCCGCGACGGCATCGCCTCTGGCCGTGGGTCAAGGGCGGGATCGTCTGTTGTCGTCAGGTCATTGCCGGGCAGGGCGGCAAGGCGGGTATCCTCCGAGGGGGTGGTTTCGACCGGATCAGGTGGTGTGGTGACAAGGTCAGGCAGCGTTTCTGCCTCGGGCAGCGGGGTCTCGGTGATTTCGGTCTCGCGGTCGTTGCCAAGGACGCGGGCCAAGCCGTCATCAAGAAAGATTGACGCCCATGCGGCCACGCCGACCAGAAAAAGCAGCAGGACTGCCGTCAGGATGATTCCCAGAAAGCGGGGTTTGCCGCCAACCTTTGCAGGCTTGCGCGCCCCAAAGATCGTCATCCTCTGTTCCTCGTCCTGCGGTTCCAATGGCTGCGTGGACGTCGTGGATGCGGCCTCGGTCGCCGGGCCTCGGGCCAAGGCTCGCTTGAGCCCGGCAGAGCGGCGGGTAAAGAAGGATGGCCCGCGCGGCTCGGATTCTGGCGCGGGGCCTGCCGGTGTGTCTGCGGGTGCAGCGAGGGGGCTGGCCGGCTGTGACGCGGGCGTGTCCGAGGCGGACAGGCGGTCTGCCTCGGTTGGGCGCAGGGATGCGCCGATTCGGGTGGCGACGCTCTGGCTCAGACCGGCATCCGGTGCGCCGGTGATCTCTGGTGCGGTCTCTGCCGGGGTTGGCGGCTCTGCGGTGACAGGTGTGTCTGACGGGGGCAGGGCCGCTGGCGGTTTTGGTGCTGGATCGCGTGTCGCCCCGGCAAGGCGCGGGGTGTCGGACTGTGTCTCTTGCCGGCTTGCCCGGATCGAGGAAAAGGCAGGGGCCTCTTTCGGCGCAGGCTCTGGTGTGGGGGCCGCCACAGACTCGGCGGGGGCCGCTGCGGTGGTGTCGTCCTCTTTGCTCTCTGCGACGCTCTCTGCCACAGGATCTGGTGGGTCAGCGACCTCGATGACCGGGTCGGGTGGCACATCGTTTTGCGTGGCAGGCGTGTCGTCGGGCAATTGCGCGGCGCCGATGATCCGAATTGCCGCCGTGTCGCGCTCGACAAAGCCGCCCTCCGGCAAAGATGTGGCTGCATGCGCTGTTTCGCCGAACCACGGCTCCCCCACGAAATCACGGTTTTCGGGCTTCGCGACAAAGGCGAGCGGGTTAAACCGGTGCTCTACCGCAAAGGCCTCTGCCTCTGCGAGGGTTTCGCGCGCGACAGCGGCGACATAGACCTGACCCGCGCTGATCGACCAGTCATAGGCTAGATCATCCAGCGCATAGGGCGTGGCCCCGTCCAGATGGCGCGCGACCGCATCGGCCACTTCTTCGGGGCCAAGCCCCTCTGTGTCGAACTGGATGTATTTGATCTGATCGTTGGGAATCACCAGCTTGGTGCGCAGGCCCGATGCGTCGAGCGCCAGCGCCATCTCGCGCAAGCGGCCCAGCTCACCCGACAAGTCAGGGCTGTCGAGCGCCACGTCGCCGACCAGATGCCATCCGGGAAAGGCCCGGTGCAGGACACCGATACCGTCAAAAGAGAGCGTGAGGGCGAAATTGGGTTTCATACGCAGGAGTCTAGCACCGGTGTCGGGCTGGGCGACATGCCGACCCGTTATTCAGCAATTTTACAGCAGCTTGTCGCCGAGGGGAAGGAAAACACCCCCTCGGCGACGAAAGATCAGGCGCTGGCCTTGGCAAGAGCCTGATCGAGGTCGGCAATAAGGTCGGCCGCGTTTTCGATCCCGATGGAGATGCGGACCACGTTCGGGGCGGCCCCGGCGGCGGTCTGCTGTTCCGGGGTAAGCTGCCGGTGCGTGGTCGAGGCCGAGTGGATGATGAGCGACCGTGTGTCACCCAGATTGGCCACATGGCTGAACAGCTCGAGGTTATCGACCAGCTTTACACAGCCCTCGTAGCCCGCCTTCAGCGCCACGGTAAAGAGACCGCCCGCGCCGTTGGGGCACACGGTTGCCACCCGGTCGTGATAGGGCGACGAGGGCAGACCGGCATAGGTCACGCCCTCGATCCGGTCGTCCTTTTCCAGCCAGCCAGCAACCTCCATCGCGTTTTCCACATGACGTTGCATCCGCAGGCTGAGCGTCTCGATACCCATCAGCGTGTAATGCGCCGCTTGCGGGTTCAGGGTCATGCCCAGATCACGCAGTCCGATGGCGATACCGTGAAAGGTAAAGGCGAGCGGGCCGAACGTCTCATGGAATTTGAGGCCGTGATAGGCGGGTTCGGGTTCGGACAGGGACGGGAATTTGTCCGAGGCCGACCAGTCGAAATTACCCGAATCGACCACGACACCGCCCGTGACGGTGCCATTGCCGGTGAGGAATTTTGTCATCGAATGCACGACAAGCGTGGCGCCATGTTCGATTGGGCGGCACAGATACGGCGTCGCGGACGTGTTGTCGACGATAAGCGGCAGGCCCGCGGCATCGGCCACATCGGCCACCGCGCGCAGATCGGCGACATGCCCGCCCGGATTGGCGATGGATTCGCAAAACACCGCG
>CBFHML010000103.1:0-27128 GCA_965656855.1 Roseovarius sp.
GGTCGAAGAGCATGTCTGCGCCATGCTGGGCCTGACGCCGGAACCGATCAGCACGCAGGTCATCCCGCGTGACCGGCACGCGGCGTTTTTCGCAACCCTCGGCGTGGTGGCCAGCTCGATCGAGAATATCGCCACAGAGGTCCGCCATATGCAGCGCACCGAAGTGCTGGAGGGAGAAGAGTTCTTTTCCGCCGGGCAAAAGGGCTCGTCCGCCATGCCCCACAAGCGCAACCCGGTCCTGACCGAGAACCTGACCGGTCTTGCGCGGCTTGTGCGCTCCATGGTGATCCCGGCGATGGAAAACGTGGCGCTCTGGCACGAGCGCGACATTTCTCACAGCTCTGTCGAGCGCAATATCGGGCCGGATGCCACGGTGACCCTCGATTTTGCACTGGCGCGCCTGACAACGGTTGTCGACAAGATGGTGATCTACCCCGATAACATGCTGGCCAACATGAACAAATTCCGCGGCCTCGTGATGTCGCAGCGGGTTCTGCTGGCCCTGACCCAAGTGGGCGTCAGCCGCGAGGATGCCTATCGTCTGGTGCAGCGCAACGCGATGAAGGTCTGGGAAGAGGGCCGCGACTTCAAAACCGAGCTTTTGGGTGATGAAGAAGTGACCAAAGCGCTAAGCCCCGAGCAAATCGAGGAAAAATTCGACCTTGGCTACCATACCAAGCATGTGGACACGATTTTTGAGCGGGTTTTCGGCGAAAGCTGAGCTGAGCCGTTTGAGAAAAGCCTTTTCCATGCTAATCTCTAGCAAGCTAACGCACAGGAGAGGTAAAAACATGAAGATCAAGGTAGTCGCGACATCCGTTGCCCTGACACTGGCAACTTCACTGTCGGCCTTTGCCGCTTGTGGCGGTCATTCAAAGCAGGCCATGACCTGCGCTGCAGGAACCTCTTGGGATTCCGAAAGCAATAGCTGCGTGCCCACCACCAGCTAAAATATGACGCGCCATCCGTAGGCGCCTGGAATTGAACGGCACGAGGGCATGACCCTTCGTGCCGTTTTTCATGTCAGGGGTTCAGCCTTTCTTCACGCCTCGGGCGATAGTGTCACGACGTACCGCCATCCGGGGTTCGGAATGACCACCAACAACATCGCGCGTCTTGCACCGCCCGCCGCTGTCACGACCCATCTGTCGCGCCGTCAGAAGGCCGCGATCGTTGTACGCTTTCTGCTCAACGAGGGGGCCGACCTGCGCCTGTCGGATCTCTCGGATGACCTGCAGAGCATCCTGACCACGCAGATGGGCACTATGCGCTATGTCGACCGCACGACGCTGCGCGCCGTGGTCACCGAATTCGCCGCCGAGCTTGAGGCGATGGGGCTGACCTTTCCGCGTGGTGTGGCGGGGGCTCTGACGGCGCTTGACGGGCGGATCAGCCCGCAAACCGCCGCGCGCCTGCGCAAAGAGGCGGGTGTACGCCAGTTCGGTGATCCTTGGGAACAGGTGCGCACCGCCCCGACAGAGCCTTTGCGCGACATGCTCTGCGGCGAAAGTACGGAAATCGCCGCCGTGCTTTTGTCCAAGCTGGATGTCGCGCGCGCTGCCGAACTTCTTGGGCAATTGCCGGGGGATGTCGCGCGGCGCATCGCCATCGCCATGTCCCAGACAGCCGCCGTCACGCCAGAGGCCGTCGACAGGATCGGTCTGTCCCTTGCCGCGCAATTGCACCGCGTGCCGGATATCGCCTTTCCTGATCCGGCCGAAAAACGGGTGGGTGAAATCCTTAACAATTCCATGGCTCTGACGCGGGATGACGTGCTCACCGGGCTGGACGCCGAAGATGAGGAATTTGCCGCACGGGTGCGCAAGGCGATCTTTACCTTCGCCAATATTCCCGAACGGGTGGCGCCGCTCGACGTGCCGTCGGTGACACGCGATGTGGATCAGGCCACACTTGTCACCGCGCTATCTGCGGCAACCAACGATCCCGCCACACAGGCGGCAGCGGATTTCATCCTTGAGAACATGTCACGGCGCATGTCCGACGCGCTGCGAGAGGAAATGACCGAAAGCGGCGCCCCCCGCGCCAAGGATGGCGAGGCGGCGATGACGGAGGTGATCAATGTCATCCGACGGCTGGAGGCGGCGGGAACCATCACGCTGGTCCTGCCAGAGGAGGCGGCGGACACGTGATCGCCGCCCTGCCCCGCGCGGATCAATCGCGAGGAAACAGAAAACACTTATCGCGCCGTATCATCAACCACATCGGCGTGCCGCGCTTGGGCAAAAATACCGCCGGTACCGTCGCCTTGAAGATCGAACCGTCGAAATCCATGCGGAATTCCACAAGGCTTTCAGAGCCCATGAACCGCGCACGTTGCACCACGCCGCGCACCGCCGTGCCGTCGCTGATCGTGGGGGCCGGGCCCTTGCCGTTGCGGTCGAAATCCAGCTTGATGTGCTGCGGGCGGATAACGATCTCCATCTCCTGCCCGTCGCGCATGCCCGGCGACAGGAACTGGCCGAACGGCGTCTGCACCAGCGCGCCCTGCGCCCGGCCCCGCACCACGTTCACATCCGAAAAGAACGCCACCGCGTCACGGTCGGCGGGGGCGTTGTAAATGTTGTAGGGCGCGCCCTGCTGTACCACGCGACCATCGCGCATCAGCGCGATATCATCGGCCATGCGCATCGCCTCTTCGGGTTCATGCGTCACCAGCAACACGCCGGTATCCTCTTCGCGCAGGATTTCCAGCGTCTCGTCGCGGATGCCGTCGCGCAGCCGGTTATCAAGGCCGGAAAACGGCTCGTCCATCAACATCAGACGTGGGCGCGGCGCAAGCGCGCGGGCCAGTGCGACGCGCTGCTGCTCTCCCCCTGAAAGCTCATGTGGAAAGCTTTGCGCATATCCCGCAAGCCCGACCCGTTCGAGCAATTCGCCAACCCGCGCCTGCTTAACCGCGGCATCGCCCGACAGGCCAAAGGCCACGTTGTCGGCCACGCGCAAATGCGGGAACAGGGCGAAATCCTGAAACATCAGACCGATATGGCGCCGCTCGGGCGGCACCCGGAACTGCGTGTCACAGATCAGCGCGCCATCGACGAAAATCTTGCCGGTATCCTGCATCTCGACGCCCGCGATCATCCGCAGCGTCGTGGATTTGCCACAGCCAGATGGCCCCAAAAGGCAGGTCACCTGCCCCGGCTGCACCTTGAGAGAGACGTGATCGACGACCACACGCCCATCGTAATGGCGCACCAGATCGCGCGCCTCAAGCCGTGGTGGCGCCTCTTGCGGCGCGGTCTCATAGGACGAAGTATCTGTCAAATCCTGTGCCTCATGGCTTCCCGATCTTTTTCATCGGGTTTCGCTGACCGCCAGATAGCAATCCCGCGCGCCGCGTGCAAGCACGCGCCCGTTTGTCACCTGACAGCGCAACGCGGACATGCTATCTTTCGATACACAAATAAAAATAGTCCAGAGGCAGGGCGCAGTGAAAACAGTACTCATCGCCACGGCAAAGGATGAGGGGCACAACATCCTTGAATGGGTGGCCCACCATCGGCTTGCCGGGTTTACCGATTTCATCCTTTTTCAGAACGACAGCACCGATGGCACCGCCGAGACGCTGACGCTGCTGCAAGAGATGGGGCTGGTCGAATATTACGACAATCCCGCCCCGTCAGGCCGCCACCAGATGCGCGCCTATAAACGCGCCGCGCAAATGGACACTTTCCAGAGCGCCGATTTCGCCATGGTGCTGGATCTGGACGAGTTTCTCAACATCCGCGTGGGCGATGGCACCCTGCTTGACCTGATGGCGGTCCTGCCCGAATTTGACCATCTGGCGCTGAACTGGCGGTTGTTCGGCAGCGGGCAGATCCCGGACATGACCGACGAGCTGGTGACCGCGCGCTTTACCGACACCACCGCACCTGAACGATATCAGACGCATTTTACCGGTATGAAAGCGCTGTTTCGTCCGGCGGTCTTTGCCACGCCGGGCATACACCAGCCGCGCAATCCGTCTTTGCCAGCCGAAGAGATCCGCATCGTGAACGGGTCGGGGCTGCGCCACCCAGAGTTCGAGCTGCGCAACTGGCGATCCAAAGACCCGCTGATGACGCGCCATGCCAGCGTGCATCACTACGCGGTCAAGGATATCGAGACGTTCTTGCTCAAATCCGTGCGCGGCAGCGCGCATCAAACGCATCGGTCCCTGCGGGAAAAATACTGGGGCAAACGGAATTTCGGCGGCACATGCGAGGACAGTCTGGTGCACCGCGCGCCCCGCCTCTGGGCGGAAATGCAGCATCTCGATCGTCTGTCCGGCGGGCAGCTTTTGGACCTGCGGCAGGCAGCGTTCGCGCATCACCGCGCGACGCTGGACACCCTGCGCGACGCGCCCGAGTACGAGGCATTGCGCCAGCATTGCCTGAGCCATCCACCGCGCCCGGAATAGCGTGGATTAATTGCGCGCAGCCTCGATCGCGGGGCGGATCTGACTGTCCATCACCCGTTGGGTGATCGGCCCGGCAAAGCGCAGCACGATCTTGCCGGTCCCGTCGAGCACATAGGTTTCCGGCACACCGTAAAGCCCCCAATTCAGCGCCATGCGCCCATTGGCATCCTCACCGATCGCGGCATAAGGATCGCCCAATTCATCAAGGAATTTCAGCGCGTTGCCCGGCTGATCCTTGTAATTTACGCCATAGATCGCGATGCCCTCATCGGCCAGCGTTTCCAGATGCGGATGCTCCACCCGGCAGGGGGCGCACCAGCTGGCCCAGAAATTCACCAGCTTCACATCGCCCTTGCGCAGATCGCTGTCCTCAAAGGAGGTCTTGCCATCAAGCGGCGTCACCTGCACGGCGGGGGCTGGCCGCCCCTCCAGCGCCGAGGGCAGCTCATCAGGGTTGTCGCGCAGCATGCCGATATAGAACAACCCCGCCAGCAGCGCGAAAATCAGCGGCGGCGCCGCCATGAGAGGCGAAATCTTAGGCATCGTTTTTCTGTCTCTTTTCAATTTCTTGCAGCGCGTTCTTTGTGCGAACGGATCGACGCCAGCTCAGCGCCACAAGCACCAACAGCAACACCAGCGACACCGCATAAGACGACAGGACCGCGTCGGCGTATTTTCCCAGATCAGGCATCATGTTCACATCCTGTCCCGCGCCATGAGCGCGCGCATGCGCCGCGCGCGGATTTCAGTTTGCGTGCGCAAAAACACCAGCGCGAAGAACAGAAAGACAAAGCCCGCGATACAGACCAGCAACGGGTGATAGAACACGTCAGCGACGTTTTCTTCCTTATCGAGGCTAAGCGACGCACCCTGATGCAGGCCCTGATTCCAAAAGTTGACCGCGTAGCGGCTCAGGATCGCAAAGACCGAGCCGACAAGACAAAGGATGGAGGTGAGGTCAGCAGCCGTGTCGTCATCTTCGATCGCCTCCCACAGGGCGATATAGCCAAGGTAGAACAGGAACAGGATCAAAAACGAGGTCAGTCGCGGGTCCCATGCCCACCATGTCCCCCACATCGGCTGGCCCCAGATCGCACCCGTGGCCAGCGCAATCAGGGTCATCACCACACCCACAGGTGCGGCGGCGCGGGCGGCAAGCGCGCTCACATGATGGCGGCGCACAATCCAGATGATCGAGGCCACAAGCATCATCAGCCACGCATTGATCGCCATCAGCGCACTCGGCACATGCAGGTAGATGATCTTGACCGTCGAGCCCTGCTTGTAGTCATCGGGCGTAAAGAAAAACCCCCAGATCAACCCCACGACAAGGCAGATCACCGCGATCATCGACACCCACGGCAGGAACCTGTCCGTGGTGTCGATAAATTTCTTGGGGTTCGCATAGACCCAGATCGAATTCACGCGTGTTCCTCCCGTAATCTCAGCGCAAGTTGACCCTCAATACCGCAGCGGCGGCAAAAGGCAAAAGTGCGATGGTGCCGCAGGTGATCCCTGCCAGCATCAGCATCGGTGTCGTTGTATCAAGGCCATCCACCCCGCGGCGGGCCATTTCCGCCCCAAAGATCAATGTGGGGACGTATAGCGGCAGAACAAGAAGGCTCAAAAGCAATCCGCCCCGGCGCAATCCCACGGTCAGTGCCGCGCCAAACGCCCCGATCATCGACAGCGCGGGCGTGCCCAGCAAAAGCGAGATGACGACCGGCATATAGCCCTGCACCGGCAGGCTGAGCAGGATACCCAGCACCGGTGCGACCAGAACAAGAGGCAAGCCCGTGGTCAGCCAATGCGCAAGGGCCTTGATGGCCGCGACCGCCTCCATCGGGACGGGGGCGGTGGCCAGCAAATCAAGGCTGCCATCCTCGAAATCCAGCGCAAAGATGCGATCCAGCGACAGCAGACACGCCAAGAGCGCGCCCAGCCACAGGATGCCCGCCGCGATCCGCGCCAAAAGCTCTGTTTGTGGGCCGACGCCAAAGGGCACCAGCACGACGACGATCAGAAAAAACGCAAGCCCAAGGCCAAAGCCACCTCCCGCCCGCGTGGCAAGCCGGATATCGCGCATCAACAGCGCGATCACAGGAACGCCTCGTCAAACTCGTCAAGGCTTTGTGCCTTGGCCTTGTAGGGGGTGACATCCAGCACGCGCGCCTCGGTCAGGCCAAGGTCGATATGCGTGGCCATCAATGCCGCACCACCCCCGGCCAGATGGGTGCGGATGACGGCGGCGAACATCTCGACCGCGCTGGTATCAAGCGACACCGTCGGCTCGTCCAGAACCCAAAGCGGGCGCCCGGTAACGAGCAGGCGCGACAGGCCAAGCCGCCGTTTCTGCCCCGCCGACAACAGGCCCGCAGGCCGGTCGGCCAGCGCGGTCAGCTGATAGGCGTCAAGCGCCTGTGAGATATCGTTTGTGCCAAAAATGCTGGCCCAGAAAATGAGGTTTTCGCGCACGCTCAGCATCGCCTTGATCCCGTCGGCGTGACCGGCATAGACCAGCCCCTCGGGCGGGCTGTCGATCTGCCCCTCCAGCGGGGGCTGCAATCCGGCCAGCGTGCGCAACAGCGTCGTCTTGCCCACACCATTGGGGCCGCGCAGGATCAGCGCCTCACCGGCATTGAGGGCAAAGCTCAGACCGTCCAGCACACGGACACCGCCACGTGCCACGCTCAAGGCATCGGCGCGCAGCATCACGGCAGGCTTTCGGTCAGCATCGGACGTTCACACCCCCAGCAGAGCGACGGCCACGCGGCGGCCTTCGGAAATCAGCACATTATAGGTGCGCGCGGCTGCGGGGGAGTTCATCGCCTCGACCCCCAACCCCTCGTCCTCCAGAGCGGTGCGGAACTCTTTGGGGACATGGGCCGTCTCGGACCCGGTGCCGATAAAGAGCACGTCGATCTCGTCCTTGAGCGCCAGCAGCGTGCCCGCATCCGCGAAACCGCCCCATGCCTGCACGCCCTTTGGGCTGATACAGATCGGGGCCTCTATCGCCTCGCCGCCAATCCGGAAAAACCCCGGACCATAGCCGTCGATGGGCTTTGCATCGGTGAAGGTCACTTCGTTCAAGCGCATCTCGTCCTCCTTCGGGTCAGGCCGTGGTCAGGCGTCCACGTTGGCGAATTGCGTCCCCGCGGTGTTGTCAGGCTTGGACCAGTCACGCTTGACCCCCAGCCACAACAGCGCCGTGCTGGCCACGAATACCGACGAATAGGTGCCCACGATCACACCCCAGATCATCGCAAAGACAAAGCCCCGGATCACGTCACCACCCAGCACATAAAGCGCGCCAAGCGCCAGAAGCGTGGTGACAGAGGTCATCATCGTCCGGCTCAGGGTTTCGTTGATCGAAATGTTGAGCACCTCGTTCAAGGGGCGCTTTTTGTACTTGATCAGGTTTTCGCGCACGCGGTCAAAGACAACCACGGTATCGTTCAAAGAATAGCCCACAATGGTTAGTAGTGCCGCGATAATGGCCAGATCGAACTGAATCTGCAGCTCTGAGAAGATGCCGATCGTCAGGACCACGTCATGCACAAGCGCCAGCACAGCCCCCACCGCGAATTGCCATTCGAACCTGAGCCAGATGTAGATCAGGACCGCCCCGATCGCCAATATCACGGCAATGATGGCCGTCTGGATCAATTCGCCAGAGACCTTTGGCCCCACACTTTCCACGGCGGTAAAGGTGATATCGGGCACCGCCTCTTGCAGGGCGGATTCCACGCTTTGGATGACTTGGGCCGACACGGCCTCTTCGCCCTCTTGCGCCTGAATGCGGATCATGGCGACGTTTTCATCCTCGGCAAAGGTTGGGTCGAACACCTCTGTTATGCTGATGTCTCCAAGACCCAGTTCGCTTATGGCGTCGCGATAGGTGCTGATCTCTACCTCTTGCGCGCTTTGCGTGCGGACTGTGGTGCCGCCCCGGAAATCAATGCCGTAATTGAGGCCCTGCAACATAAACGACAGCGCCGCGACCACGATCAGAACACCGGACAAACCCAGAGAAAACTTCCATTTCTTGAAGAAATCCAAGCTGGTGACCTGAGGTACCAGCCGCAGGTTGCGCCCCTGAAGCACGGTTTTGGGGCGCTTGCGCTCAAACCAGATGACCACGATCAGACGGGTGACGAAAATCGCTGTGAACACGGATGTGATAATGCCAAGCCCCAGCGTGATGGCAAAGCCGCGCACCGGGCCAGAGCCCATCGTGTACAGGATCAACGCCGTCAAAAACGTGGTGATGTTGGCGTCGGTGATCGCGCTGAGCGCCTTTTCATAGCCAAGCTCAATCGCGCGCGCCGGGCCTTTGGCAGTTTTCATCTCTTCGCGGATACGCTCGAACACCAGCACGTTGGCGTCCACCGCCATCCCGATGGTCAGCACGATGCCCGCGATGCCCGGCAGGGTCAGCGTGGCCCCCACAAGACTGAGCAGGCCAAAGATGAGGCCCACATTGATAACCAGCGCGATATTGGCAAACAGGCCAAAGGTACCATAGCTGGCCCACATGAAGGCCAGAACGAGCACGAACGCCACGATACACGCAATCTGCCCCGCCGCGATACTGTCGGCGCCCAGTTCGGGACCAATGGTGCGTTCCTCGACAAAGACCAATTCGGCAGGCAACGCGCCCGCGCGCAGCAAAACGGCGAGATTGGTGCTTTCCTCAACGGTGAAATTGCCGGTGATGATACCCGTGCCGCCGGGAATGTGGCTCTGGATCACGGGGGCGCTGATGACCTCGTTATCCAGCACGATGGCAAATGGATTGCCGATATTGTCAGCGGTATAATCACCGAATTTGCGCCCACCTGTGGGGTTGAAGCGGAAAGAGACGGCTGGCCGGCCGTTCTGGTCAAAATCAGGCTGCGCATCGACCAGCGCCTCGCCAGAGACGACGGGCGCGCGTTCCAGGACATAAAACGTGCCTTCCTGGTCTATGGACGGCACCAGCTCATTGCCGGGGCCGGGATTTTCGGACGCGTCCGTCGTGCGGCTGACGACCGGCTGAAAGGTCAGCTGCGCTGTGGTGCCGATGATTTCCTTGAGTTCCGCAGCACTGCCGACACCGGGGACCTGAATCAGGATGCGGTCCTCGCCCTGACGCTGGATCGTCGGCTCGCGCGTGCCCATCTCGTCGATGCGGCGCATAATGATCTCGCGCGCGGTGCGCACGGTCTGATCATCGCTGGCCCGTTTCGCGGCTTCGCTGAGCGCGACAACGATCTCGTCGCCCTCGGTCGTGACCTCGATATCGGTGGATGTGGCGCCCGCAACACTTGCAACAGGGCGCGCCAGCCCCCGCACAAGCGACGCGGCATAGTCCACCTCGCCCGCATTTTCCACAAGCCGCACGCGCAGTTCCGGCTGGGACGTGGGCTGCAGGCGGATGGGTCCGACGCGGTTCCGCTCTTCGCGCAGCAGATCGCGAATTTCCGGCCAGAGCGCCTCGATCCGCGATTGGTACACATCCTCGACCTGCACCTCGGCCAACAGATGCGCGCCACCGCGCAGATCAAGGCCCAGATTAACCAGACCAGAGGGCAGGAAATCCGGCCATTCGGCCAGTGCGCCCGCGGCCTCCGCCTCTGTCGTGGCGCCCGTCTCTATCGCGGCGACGGCATCATTATGCGTCTCGACCCGGTCGTAAAAGGCATTGGGCATCGCCAGCAAAAGGCCAAGCGCGACGACCCCCCAAACCACAAAACGCTTCCAGAGGTCGATCTGCAACATTGCCTTGCCTTTTCATAGGGTTGCGCCGCGATCTTTACGCAGCGCAGATAACGGGGCGCATAGGGTTCAGGACGCGGGCTCGGTCTTGGACAGAACCTGAGCGATGGTCTGCTTGATCACACGAACACGCACGCCATCAGCCACTTCCACCTCGACTTCTTCCTCGTCTTTGACGCGGGTGACCTTGCCGATCAGTCCACCTTGGGTGACGACCTGATCGCCCTTGCGCAGGGCCGTCACCATCGCCTGATGCTCTTTCAGCTTTTTCTGCTGCGGACGGATCAGCAGGAACCACATGATCGCGAAGATCAGGATGAGCGGAACAAATTGGGCGAAAGCTTCCATGCGATGTCAGTCCTTGTCAGTGGGGCGCGCGGCCAGCGCGAATTGGCGGGAACCTAAGGTTCGGACGGGGTATTTGCAAGGCGCGAAAGACGGGTAAAACTACGACATACAGCCCAGTGAAAGCGCGCATATGAGGCCAGTGTTGGGTTTGTGCATAAATGCCGGGGCAAAGTGCCGCTGGCATCTAGGGGCTGGCACCTCTTTGCGGATCATTGATAAAGGTCTTTGAGGATCGACTCAGACAGCCAAGGACAGACCCGATGCATGACATCCGCGCCATCCGTGAAAATCCCGATGCCTTTGACGCCGCATTGGCCCGTCGCGGCGCGCAAGGCGGCGCAGGAGAGATCCTCGCGCTGGACGAAGAACGCCGCGCCAAGATTCAGGCCGCCGAGACCGCGCAGGCCGATCAGAACCGCGCCAGCAAGGATGTGGGGGCGGCCAAGGCCAGCGGCGACGAGGCAGAGTTCGAGCGTCTGCGCGGGCTGGTCGCCGAGAAAAAGGCGCAGGTCGCACAGATGCAGGCCGAGGCCAAGCAATTGGACCAGAGGCTGACAGAGCTGCTGATGAGCCTGCCCAACCTGCCCCATGCGGATGTCCCCGAGGGCGCGGACGAGGACGACAATGTCGAACTGTACCGCAAGGGCACGCCGCGCGATTTTGCCTTCACCCCAAAAGAGCATTACGAGCTGGAGGGCGTGAAACCGGGCATGGACTTTGAGCTGGCTGCAAAGCTGTCTGGGTCGCGCTTTGTCGTGCTGTCTGGCGGGGTGGCGCGCATTCACCGGGCGCTGGCGCAGTTCATGCTCGACACGCATATCGAGGAAAATGGCCTCTCCGAGACATGGACCCCCGTGCTGGTACGTCCCGAAATGATGTATGGCACAGGCCAGTTGCCGAAATTCGGCGAGGACAGCTATCGCACCACCGATGACTGGTGGCTGGTGCCGACCGCCGAGGTGACGCTGACCAATATCGTCAACGGTCTGGTGGTCGAGGAATCCAGCCTGCCGCGCCGTTATGTGGCCCACACGCAATGTTTCCGCTCTGAGGCGGGTAGCGCGGGCAAGGACACCGCGGGCATGCTGCGCCAGCATCAGTTCGAAAAGGTGGAGATGGTCAGCATCAGCCACCCGGAAACATCCATGGCCGAACATGACCGCATGACGCTCTGCGCCGAAGGCATCCTTGACCGTCTTGGCCTGCCCTACCGGACCATCGTGCTGTGCACTGGCGACATGGGGTTTGGCGCACAAAAGACGCATGACATCGAGGTCTGGCTGCCCGGTCAGGACAGCTACCGCGAGATCAGTTCCGTCTCTGTCTGCGGCGATTTTCAGGCGCGGCGCATGAATGCCCGGTTCAAGGCCAAGGATGGCGGCAAGCCGCAATTCCTGCACACGCTCAATGGCTCGGGCCTTGCGGTCGGGCGCTGTCTTATTGCGGTGCTGGAAAACGGCCAGCAAGAGGATGGATCGGTCGATTTGCCAGAGGTGCTGCACCCCTATCTGCGCGGCAAGACGCGGCTCGCGGCGGATGGCACGCTGGCCTGACTTGAACCGCCCCACACCTGCCCCATCTGGATCATTATGGAACGTATGAAAGCGATATTCGTGGTGACAGCGGCGCTGGCCTTTGGCCTGTCGCCCTACCTCACCGAGGGCTTTAACGGGTTTCGGCCCGATCAGTTTCCGATCCCACAGGTAAATGTGCCGGTACAGCCTGCAGGCTATGCCTTTGCGATCTGGGGGCTGATTTATATCTGGCTGATCGCCTGCGCCATTTTCGGCCTGTTAAAGCGGGATACAGATGCGGGCTGGGATGCGACGCGCTGGCCGCTGGCCGCCAGCCTGATCGTGGGCGCCGCATGGATTCCGGTGGCTCAGACCAGTCCGTTCTGGGCGACCATATTGATCTGGGTGATGCTGATAACGGCGGTGATTGCCCTGTGGCGCGCCGGGTCCGAGGACCGGCTGTGGCTGCGCACGCCCATCGCGCTTTATGCCGGGTGGCTGACCGCCGCGAGCTGTGTGGCGCTTGGGCTGATGCTGGGGGGGCACGGCATCGTGGAGGAACAGATCGCGGCACTGGCGATGATCGTGCTGGCCCTTGGCATCGCGCTGATGGTGCAGACCGCCCGGCCCGATGCGCCGGAATATTCCGGCGCCGTCATCTGGGCGCTGATCGGCGTGATTGTCTCGAACACCGATCCGGTGAATTGGCCGGTGCTGGGGCTGGCCGCAGCGGGGGCCGGTGTGCTGGCGCTCTACGCGCTGAGCGGGCGCAAGACCGGCGGCGTGTGACCACACCGCCAGACGGTGGGTCAATCCTTGGGCGGCTTGCCCAGATGCTTGCGCAGCTTGGACGGACCCTGCTTTTTCTTGCCCTTATAGGGGTTGCTGGAGGCCTGCGACCGCATATGCAGGCGGATCGGCGTGCCCGGCATGTCGAAATCCTCACGCAGGCCATTCACCAGATAGCGCGAATAGCTTTCAGCCAGCTTTTCAGGATTCGAACACATCACGACAAAGCCGGGAGGCCGCGTTTTGGCCTGCGTCATATAGCGTAGCTTGATCCGGCGCCCACCGGGGGCCGGGGGCGGATGCGCCTCAAGCATGCTGTTGAGCCAGCGATTGAGCTGCGCGGTGGTGATCCGGCGGTTCCAGACGTCATAGGCCTTTTCCACCGCCGCGCGCAGCCGGTCGAGCCCCTGCCCCGTCTTGGCAGACACCGTGACAAGAGGCGCGCCGCGCAACTGTGGCAAAAGCCGCTCAAACGCTTCGCGCAGGTCGCGAAGCTTGGCCTGCTTTTCCGGCTCGATATCCCATTTGTTGACGGCAACGACCACCGCACGGCCCTCACGCTCTGCCAGATCGGCGATGCGCAGGTCCTGTTGCTCGAACGGAATTTCCGCATCCAGCAGCACAACGACGACCTCGGCGAACTTGACCGCGCGCAGACCGTCGGACACTGACAGTTTCTCGACCTTGTCCTGCACCTTGGCCTTTTTGCGCATGCCCGCCGTGTCGAAAATGCGGGTCGGCAGCCCGTCCCAGTCAATCTGAAGCGAGATGGCATCGCGGGTGATTCCCGCCTCTGGGCCGGTCAGCAGGCGATCCT
This sequence comes from Roseovarius sp., assembly GCA_965656855.1. GTDB lineage: Bacteria > Pseudomonadota > Alphaproteobacteria > Rhodobacterales > Rhodobacteraceae > Roseovarius. The sequence continues at coordinate 13,646 of CBFHML010000103.1, forward strand.
CGCCAAGTATCTTGTTGATAAGCGTGGACTTTCCCGCATTGGGCCGCCCAACAACGGCCACCTGTAGCGGCTTGGTCTTGGTCGGTTTCGGAATGGGGGTCACGTCGATATCCATATCGCTTTCGGGCAGCGGCACATCGGTCTCTGGCGCATCGGCCTCGGCGCGCTTGGCGTATTCATCGGCCAGCGGCATCAGCGCGGTGTAGAGATCGGTCATGCCCTCGCCATGTTCGGCGGACATGCGAATAGGCTCACCCAGACCCAGATTATAGGCCTCCATCACGCCATCATCGGCGGCGCGCCCCTCGGATTTGTTGGCCGCGACAAAGATATGGCCCGCCCGCTTGCGCAGGATATCGGCAAACATCTCGTCCAGCGCGGTGACGCCTGCGCGGGCGTCGATGATGAACAAGCACACATCCGCCATGTCCACCGCGCGTTCCGTCAAGCGGCGCATCCGCCCCTGAAGCGAGTCGTCGGTCGCATCCTCAAGCCCGGCCGTGTCGATCACGGTAAAGCGCAGGTCGGCCAGCCGCGCCTCGCCTTCGCGCAGGTCGCGTGTAACGCCGGGCTGGTTGTCCACCAAGGCGAGACGTTTGCCCACAAGGCGGTTGAACAGCGTGGACTTGCCCACATTGGGGCGCCCCACGATGGCGAGCGTGAAACTCATTTTCTAGGCTCCGATCAGGCGCTTGGCCAATTTAGCGGAAAAAGGTGTCAGCGAAAAGCCAGCAGCTGGCCCGACGCGTTGACGACATAAAGCGTGCCACCCGCCACAACCGGGTTCGTTGTGGCGCCGCCGGGCAAGGCGACCTCTGCGACGGGCGCGCCGTCGGTGGGATTGAAAAAGCGCATCAGCCCATCATTCGAGGCAACGATGAGCCGCCCACCGGCGATGACAGGCCCATGATGGGCAAAGATTTCCGCCTGCCGCTTTGGCTTGTCCTTAGTGAAGAAAGGCAGGGCGCGGCCCCAGATGCGGCTGCCATCCTCGGCGGAGAGGCGCAGCAATTCGTTGCGATCCGAGACGAGAAAGATCGAGTCGCCCGCGGGCCAGATCGGGTTGAGCGGCCCCTCTGGCGCGGTCCACAACCGTTCGCCGGATCCCAGCGAGAGCGCCACAGTCCGGCCAGCATGGTTGCCGACATAGACCCGGTCACCATCAATGACCGGCCCGCCGGTGATGTCGCCCACCAGGCCAGAGGAAAACCCGTCGCGATCCCCGGCAAGCTGCGCATCCCAGCGGCGCAGACCACCTTTGCGAAAGGCGCCTTGCACCTCGCCCGCACCAAAGGCGAAGACGACGTATTTATCCGAGATGGCCGGCGCAGGCGCCCCCATGAAATTGTGCAAATTCGGCGTCGCGGACAATTGCCAGCGAATGCGGCCCGTGTCGCGCTCGATCGCCCAAGCGACCTCATCCCCGGAAATGGCGTAGACCAGATCGCCAGCCACGCTTGGGCTGCCGGTGCTGGTGGCGCCCAGATCCTGCTGCCAGATTTGCGCGCCGGTTTCCGCATCCAGCGCGGTCAACAGGCCAAAGGCGGATGAGACATAAATCTGCCCATCGGCATAGGCCAGACCACCCCCCGATGCATCAGAGGCAGAATCGTTGGCGGGCGTCAGATCCTGCGACCACAGCACGTCGCCGGATGTTGAAACCGCGCTGACCCGCGCCTTGGCGTCCAGCGTGAAAATGCGGCCATCCCCCACAACGGGATCGGCGGTGATGCGGCTGCGCCGACTGTCGCCATCGCCGATATCCGTCGACCAGATCAGGCTTGGCTGCGCGGCAAGGGCGGGATGATCGGTACGGGTCATCGGCGAGGCCAGCGATTGCGACCAGTTCGCATTGGCGCGCGTCGCCGCAAGGTTGAGCGGTGGAATCGTGCCTGTCTCGGTCTTGGAGGCGAGGTTCGTCTCGCCGGTCTCGGTCACAAGAATATCGCGAATGTTTTCGCGCTCGCCCTGCAGCAAGACCTCTTTTTTCGAACAAGCCGCAAGCAGGCAAATGGCCCCTACCCAGAAAATCCGTGTCACTCTCGTCACAGCCATAGCCCCTGTCCTGTCATCCCTGCCGGTCCTGTCGCAGATCGACGCGGTCCCTTAATTCTCGGCGGTCTCGCCGCTCTGTTCGCTCAGGTCGCCACCCATGGCCACAATCACTTGTGTGGCGCGCCGACGCAAGCCCGGGGTCGCCTCTGCGGCCTGACGGACCTTTTGCAACCGCTCTATCGCGGCATCTGCATCACCCGTCTTCAGGTCGATCAGGGCCATCTGCTCATCCGCCAGCAGCCGCACAAGCCCGCCACCCGGCGCCATGCCCTCAAGACGGGTGCGGCGATCGTCGAGCGATAACCCGCTGCCTGCCATCGACACGGCCTTGAGGGCTGCGATCTCTCGGTAGACGGGCGGTGTTGCGGGGTCATCGGCCACGGCCAAGAGGCGCGTTGCCGCCTCGGCCGGGTCAATCGCGCTCTGCTCTCCGGCGGCCAGCATATCTATGACGGCGGCGGCGCCGGTCTGTGGCGCGTCGATCTCTTCGAGGGTGGCCGCACGGTCGGCACGGTCCTCTTGTTGCAGCGCGGCAAACACGGCATTGCCAAGCGCCTGTGCCTCGGCCTCTTGCTGTGCCTTGCGCCATTCATTCCATGCAGCACCGCCCACCAGCAAGAGGATCGCAACAAGGGCGATCCAGCCATACCGGCGAAAAGTGGCATATAGCCTGTCGCGACGGACCTCTTCCGAGACTTCTTCAATAAAACTGTCGGTATCGCTCACGCCGGGGCCTTTCGATCGAATTCGGCCTCTCTTAACGTGTCCCCCGCCCCCTGCCAAGGGGGCCGAAGAGGGTGGGAACAGGACATGGCGCATCCACCTTGCAAATTGCGGCTAAAAACTTTAATCTGAACTGAATGGTTCAGCGTATTTATAGCTGATCGACTAGTCAGACCCGATCCGGCATTCTTGGATCTGGTATACCCCCGTGCGGAAAGTCTTGTCATGCGTCTGTTTTCTATCTTTGCGGCCGTTTTTGTCGCAATCGGCATATATCTCTTTGTAATGGAACGGGACTGGCTGTTGGGGACCACCGCCGAAACAACGGCAGAGGAAGCCGCGCCGTCCGCTGCGGCCACGCCCACGACCCAAGGCCCCACACCCGTAGGTGTCGTCGCCATACGCTCTAGCGCACGCCAGATCGACAGCGCCGTGGTCCTGCGTGGCCAGACAGAGGCCGACAGACAGGTCGATCTGCGCGCAGAAACGACCGGCCAGATCGTGTCGGCCCCATTGCGCAAAGGGGCCTTTGTCGAGGAAAACGAGATCTTGTGCCAGCTTGATCCGGGCACGCGGCAGGCGACACTGGCCGAGGCAAAAGCCCGGCTGGAAGAGGCCAAATCCCGCCTGCCCGAAGCCAAGGCACGGGTGCCCGAGGCACAGTCGCGCGTTGAAGAGGCCCGCGCACGGGTCACCGAAAGTGAGGCCCTGCTGCGCGAAGCAGAGATCAACGCCAACGCCGCAAGCCGGCTTAGTCAGGACGGGTTCGCCTCTGAAACGCGCGTGGCGCAGACCGAAGCACAGGTAGAGGGTGCCCGCGCGGGGATCGTCAGCGCACAGGCTGCGCTGAAATCCGCCGAGTCGGGGCTGGAAACCGTCGCGGCGGGCATCAGCTCGGCACAGGCGGGCGTCCAAAGCGCACAAGCCGCCGTGGCCTTGGCCGAAAAAGAGATCAACCGCCTCGTGATCCGCGCGCCCTTTGCCGGGCTGCTGGAAAGCGACACGGCGGAATTGGGCAGCCTGCTGCAACCGGGCGGACTGTGCGCGACGGTGATCCAGCTTGATCCGATCATGGTGGTGGGGTTTGTCCCGGAAACACAGGTCAACTACGCCAAAACCGGTGCAAAGGCCACGGCCATCGTCGCCTCGGGCGAAGAGGTGACAGGCGCTGTCGCATTCGTCAGCCGCTCTGCCGACCCCACGACGCGCACCTTTCGCGTCGAGATCGAGGTGCCCAACCCCGAGCTGACCCTGCGCGACGGGCAAACCGCCGAAATCGAGATCGCCGCCGCAGGCAAGGCCGCGCATCTGCTGCCGCAATCGGCGCTGACGCTGAATGACGCGGGCGTTCTGGGCGTGCGGGTGGTGTCCGAGGATGGCACGGCGCAGTTCGTGGCGGTCGATCTCTTGCGCGACACGCCCACCGGCGTGTTTCTGACCGGCCTGCCAGATCAGGCCGACGTGATCGTGATCGGACAGGAATTCGTCACCGACGGCGTCCCGGTCATACCCAGCTTTCAGGAGGTCGGCCAATGACCGGTATCGTCGACTGGGCCGCGTCACGGGCGCGGATGGTCATCGCCTTTATCCTGCTGTCCCTGCTGGCCGGCACCTTTGCCTATATCAGCCTGCCCAAAGAGGGTGAGCCGGATATCGAGATCCCGGCCCTGTTTGTATCGGTTCAGTTCCCCGGCATTTCCGCCGAGGATAGCGAGAAACTCTTGGTCAAGCCGATGGAAACCGAGCTTGCGGATCTTGACGGGCTCAAGGACATGACCGGCACCGCCGCCGAAAACTATGCGGGTGTCGCGCTGGAATTCGAGTTTGGCTGGGACAAGACCAAGATCATGGCCGATGTGCGCGACGCGATGAGCGCGGCAGAGGCGAATTTCCCGGACGGGGCCGACAAATACTCGATCAACGAGATAAATTTCTCGGAATTCCCTATCATCGTCGTCAGCCTTGCAGGGCCGGTGCCCGAACGCACGATGGCGCAGCTTGCCAAGGATCTACAGGACCGTCTGGAAGGGCTGGAACCGGTGCTGGAGGCCGGGATCGCAGGCAACCGCGACGAGATGGTCGAGGTGCTGATCGACCCTCTCAGGCTAGAGGCCTACAACGTCACCGCGGGCGAGCTGATCAACGTGGTGCGCAACAACAACCAATTGATCGCGGCGGGCACCGTGGACAGCGCACAAGGCGCGTTTTCGGTCAAAATCCCCTCTTCCTTCGATGACACGCGCGATATTTACGATCTGCCGGTCAAGACCAATGGCGACCGGGTGGTCACACTGGGCGATCTGGCCACCATCAACCTCACCTTTGAGGACCGGATGGGCACAGCCCGCTTTAACGGCAAGACGGCGATCGCCTTGCAGGTGGTCAAGCGCAAGGGATTCAACATCATCGACACGGCCGATCTGGTGCGTCAGACCGTGGCCGAGGCCGAGGCGGACTGGCCCCCAGAGCTGCAAACCGCGATCACGGTCGAGACCTCGAATGACCAGAGCCGGATCATCGAATCGATGGTCAAACAGCTTGAAGGGTCCGTGCTCACCGCGATTGCGCTGGTGATGATCGTGACGCTGGCCGCCTTGGGCATCCGCCCTGCGCTATTGGTCGGATTTGCGATCCCGACCTCGTTCTTGCTGTGCTTTGCGCTCTTGGCGGTGATGGATGTGGCGGTCTCGAATATCGTGATGTTCGGCCTTATCCTTGCGGTCGGGATGCTGGTGGATGGCGCAATCGTGGTGGTGGAATACGCCGACAAACGCATCGACGAGGGCGACGGGCCAATGCATGCCTATGTCGCGGCGGCCAAGCGGATGTTCTGGCCTGTGGTCAGCTCCACCGCGACAACGCTCTGCGCCTTTTTGCCGATGCTGTTCTGGCCCGGCGTCTCGGGTCAGTTCATGCGCATGCTGCCTGTCACGCTCATTTTTGTTTTGTCGGCCTCCCTGCTGGTGGCGCTGGTCTATCTGCCGGTGATGGGCGGCGTGACCGGCCGGCTGGAGCGGTGGTTCGACACGCGCATCCGGCAGATCGCGCAGACCGCGTGGTACTGGCATGTCGTGACGCTGATCGTGGCGGCGGGCGCTCTGGTTCTGGCAGGCGGCGCCATCGGGCCGGTGGCGGACCTTGTGGGCGAAGAATTTGGCCGGATGGACGGCACACGCATCCTTGGCTCTGTCATCCCGACGCTGATCACGGTCTTTCTGATGATCGTGGCCATGGTGGCCTTGGCCGCGATTGCGATCGCCGGGGCGGTGACGGTGCTCTTGGCGCTTGCAGCGGTGTTCCGGCGGCTGCGGTATGCGCGCCGCCGGATCGGCAACAGGCTCTTTCCTGAGCGCGCGCAAAAGGTGCAATCGGGCTATCGGCGTTCGGCCTTTGGCCGGGTGATCAACTTTATCGCGGGCAATCCCCTGATGCCGCTTGTCGCGGCGGGGGCGGTCTTTGTTTTTGTGGGCTCCACGCTTTTCTTCTACATCAACAACAACAACGGCACCGAATTCTTTGTGGAATCCGAGCCGGAGAACGCCATCGTCTATGTCCGGGCGCGCGGCAACCTGTCGATTGACCAGACCGACGCGCTTTTGCGCGATGCCGAAGACATCGTTCTGGCGCATCCCAACGTGCTCAACGCGTTTTCCTTTGCCGGCGATTCAGGCCTGAACAACAACACCGGCGGCGCACAGCCCCCGTTGGACACCGTGGGCCAGATCCAGTTCGAGATCGTGAAATGGGAAGACCGCAAAACCGCGACCGAAACATGGTTTACCGTGCCATTGCTAGGCTTTGACGTGACGCGACAGGTCTCTGACCCCAAGGTGGATGGCGATCTGACCATAAACGAACTGACCGAAAGTCTGGCCCCCCTGCCCGGCGTCAAAGTGGAAATTTCCGCGCTGGAACAAGGCCCTGCCTCGTCCAAACCGGTGCATCTGCGGCTCAAGGGCGATGATTGGGCGGTGCTGCGCGATTTCACCGCCAAGGCGCGCGCGCAGTTCGATGAGACCTATGGGCTCAAACTGGTCGAGGATACGCTGCCCCTGCCCGGCATCGACTGGCAGATCGACGTGGATGTGGAAAAGGCCGGTCGCTTTGGCGCGGACGTGGCCACCGTGGGCGCGATGGTGCAGTTGGTGACACGCGGGCTGACGCTGGATACGATGCGCGTGCCCTCTTCGGACGAAGAGATCGACATCCGCGTGCGCCTGCCGGAAAAGGACCGCCTGCTGTCTACGCTGGATACGCTGCGCGTGCGCACGGCGGACGGGCTGGTGCCGCTGTCGAATTTCATCACCCGCCGCCCGGTGGAAAAGCTGTCGCAGATCGACCGGATCGACCAGACCCGGTATTTCGACGTCAAGGCCGGCGTGCAGGACGGGCTGACCGTGGACAAGGACGGCGAAGTGGTGCCCGTGACCGCGAGCGAGCGGATCGCGCATCTGACAAACTGGCTGGAGGCGCAGGACATGCCGCCCTCGGTCACATTTGAATGGACCGGCGACGCACAGGATCAGGCGGAATCCGCCGCCTTCTTGCAAACGGCCTTCGCGGGCGCTCTGGCGCTGATGTTCATCATCTTGCTGGCGCAGTTCAACAGCATCTACAACGCCGCATTGGTGCTGGTTGCGGTGGTGTTGTCCACCGCTGGCGTGCTGATCGGGATGCTGGTGATGGGTCAGGCGTTTTCGATCATCATGACCGGCACGGGCATCGTGGCCCTTGCGGGGATCGTGGTGAACAACAACATCGTGCTGATCGACACCTATCAGGATTACAGCCGCTACATGCCCAAGGTAGAGGCGATCACGCGCACCGCCGAGGCCCGGATCAGGCCCGTTTTGCTGACCACGATCACCACCATGGCGGGGCTTGCGCCGATGATGTTCGGGCTGTCGCTCGATTTCGTGGCGGGTGGTTATACGTTCAACTCGCCGACCGCGCTGTGGTGGAAGCAGCTTGCGACGGCGGTGGTTTTTGGCCTTGGGATCGCGACGGTGCTGACGCTGGTGTTTACGCCCGCAATGCTGGCCTTGCGGGTCTGGGCGAGCACCTATGTGCTGTGGGCCGCGCAATTGCTGGCAAAACTGTCCTTTGGACGTGCCAGCCGCGCGGCAAAGGACTGGTCCCTCACACGCGCCGCGCGCGCTACATCCGCGCCGGAAATCATCTGGGGCGACGAACGTATAACGCCCGCGTCAGACGCCGAGGGCGCACCAGAGGGAAAAGAGCGTGATGTGATCCGCGCGGGTCATGACAAACCGCTGCGCGCTGCCGAATAGGCTCAGGCGGCCTCGTCGCGTTCGGCCGCCTGCCGCGCCCATAGCCCGGCATAGCGCCCGCCGCGCGTGAGCAGATCGGCATGTGAGCCTTCTTCGACGACCTGCCCGTCCTCCAGCACGAGAATGCGATCGGCATCCGCCACCGTTGACAGGCGGTGTGCGATCGTGATGACGGTGCGCCCCTGCCCGGCAAGGCGCAGCGCCTCTTGGATCTCTTGCTCGGTCTCGGTATCCAGCGCGCTTGTCGCCTCGTCCAGCAACAGGATCGGCGGGTCCTTGAGCAGGGTGCGCGCAATGCCGACACGCTGCTTTTCGCCGCCCGATAGCTTCAGCCCGCGTTCACCGACCTGCGTGTCATAGCCACGCGGCAGGCTGGCGATGAAATCATGAATTTGCGCGGCGCGGGCCGCGGTCTCGATGTCGGTCTGGGTGGCCCCGTCGCGGCCATAGGCGATGTTATAGCCGATGGTGTCGTTGAACAGCACCGTGTCCTGCGGCACGACCCCGATGGCGTCATGCAGACTGGTTTGCGTCACGTCGCGCACGTCCTGACCGTCGATGCACAGCGCGCCGGACTGCACATCATAGAACCGGAACAGCAACCGCCCGATGGTGGATTTGCCCGACCCGGACGGGCCGACAAGCGCCACCGTCTGACCGGGTCGCGCAGTCAGCGACACGCCCTTGAGGATCGGACGATCCGGGTCATAGCCAAAGAAAACATTGTCCAGCTCGACCAGACCACCATCAACTTTCAAACCTTTTGCGTCGGGTTTGTCCTGCACATCTGGTGATTGCTCTAACAAATCGAACATTTCCGCCATATCGACCAGCGACTGCCGGATCTCTCGGTAAACCGTCCCGAGAAAGTTCAACGGCATGGTGATCTGGATCATGTAGGCGTTGACCATCACGAAATCGCCCACCGTTAGCGCACCGGACTGCACCCCCATCGCCGCCATGACCATCACGCCGACAAGGCCGCCGGTGATCAGCACGCTTTGCCCGAAATTCAAAAACGCCAGCGAATAGGAAGTTTGCAGCGCGGCGGTCTCGTAGCCCTCCATCGCCTTGTCATAGCGATATGCTTCGCGGCCTTCGGCGCCGAAATACTTGACCGTCTCAAAGTTGAGCAGGCTGTCGATCGCCTTTTGGTTGGCGTCCGTATCCTGATCGTTCATCTGCTTGCGCAGTTTCACACGCCATTCCGTCACCTTGAAGGTAAAAGCGACATAGGCGGCGATGACGCCCATCACGACGGCGAGATACCAAAAATCAAACAGCGTCCAGAGCACGATGCCGATCATCAAAAGCTCCAGGATCAGCGGCCCGATGGAAAAAAGCAGAAAGCGCAGTAGAAATTCAACGCCCTTCACTCCGCGCTCGATGATCCGTGACAGCCCGCCGGTCTTGCGCGAGGTATGATAGCGCAGGGACATCGCGTGGATATGCTGGAACGTTTCCAGCGCCAGCTTGCGCAGGGCGCGTTGCGCCACGCGGGCAAAGATCACGTCGCGCAACTGCTGAAAGCCCACATTCAGAAGGCGCGCCATGCCATAGGCCACGGTCAGGCCAATCGCCCCTAACGCCAGCATCCATGCGTCTGTTTGCGCCTCTCCTGCGAGCGCGTCGACGGCGGCCTTGTAGAACCACGGGGTGCCCACAGCGACCAGTTTGGCCGCGAAAAGGGCGATGACGGCAAAAACCACGCGCCGTTTGACCCATGTCTGGCCCTCTGGCCAGAGATAGGGGGCGACGCGGCGGATGACGTTCCAGCCGTTTGCGGGGGGCTCTGTCGTGGTCAGCGCACTTGGGCGCATGGCAACCTCTTTATCGTGGTGTTGCCAAGAGATAGGCCGCATGGGCGGCAATGACCACCCCGGTTACTGTTCAGGAAGCGAGAAGAGTTGTCCGGGATAAATCAGGTCGGGATCGCGGATACGATCTCGGTTCGCCTCAAAAATGCGAACATACTGAACGCCATCCCCGTAACTGCGCCGTGAAATACCCCACAGCGTATAACCGGGCTGCACGACCACGGCCTGAACCGGGCGATCACCCTGCGCAGCGGCGCTGAGCACATCATCGGTTTCGCGCTTGAACGGTGTTTCGATCCGCGAGGTGACATTGCCGTTTTCATCCATCTCGTCGATCCGCAGCGTGTAGACGCCGGTATCGACCTCAGGCAATTCAGAGCGCCAGCGCCCATCTTGGGCGATGCGCGATGTGGCAAGCGGGTCATTGTCGAGATAGACCCGGACAAACCCCTCGCCGACGCCACGTCCGGCCAAAAGAACCTCGCCTGCCTCGGAATAGGAAATCGCGTCAAGCGCGACGGTCGCCATGACCTCGGGGGCGGGATCGCTAGACGCGGCCGGTTGCAGCACCTGCAGGCCGTCTGCATCATTCAAAAGCACGGCTGAGGGGCTGGCCGGTGCCGCCTCCTCGGCCTGAACGGTCTGGGTTTCCGCGTTGTCCGCCGTTTCGGGCGCGTCGGCGCTGCCCTCGGTGTCATCAGGGGGCGTTGTGGCGTCTTGGGCGGCCTCTGGCGCACGCAACGGTGCGATGATGATCTCACCCTTGGACACCACGTCACGGCCATCCTCTGGCGATGTCATGCTCAGGGTCAGAACGCGGGGTTGCTCGCTCGGGCTGACGCTGACGAATTCGACGAACTCACCGTTATCCTCGGACAGGAACCTTGAAAGTTCCTGCTCATCAAGGCGAATGGCCGTTTCCCACCCCACAGAGGTCCGGCCAGCCACGATCATCTGGCCATCGGCATCAAGAAGAAAGGTGCTGATCGACGGAAGATCGGGAATATCAGGCGTGGCTTGCGCCGTCTCTTCGGGTGTTGCGGGGGCCGCATCGGACGGATCGGCCCGAAGCACCGGTGTCTGCAACGACTGTGTCGGCGCGTCACCTGCGGCGGGGTCGGGCGTGGCAAAAAAACCGGATGCGTATAAACCAGCGGCGGCGACCACGCCAAGCGCGGCGCCGGAAGCAGCGAGGGTTTGCACCCCCGACAGGCCGGTCAGTTTCGTCATTCGCACCCTTTCGTCCGCGGTCTTGCGTCTCCGCGGTTGCAGGAGTTTAGCAACACCGGATAGAACGGTCAAAGCAACCCTTTGCAGCAATTGGTGGTTTCATGACGACAGGGTCCATCTGTGTCTTTTGCGGCTCACGTTCAGGCGATGATCCGGCCCATGCGCAGGCCGCCGAAACCTTTGGCGCGGCCTTTGCGGAGGAACGCTGGCGACTGGTCTATGGCGCGGGCGATGTGGGGCTGATGGGCACGGTCGCGCGGGCGGCACAGGCGGCGGGCGCCGAGACGTTTGGCGTGATCCCCGACCATCTGGTGAAATGGGAAGTCGGCAAGACGGACCTGACCCGCTATGTCGTCACCGAGACGATGCATGAGCGCAAAAAAGTGATGTTCATGAACTGCGACGCGATCGTCGTTCTGCCCGGTGGTGCGGGATCTCTGGATGAGTTCTTTGAGGTGCTGACATGGCGGCAGATCGGGCTGCATGACAAGCCTGTGTTCCTGCTCAATGCGCAGGGCTACTGGGACCCGCTTATCGGGTTGATCGACCATGTGATCGCGCAAGGTTTTGCGGATGAGACGCTCAAAGGCTTTGTCACCGTCAGCGACACTGTTCAGGATCTGATCCGCGATCTGCGCGCCGCTCTTTCCTGACGCAGGCTGACCCCGGTATAAAGCGCCAGAGCCGCCCAGATCAGCGGCAGGGCAATGGCGTGCCATGGGCTGAAGAATTCCTGAAACAGAAACGTCGCCACAAGAAATTGCAGCGTGGGGTTGAGGTATTGCACCAGCCCCACAGTGCCCAGCCGGACCCGCTTGGTCGCATAGCTGAACAAGATGAGCGGCGTGGCCGTCAAGGGACCTGACCCGGCCAGCAAGAGCGCATCACGCGTATTTTCCGTAAAATGCCCGGTGCCGCCGTGATGGACATAGGCCAGAATGATCACTGCCACCGGCGCGAGCAGCAAAACCTCGGCGGTGACTGACACGACCGGCCCCACCTCCAGCATCTTTTTGGCAACACCGTAGAGGCCAAAGGTGCAGGCGATGAGGATCGCCATCCACGGCGCCGCCCCCAGCCCCACCGTCAAGACAGTGACCGCCAGAGCGGCAAGGGCCACGGCCGTCCATTGCACTCGTCCCAGCCGTTCGCGAAAAAAGATCGCGCCGAACAGGACCGACACCAGCGGAAAGATGTAATAGCCCAAGGATGCCTCTAGCGCGTGCCCGATCTGGACCGAGGTGATGAAACACAGCCAATTGGCCGAAATCATGAACGCCCCGAAGGCCAGCAATGCCAGATCGCGCCGCCCCGACAGGGCCGTGCGCAACATTCCCAGCCGGCCCTGCACCATCAGGATGGCGGCAAAGAAAACGCAGGACCACAGCGTGCGATGGGCCAGCACCTCCAGCGGGGGAACATGGACCAGCAGCTTGTAATAGATGGCCGAGAGGCCCCAGATGGTGCAGGCGGCCAGCATGGCCACAACACCCTTAACCGGATCAGACATATAGCCCCGCATGTGGATGACGGGACATTGCTGGCTGGAACCGCGCCCAAAGGCAAGGGCCAACACCCAGATTCGCCGTTTTATTTCAGCCCTTTGCTTCCAGCTCGTGCTTCAGCAGCTTTTCGACCTCATCAAGCGGGTGATTGGTGAAATCCTTGTCCACCTCGGCCACGATGCGGTGTTGCACCTCTTTGTGGTAGTGTTTGCGCAACTCTCCCAGCACCTTGGCGGGGGCGCAAACCACAAGCCGGGAAAACGCGTTCTTGTGGGCGTATGCATACAACATGTCTGCCAGATCCCCGGCAAAGCGATCCTTGGCCAGTTCGTGCCAGTCCGGTTCCTGCACGGCTGACATCTGTTGCACGCCGGTGTCCTGCATCCGGCCCGGCGGCTCTGTGCCCTGTTGCGCGTCAGACGGATTTTCCTGCGTCTCTGCGCGCACGACGTTCAGATCGGGGTTCATCTCATCAAGGTCATTGCGCAGAAATAGCGCCTTTTCGCCATCGGCGATCAGCACCCATGTGCCGCGTGTCAGCTTGGTCATATCAGCCCTCTCCCTCTTCGTTGTCATCGCGCGTGTCGTCGCCCTCAACACGGGCTTTGCCCGCTGGCTTGGAAAGGGCGCGCTTTTTCTCGTCGCGCACGACGTCCGTGGATTTGTGGCGTTCGGCCATCGGTCATCTCCTTTCGTGGTTCAAAAGGAAAACGCATCAGGCCGTGGGCTGGTTCCGCAAACGAAAACACCCCCCGGCGCGGGGCCGGAGGGTGCAAAATCAGGTAATGTCAGCCGCTTACATGCGCGAGGCGACGTTTTCCCAGTTCACCAGCTTGTCGAGGAAGTTCTGCAGATACGCCGG
>CBFHML010000104.1:0-8351 GCA_965656855.1 Roseovarius sp.
CTACCCGACGACTGGCATTCATCGTTTACGGTGTGGACTACCAGGGTATCTAATCCTGTTTGCTCCCCACACTTTCGCACCTCAGCGTCAGTATCGAGCCAGTGAGCCGCCTTCGCCACTGGTGTTCTTCCGAATATCTACGAATTTCACCTCTACACTCGGAGTTCCACTCACCTCTCTCGAACTCTAGACTGATAGTTTTGGAGGCAGTTCCAGGGTTGAGCCCTGGGATTTCACCCCCAACTTTCCAATCCGCCTACGCGCGCTTTACGCCCAGTAATTCCGAACAACGCTAACCCCCTCCGTATTACCGCGGCTGCTGGCACGGAGTTAGCCGGGGTTTCTTCTACGGCTACCGTCATTATCTTCACCGTTGAAAGAGCTTTACGACCCTAAGGCCTTCATCACTCACGCGGCATGGCTGGATCAGGCTTGCGCCCATTGTCCAAGATTCCCCACTGCTGCCTCCCGTAGGAGTCTGGGCCGTGTCTCAGTCCCAGTGTTGCTGATCATCCTCTAAAACCAGCTATAGATCGTAGACTTGGTAGGCCATTACCCCACCAACTATCTAATCTAACGCGGGCCGATCTTTCACCGAAATTCTTTCCCCCGAAGGGCGTATACGGTATTAAACCCAGTTTCCCGGGACTATTCCGTAGTGAAAGGCACGTTCCCACGCGTTACTAACCCGTCCGCCACTAGATCCGAAGATCTCGTTCGACTTGCATGTGTTAGGCCTGCCGCCAGCGTTCGTTCTGAGCCAGGATCAAACTCTCAAGTTGAAAAGCTGTTGCCAGCTTATCCTTGACGTTCGAACCTCTGCACATCAATCCTGATCGGCTAAGATCAGGACTGTTCTTCTGTTTGTTGTGCTTCGGGTTTCATAAGAAACCGGAAACCACCAAACAGTGAAGCTGACTATCCATCATCGAACTTGGCTTGCGCCGCATTCTAGGTAGTTTGATATGCAGTCAGTTTGTCCATCGATTTGGACCAAACCGCCCACATATCTCTTCAGATACCTGCGATTTCAAAGAGCGTGAGAGACAAAACGAACCGGATGCGCCATTAACTCTTGGCGCGCCCCGCCTCATTACCTCTCGAATTTTCTTGTCTGCGCCTCGTTGCCTTGCGGCCCGGTGAGCGTCCCAACCGCGCCTCAGCGCCGCCGGTGAAGGGGTATTTACGGTTAGACGCCGGGGGCCGCAACCCCTTTTTTCGGAAAAATCCGACCGTCAGCCATTTTTTTTCATCACGCCCCAACTGCGGCGGAAACTGCCCTAGGGTCACGTAGCCCAAGCGCCTTCCTTGGACCCTGTCCTGCCTGTCGGATTGGGTCCATGCCGATGTAATGCAAGCATACGCGGCTTACTTTGACGTTTTGATGACAGTGTCGGGGGGTGATGGCGCTCGCAGCAGGATTCGAACCTGCGACCTTCGGCTTCGGAGGCCGACACTCTATCCAGCTGAGCTATGCGAGCGTGCTCTGCGGGGCTTCTAACCCGTCCCGAAAACGCACGCAACTATAGAGTTTCAGGCATTTCGGGGTCAGTCCCCCTGCCCCGTCACAGCCACATGACGGGACAGAAGGATCATGTGTGCGTTACGCGAAAAGATCGTGCGCCAGTTCCAGCGCGTCGATCAGCGCATCGACCTCGGCCTCTGTATTGTACGCGGCAAAGGACGCGCGGCAGGTCGCGTTGATCTGCATATGCTCCATCAAGGGACCACAGCAATGCTGTCCCGCGCGCACAGCCACGCCCTTTTTGTCGAGAATCGTCGATACGTCATGCGCATGCGCCGCGCCATCCAGCGTAAAGGAAAAGATCGCAGCCTTGTCCGGTGTGGTGCCCTGCACGGTCAGCCAATTCAGCCCGCCCAACCGGTCCACGGCATAGTCGCGCAGACGGTTCTCATGGGCGGCGATATTCGCCATCCCCAAATCCATCATATACTCAAGCGCGACACCCAAGCCGATCGTCTGCACGATGCCGGGCGTGCCGGCCTCGAACTTCATCGGGGCGTCGTTATATGTGACCGCGTCTTTGCTGACCTCGCGGATCATGTCACCACCCCCCATGAAGGGGCGCATCTCGGCCAGTCTGTCCTTGTGGACGTAAATCGCGCCTGACCCCGATGGGCCATACAACTTGTGCCCCGTGATGGCGTAGAAATCCGCGCCAAGCGCATCGAGGTTCAGCGGCATATGTACCGCCGCCTGAGAGCCGTCGACCAGCACCGGCACGCCCTTGGCATGGGCCGCGTCGATGATGGTTTTCACATCCACCTTGGTGCCAAGCACGTTGGACAGATGGGTGACTGCGACCAGCTTGGTCTTGGGGCCGATGGCGTCGATCACCTTTTGCGGATCAAGCGCGCCCCGGCTGTCCACATCCACCCATTTTAGATTGACGCCCTGCCGCTCACGCAGAAAATGCCAAGGGACAATATTGGCGTGATGCTCCATCACCGACAGGACAATCTCGTCGCCCGCCTCCATCCGCGGCATGGCCCAGCCATAGGCGACCATGTTGATCCCCTCGGTGGTGCCGGAATTGAGGATGATCTGATCCTCATCCGCCACGCCAAGGAATCGCGCGATGATGCCGCGCACGCCTTCGTATTTCTCTGTCGCCAGATTGCTGAGGTAATGCAGCCCGCGATGCACGTTGGCGTATTCCTCGGCATAGGCGCGGGTGATCGCGTCGATCACCACCTGCGGTTTCTGCGCGCTGGCCCCGTTATCTAGATAAACCAGCGGCTTGCCGTTCACTTCACGCGACAGGATCGGGAAATCCGCGCGCACCTTTTGCACGTCGAACATGTTAGACACCTCCTGTCAGTCCGGCGAAGAGCGAAAAGACCGCCCCGAGAAAGATCGACAAGCCGATCAACACGCCAAGAACCGACATCAAAAGAACACCTAAGGCCTTGATCGGGCTATCAAACCCATGAGCCTCGTCGAGAAAGCCGACCACGGCCCAGATCCACCAGACGAAAAAGGCGAAAAACCCGAGCGTGGTCACAAAGGGCAAGATGATGCCCGCCACCGAAAGAACAAGGATCACACAGAATCCAACCACCTGAAGCCAGGTTATCACCGCCAGCACATCCGACAGCCGCCCCTGCCCGCCAAGCGCCTGACCGACCCAGAAGAGCACGAAAACAGAAAGCACCGCCCGCGACCATTGCATGAACGCAAAGATCAAAGGAGAGCTATAGCCCGGCGACCCGCGCGCCATATCACCCATCTCGGACTCGGGCAGTTCCGCGAATTGCAAAAGCCCCGAAAAGATCAGTGACGTCACAACCGACACCAGCGACAACGCCAGCCACAGGGCTTGTGGCGGCAGGTCCATACCCATCACCAGACGCGCCGCCGTGCGCGGGTCCTTGAGCGTGAGGACGAAAAGCGGTTTGAACCCGTCCAATGTCATGCGTCGCGCTCCCACCCGGCTACATAAAGATTACTGATAACGAACCACATAAACACACCCAGCCAGACAGCCCCGACCGAGAGCAGCCCCGCGCCGGGGCCGACAAAGCCAGCCACCAGCCCGTTGAGCAACATCAAAGGACTGGCCGCCAGAAATGCCCAGAACACCGCAAGACGCGCGCCATACGGCGTCATCTGTGCGGCCCCGGCCACCCGACTGATCAGATAGGCCAGAAACGCCATCAGGTAGAACACCAGCGGCATGATAAAGAGCCACGCCATTAGCGCGCCCCCCAGCATGGGCTGCAACTCTTGTTCTGCCATATGTGCCTCGCGCGCCAGCCGGGGCCATTGCGCGATAAAAGTCAGCAGGCAGCCCGCCATCAAAATGGCGAGCACCCGCCCCTCACGCGCGCCCATATCCAAAAGCCGCCGCATGACCGGCCTCGGCCCCCGGTAGGACGCCGCAATATCGGTTGTGACTGGCATTAACCGCGCCGCCGCTCCAGCCAGCCGCTCAGCTTTTCGACCATATCGGCGCGCAGATCCTCATCCTCGATCTCTTCGACCGCTTCGGCCAGAAAGGCCAGCGTCAGAAGATCCGTGGCCAGCGAGTGTTCCACACCACGAGAGCGCAGGTAAAACAGCGCCTCTTCGTCGATCGCCCCCGAGGTGGAGCCGTGCGAACACGCCACATCATCGGCATAGATCTCCAACTCCGGCTTGGCCAGAAACTCGCTGTCGCCATCCAGCAGCAGCGATTGGCTGATCTGGTAGCCATCGGTCTTTTGCGCACCGGCCTTCACAAGGATCTTGCCCTGAAACACGCCGACGGCCCCGTTACGCAGCACCTTTTTAAACACCTGACGGCTTTCGCAATTCACTGCGTCATGGGTGATGAACACGGTGTCGTCATGCACAAAGTCACCATCGCCCACACAGGCCCCCGCGACATGCGCGATCGCATCGTCGCCGGTCAACTCGATGATGCACTCGTTGCGCGTCAACACGCCATTGGCGGTCATGGTAAAGGACTTGAACGCGCTTTCGCGGCCCAACCGGGCAAAGATATGCGTCACGGCGCGGCGCTCATGGTCACGCCCTTGGGTGCGCACATGGTTAAAGCGGGCGGTGTCTGCCACCTCAACTTCCATCACCTTGTTAAAGCGCGCCGCCGCCGGGCCGTTTTCCAGCACGGTCAGCTCTGCGCCCTCTTCCAGCTTGATGACATGGTGCAGCATCACGTCAGAAGAATCTGATTTATGGTGATAAATCAGGTTGATCGGCTTGGACGCCTTGCCAGTGACGTGGATCAGCACGCCATCCGTGGCCATCGCAGTGTTCAGCGAGGCAAGAGGACGGGCAACAGGCGTTTGCCCGTTCGTCTCAAGCACGCCATAAATATCGCGTGCCCAGTGGATGTCCTTTTGCGCGGCCTCTTCCAACCGCTCGATGCTGACGCCCTCAAGGCTCAGATCATCGCTTGCCTCTGCGTCAAACACGCCATCGACAAACACGATCTTGAGCCGGTCCGTGGCCTCGAACGCCGGGGCGTCGTCATCCGTGAACAGCGCCGCTGTCGGCGCATCTGCCACGACAAGCGTAACGGGTTTGGTGAATTTCCAGTATTCGTCGCGCGCATGGGGCAACCCCATGTCCTGCACACGCGCAAGCGCCGCGTCGCGCGCCGCCGTGGCCCATGCCCCGCCCTCGGGACGGGTCATCGACGCCAGCCGCAACTCGGTCGCATCCAGTTTTGCCTGTGGCAAAGCCATTACGCCACCTCCGCCTTGATATCTGCGTAGCCGTTATTCTCGACTTCGAGCGCCAGTTCGGGACCGCCCGTCTTGATGATGCGCCCATTGGACATGATGTGCACCACGTCAGGTTTGATGTGGTCCAAAAGCCGCTGGTAATGCGTGATCACCAGAAAGCCCCGGCCCTGATCTCGCAGCGCGTTCACGCCTTTCGCGACCAGCTTCATCGCGTCGACGTCCAGCCCTGAATCCGTCTCGTCAAGAATGCACATCTTTGGCTCAAGCACAGCCATCTGCAGGATTTCGTTGCGCTTTTTCTCACCACCCGAAAAGCCCACATTCACGGGCCGCTTGAGCATGTCGTTGTCCATCTCCAGCGTTGCCGCCTTTTCACGCACCATCTTGAGGAAGTCCGTGGCGCTCATTTCCGGCTCACCGCGCGCCTTGCGCTGTGAATTCACCGCTGTGCGCAGAAAGGTCATGTTGCCCACACCAGGGATCTCGACCGGGTATTGGAACGCAAGGAACATGCCCGCCGCAGCCCGCTCTTCGGGCTCCATCTCAAGGATATCGACACCATCAAGCGTGGCGCTGCCGCCAGTGACCTCATAGCCGTCACGCCCCGACAGGACATAGCTCAGCGTCGACTTGCCAGACCCGTTAGGCCCCATGATCGCATGCACCTTGCCGGCCTCTACGGTCAGGTCCACACCTTTGAGGATTGTCTTGTCCTCGTCTTCAAGATCGACTTTCAAGCCTTTGATTTCCAACATGTCTTTCACCTTTCTTCTAATTTCGTTCCAACGCGCGCCTCTCAGGGTCGCGTCATCATCTCCACAATCTCCAGAAGCCGGGCAGGCTCTGGCAGCATTGGGGCAACCTCGAATTCCGCCATCCGGCCGATCATCTTTGGTGCACCCAGAAACGTCTCGACCCGGTGATACGCCTTGCGACGCTTGTAATCATCCACAAGCACCGTCACCGGCTTGGCCGTGCGAAAGGCCGTCGCCATCACACAGCCGGTACGAAACCGCCCGTCCACCAGAACCACGTCAGGCTGCTGAAAGCCCTCCATGTCCCAGATCGCCAGCGGATATTGCGCGAACCGCAGGTGTTTCGACGCCTTCAGGGGATGCCCCCATTCCTTCGTCGGGCCTATGTCGACCCAGATCACCTGCGCCTCGCTGCCGGTCGCGGGCGGATTGCCCTCGAACCAGCCAAGCATCATTTCCGCCCAATCCCGGTCACTTTCGACGGAATAGATTGTCTTGCCCGGCATCTCGGCGGCCATCACGGTAGAGCCACCAGAGCCATATTCCAGCACCACATCGGCGTCTTCATAGGCCGCACGCAACCGCGCGGCCTCTGCGTCTGGCAGGGTTAGCTCTGGCCGGGTTATGGGCATCGTTTGGGTCACGTCAGCACCACCGCCATACCGCCATCCGACGAGATCGGTATCGTCTCGCCCAACCCGAGCCGGCGACCTTTGATGTTTTGAGGAGTGCTCAGGATCATTCCGCCGCCCTTTCCACATCAGCCCGCCGTTGCTTTTTTCGCCAGCTTCTGCGTGCCTGCCGCAGCGCGCGAAGGCTACGCTCCCGGATCGTATCGGCAATGTCTTCTAAATCAGCCGCATTCATATGATCCCAGCTTTCGCCGATATTCCCAAGAAAACCCTGCCTATCACTCGCCCGCTTGGCGATCTCACCCTTGAGGGTCTGCTTGCAATGCACAGGGTGCATCACTTTGTTAAGTAACTCAGGCCTCGCCTGCACCACATCGATCAGCACATCTGGCGCGGTCGCAAATTGCGCCCCTTCAAACCAGTCAGGCGCGTGATCACGCAGATTTCCGACTGTAATGTCATCATCCGCCATCGCATGACTGTAAATAAACGCCTCGTCATTGGCGAAACGGAGCTGCCCCACAACAATAGTGCCATTCACGACGCGAAGGGGTTTGAGCCAATCAATCGCTCTGCCCGATATACGCGTCATGGCAAAAATCGCACCCCAATGTGCCATCTCTGGCATCGACGTAGTGAATCTGTGATCCTTGTCTATCGGTGCCGGGTCCAGCCCCAAAAGATCCGTGTCGATATGTGTAAACTGCTCAAAAAACGCGACACTATCTCCTGAAAAGAAAACATCAGGCTCTACCAGCCAATAATGATCATATCCCGGCTTGGCTGCGCGCAGCGCATAAAGGAAATAATCACCACACCGCCAACCCCAGTCGCGCGTCACACGCAGGCCTTGTGCCTTTACCCAATCCGCTGTCAGGTCCACGACCTCGCAGGGCGGCGTCGCATCGGGGCCACGATCATGAAACACGACGCAGACATCATCACCGAATGCGGCGCGCAACTGTGCCAACAACCGGTCCTCGGCCTCGGTCCAGCGATGCGTGCGAATGGCAGCCAGCGTTCTCATCGGCCCGGCTCGATCATGCAGTTGGTGTTGGCCACATACCTCACAAATTTCCCGCGCACATGCTCGGACTGAATGACGTCATCAGGGTTATCCACCACAAAGAAAACCGTCTGCCCCAAATGGACCGCGCGCACCACATGGGCGCGCGGGCTGACATAAGCGCCGGTTTCGTCTCGCCGCCGATTATTGCCGGCGACGATCTCATTCAGGGGCAGGACCGCCATAGGCTGTAGTCTCCGATGATTACCCGACAGAGCCTTCGAGGCTGATCGCGACAAGCTGCTGTGCCTCCATCGCGAATTCCATCGGCAGCGCCTGCAACACGTCCTTGCAGAACCCGTTGACCACAAGCGCCACAGCCTCTTCCTCGTCCATGCCGCGCTGACGGCAGTAGAACAGCTGATCATCATCCACCTTGGACGTGGTCGCCTCATGCTCCACCCGGCTCGAGTTGTTCTTGACCTCGATATAAGGCACCGTGTGCGCCCCGCATTCGCTGCCGATCAGCAGGCTGTCGCATTGGGTGTAGTTGCGGCTGTCCTTGGCCTTGGGATGCATCGAGACGAGACCGCGATAGGTGTTCTGCGCCTTGCCCGCGCTGATCCCCTTGGACACGATCCGCGACCGGGTGTTCTTGCCCAGATGCACCATCTTCGTGCCGGTATCGGCCTGCTGATAGTTGTTGGTGATGGCGATCGAATAAAACTCGCCCTGGCTTTCTTCGCC
>CBFHML010000105.1:0-37325 GCA_965656855.1 Roseovarius sp.
AAATCGCAGGCACAAGCATGTAGGTCCCCAATTCTATGCGGTCGGCCACCACCGGATGCGTGGCACCATGCAGGCGGTCGACCCCTTCGATGGTGATCTCATGGGTGCCTTCGCCCTCGATATGCGCCCCCATCTTGCGCAGACATTGCGCGAGATCCACAATTTCAGGCTCGCGCGCGGCGTTCTTCAGAACTGTCGTTCCCTTGGCCAACGTCGCCGCCATCAGGGCGTTTTCCGTGGCCCCGACCGAGACAAAGGGAAAATTCACAATGCCGCCCTTCAGACCGCCAGGGGCCTTGGCGTGGACATAGCCCTCGCGCAATTCCAGCTCTGCGCCCATCGCTTCCAGCGCCTTGAGATGCAGATCGACAGGGCGCGCGCCAATGGCACAGCCACCGGGCAACGACACCACCGCATGCCCATCGCGCGCCAGCATCGGTCCAAGCACGAGGATCGAGGCGCGCATCTTGCGCACGATATCGTAGTCGGCCACGTGATTGTCGAGCGCATGGCTCGACAGCGCCAACACCTGTCCGCCCTGCATCTGCGTCACCTCTGCCCCCAGCGACTGCAACAGCGTGGTCATCGTCTTGATGTCACTCAGGCGCGGCGCATTGGTCAGCGTCAGCGGCTCTTCACTCAGCAATGTCGCGGGCATCAGCGTCAGACACGCATTCTTGGCCCCCGCAATCGGGATTTGCCCATTCAGCGGCCCGTTGCCTGTCACGATAATAGAATCCATCTGCCCTCTCAGTCCTCGGTGCTTGTCTTTGTTTTATCAGTGGTCTCCGCACCCTTGCCGCGCGCTTGCGCCTTGCGCCGCGCAAGGTTAGCCTTCAGCGCCACCTTGAGGCGCGCCTCGCGGTCCTGCGCCGCCTTTGAGCCGCGCGATTTGGGGGGTGTCTCACTCATGCCCGCCTTCCTATAGCACGCCGCAAAAAGCGTCCAGATAAGGCTTGCACGACCGTCACATCCAGTCTAATCACCCGGCCACAACCGGCGCTGCTGTAGCTCAGTGGTAGAGCGCACCCTTGGTAAGGGTGAGGTCGGGAGTTCAATCCTCCCCAGCAGCACCAGTTCAACGGCAAATAGCCACGCAGATTGTTTTTCCGCGCCCTATTTCATCTTGCCGGAAATATCCCGGGGCTCCGGGGCAGAGCCCCGAAATCCCCTGTCCCGCCAGCGCTTAAACCGGCAGTTTTGTCTTGCGAATGTATGGCAGCACAGACTCGAAGTCTCCAAACTTTGCCCGGGCGTCCTCGTCGCTCACCGCCGACGGGATGATCACGTCCTGACCCACCTGCCAGTCGGCGGGTGTCGCCACACCGTGCCCTGCACTTGTCTGCAAGGCATCCAGCGCGCGCAGTACCTCAGCGAAATTACGACCCACTGTCATCGGATAGGTCATGCTCAGCTTGAGCTGCTTGTCTGGACCGATGATGAACACGGACCGCACCGTCTTGCTGTCATTGGGTGTCGGGCTGTCGGGCAGATAGGCCTCGGCGGGCAACATGTCGAAAGCCTTTGACACTTCCAGTTCTGTATCCGCGATGATCGGAAATCCCGGCGCCGCGCCGCCCACTGTCTCGATATCTGTTTTCCAGCGCTTGTGCTCTTCCACGCCATCAACGCTGATCCCGATCACCTTGGTGCCTCGATTTTCCCAATCCGTGGCCAACCGTGCCACCGCGCCGAACTCGGTCGTGCACACGGGCGTGAAATCCTTGGGGTGCGAAAACAGGATGGCCCAGCTGTCGCCGATCCAGTCATGCAGTGAGAATGTCCCCTGATCGGTCTCCACGGTCAGATCGGGAATCGTATCATTAAGGCGCAGGCCCATGTCGTCTCTCCTTTGCGAAATGTCAGTCCGTTTCGACGGGCAACATATGCTGCATTGCGGAAATTGCCACCCGCCACTTGCGGCCCAACGGCCTCGGTGCTTAGGTGCATCTCAACCGCGCGGCGGCCCTGTAAAACATGCCGAGCGCGCCATAGTTCAGGCACCGAGAAGGAGCACAAGATGATCGAGAACCGGCAGTTTTATATTGACGGCGCATGGACCGACCCCAAGGACGGCACCGACCACCATGTCATCAACCCCTCCACCGAAGACCCCTGCGCTATCATCTCGCTTGCAGGACAAGCCGATGTGGATACCGCCGTCGCCGCCGCAAAGGCCGCTTTCCCTGCGTGGATGGCCACCCCGCCAGAGACCCGCGCCGAGCATGTTCGCAAAATCGCCGAGGTCTATGCATCCAAGAACGAAGAGATGGCGCAGGCCATCAGCCTTGAGATGGGCGCGCCCATGGATATGGCCCGCAGCCAGCAGGCAGCGGCAGGCAGCGGGCATATCAACGCCTTTCTAAAGACGTTCGAGGCGTTCCATTTCGTTGAACCCCTTGGCGACCATGCCCCGCATGATCGCATCGTGCATGAGGCCGTCGGCGTCGTCGCCATGATCACGCCGTGGAACTGGCCGATGAATCAGGTGACACTCAAAGTGATTGCGGGGCTTCTGGCGGGCTGTACGATGGTGTTGAAACCGTCCGAGGAATCGCCACTATCGGCCCTTCTCTTTGCCCAGATCCTGCACGAGGCGGGCTTGCCCAAGGGCGTGTTCAACCTTGTGAACGGCGATGGTGCGGGCGCGGGGAACGCGCTGACCGGCCACCCTGATGTCGACATGGTGTCATTCACCGGCTCCAGCCGTGCGGGGCGCATCATCTCCAAGAATGCCGCCGACACGCTCAAGCGCGTCAGCCTTGAGCTGGGGGGCAAGGGTGCCAACCTGATTTTTGCCGATGCCGATGAAAAGGCCGTCAAGCGCGGCGTACTGCATTGCATGAACAACACCGGCCAAAGCTGCAACGCCCCCACCCGCATGCTGGTGCAGCGCGGCGTGTATGACCAAGCGGTCGAGACCGCCGCCGAGGTAGCCAGCAAGATCACCGTCGGCCCCGCCTCTGAGGATGGGCGCCACATGGGCCCGGTGGTAAACGAGACACAGTTCAACAAGATTCAGGACCTCATTCAGGCGGGTATCGACGAGGGGGCACGGCTTGTCGCCGGTGGCACCGGGCGGCCCGAAGGCTTTAACCGGGGCTTTCATGTAAAGCCCACGGTTTTTGCGGATGTGACCAACGATATGACCATTGCCCGCGAAGAAATCTTTGGACCGGTCCTGTCGATCATCCCGTTCGATACAGAAGAAGACGGCCTGCGCATCGCCAATGACACGCCTTATGGCCTGACAAACTACGTGCAAACGCAGGATGCCGATCGGCTAAAGCGATGTGCCTTGGCGCTACGCTCTGGCATGGTCGAAATGAACGGCAACAGCCGTGGCCGAGGGGCGCCATTTGGTGGCATGAAGCAATCAGGCATCGGGCGCGAAGGTGGCAAATGGGGTCTTGAGGACTTTCTCGAGGTCAAGGCCGTCTCTGGCTGGCCCGAGCCAGTTTGACGACCCTGAGATGCAGGTCGACGCCGTTGCCCTGCATCTCGGCCTCCCCGGCGCCCGGCGCGCCGGGCTTTTCAATCAGCGTGTTGCGGACTATAGCCTTTCGTTACTGTAATCACCTCGGCCAAACGGTTTGATTTTTATATGACCGCGTCCCCCAAAATCCAGCGTACGACGGTCGTGACCGTATCTTACAAAAGCGGCGGACCATTGCCGGACATGCTGGGGTCATTACCGTCAGGCATACCGACCGTGATCGTCAACAACGCGGCCGAGGACGATCATGATCTGCGCGCCCTTACAGCGGACCGCTTGGCCACCAGCATCGTAAGCAACCCGGAAAACATAGGGTTCGGGGCGGCTTGCAATCTTGGGGCGCGTCACGCCGAGACCGAATTTCTCTTGTTTCTCAACCCGGATGCCCGCCTTGACCCGGGCTGCTTGGAGACGCTTGAAAAAGCAGCCGACGCACATCCCACTGCGGTCGCCTTCAACCCCGCGATGACCGATGATCACGGGCGGCCCTATTTCAAGCGCGGCAGCGTTCTGCTGCCTCGGGACAAGCATCTGCCACGCGGTTGGCCTTCGAGTGATCGCAAGGTGAATGTCCTCAGCGGTGCAGCCCTTTTTATCAGAAAAACGGCCTTTGACGCGGTGAACGGGTTTGATCAGAAAATCTTTCTTTATCATGAGGATGACGACATTTCTCTGCGATTGATGCAGGCAGGCGGCGACCTGATGTTCATCCGGGACGCCCGTGTCATCCACAACTCCGGACACTCGACCCCACGCGGGCCAGAGTCAGCGGCGTTCAAGGCCTACAATATGGGCTGGTCCCGTGTTTACGCGGCGCGCAAACATGCCCTGCGCTTGGCGGCGCCACGCGCCCTGATCTCTGCCGCTGTTCAAATCCTCAATCCGGCACTGATGGTGTCTGCCCGCAAACGCGCCAAGCAGACGGCCTTTTTGCGGGGCGTCTGGTCAGCGACATTCAGGGGGGCGAAATCATGAAAATGCCTCCGCTGTGGAAAGTCACAAGAGAACTCAAACGCAGTGTCTGGCAAGTGGTCGAGCTTGTGCCGAATACATGGGAACATCTGAGCCTACGCACTCGCTACGATGCCTTCATGTCCAAGGAGCGCACCACCCATACCGGCGAAAAACCCTTGATGTCCGAGGCGGCGGTTTACCTTATTTTTCCAGAGGGCGGGGTTCTAACATCTCACCTTCAAATGCTGGATGAACTGAACAAAGAAAACATTTCACCAATTGTTGTCTCGAACGTTCCGATTGCTGATGATGACCTGCAAACCCTGAAAAAAAGATCTGCGATCATCATTGAAAGGCCAAATGTTGGATATGATTTTGGCGGATACCGTGATGGCATTCTGCAGATATCAGACAAGCTTTCAAATCTGGACAGGCTCTATATTTTGAATGACTCCGTCTGGATGATCGACTCTGATAGAAGCTGGTTTCAAGACGCACGCGACCAGAATGTGGACTTTTGCGGCGCGACTTCGAACTATGGTATAAAACGCTATTCGGCATCAGATTTTCGAGACTTTGTCTGGCAACCCACACCGGATCATCCAAATTTCCATTACGCATCCTATGCGCTGGCAGTTGGAAAAAAGATTCTTCAGGATCCGGATTTTCTTCGGTACTGGAGAAAATTTCCCCTCTCCAATAAAAAGAGGAAAACAGTAAAAAGCGGCGAAATCGGCCTGTCAGAATGGGTAAAGAAAAGGCCGTATACACATACCGCAACCTGCGACGTGAACACTCTGGCTGAAGAAATAAAATCGCTCAGCCCGGAGGATTTGGATAACGTCACAAGACACCTCGTCATACCGGATGCTGCACCGCATGTTGCACTGCGCGATGTCGTTCTCAGAACAGACCTTCATTCTCCTCAAGGCATATCTGATCGTATCCAGTTTATCCTGATGACGGTTTCTTCGCAGGCCATCGGGTATTGTATGCCTTACTATACGATAAAGCGTCGCGGTTTTCAGTTTCTGAAAAAGTCACCCTTATGGCTTTCCAGCGACTCCTCATCGGTCACGCTTCGCATAATGAAAGATCTAGATGGGCCATTGGGGCGCCAGGCATTTCAGGAAGCAAAAGCCATCGTGGACAAAAAAACCCTTAAAAATGTGAAAGGGTGCCCCTCGGAATGACGCATAACGCAAGGCGGTGGATCACCCCGGCCGGAGAGGTGGCATGAGCCCTCGTGACGTCAAATCGCTGGCTCAGGCGCGTTTCGTCCCCGAAACCGTGCATAAACGCGATATTTTTTCTGAGACGGTATCCGGCCATCTGGATGGCGTGGCCGATTTCCCGGTTGTCCTGCGCAAGCTCGATACTGTGCCGATCTATGCTCGCCCACTCTCGGCCTGGCTCGCCCGGCGCGAGATCAAGGGCCTAAAAGCCGTCAAAGGGATCGAAGGCTGTCCGATGCTCATTCGGGCCGATGCCACTGGCCTCTTGCGCAGTTTCACGCGCGGCACGCCACTGCATCTGGCGCAGCCAAGGGATGCTGCATGGTACCGCGACGCCAAACGGCTTTTGCGCGAGATGCGTCGCGCCGGCGTCGCGCATAATGACATCGCCAAGCCGCAAAACTGGCTGATGACCCCCGACGGGCGCGCGGCGGTGATCGACTTTCAGCTTGCCACGCTCCATTCCCCAAGCTCTTGGGTGCTGCGCCTGCGCGCCCGTGAGGACCTGCGCCACCTGCTGAAACAAAAACGCGCCTACGCGCCCGAGCTGCTGACACCGGCGGAACGGAACATGCTGGCGCATAAATCCTTGCCCGCAAGGGTCTGGACGGCCACCGGAAAGCGCGCCTACAATTTCATTACGCGGCGGATCATGAACTGGTCCGATGGCGAAGGCACCGAGGACAGGATCGAACAGGACGGGCTCGCGCTGCGCGAACGACTGCTTGCCCATGATCGTATCACCGATCTGGCGCTGTGCACCTACGCGCTCCCGGCCAAGGGTGTCGGGCTTTACGCCTTTGTCGAAACCGATCTGCCTGCTGCCGAGGTCGATGCGCTTGCCACGCCCCGGCCAGAGCTTGTGCACTGTGTTGCGCAACTGCCGCGCGATGACACTGGCAGGGTCCGCATTGATGCGCTCACCCTTGTGGCCACAAACCGGTTGGATGAACTGGACGCGATGCTGGTGGCGGAGCCAGCGCTGCGCGACACGCTTAAACCCATCATCACAGACCGCCTCAACCTGACTGACCGCATGCTGCGGTAGGGTCAGAACGGCGCTTTTGCCCGGAAATTCATGCCCACGCCGCCGTCCGGATGCCGGAGCCGCAATTCCTCGGAATGCAGCATCAACCTCGGGAACGCCAGTGCGTCACCCGTTGCATAGAGCGGATCGCCAAGGATGGGATGCCCAAGGCTCAGCATATGCACGCGGAGCTGGTGGCTCCGGCCCGTTTTAGGGAAAAGACGCACGCGGCTCTCGTTCTCTTTGCGGTTTTGGACACGCCACGCGGTCTCTGCTGCGCGACCTGTCTCAGCACAGACCTTCTGCAACGGGCGGTTCGGCCAATCCACTGTCAAAGGCAAATCGACGATGCCGGTCTTCGGCTCCAACTGACCCCAGACCCGCGCCACGTAGGTTTTCTTTACCTGACGCTTTTCGAATTGAAGGCCGAGATGCCGCTGCGCATGAGGGCTAAGTCCGAACACCATCACGCCCGATGTGTCCCGGTCCAAACGGTGCACCAATAACGCAGTGGGAAAGGCATCCTGCACGCGAGCAAGCAGGCAATCAGCCAGCTGTGGCCCCTTGCCCGGCACGCTCAATAGCCCGGCAGGCTTTTCCACGACCAACAGCTCGTGATCTTCGTGAACCACCTCCAGCGGTGATTGCGGGGGGGCATAGTCCGACATGGGCGGCACCTACACCCGCAGGGCCGGGCGCGACAAGCGCTTTCGCCGCTGAACTACATCTTCACCCGGTCAGAGCCGGGATCATAGAGCGGCTTCAGGCTGGCCTGCGCCGCCACGCGGGTGCCGGCCACGTCGATCTCATAGTGCGCGGCAAGAACCTCTTGCGCAGTTTCGCCTTGGCAGGGCACATATCCCATCCCCACGGCCCCACCCAGATGATGGCCATAGGCGCCGGAACTGAGATATCCCACGATCTCGCCATCCCGCAAAACCGGCTCGTTATGATACAAGAGTGGCTCAGGATCGTTCAGCAGGAATTGCACCAGACGGCGATCAAGTCCGGTCTCCTTTTTCGCCAGCACGGCGTCCCTGCCGATGAACTCCGGCTTGTCCAGCTTGACCGCAAAGCCAAGCCCGGCCTCAAGCACATGATCCTCGCAGGTGATGTCATGGCCGAAATGGCGAAACGCCTTTTCTATGCGGCAGCTATCCATCATATGCATCCCGCACAGGCGCAAATCATGGTCCTGCCCGGCCTCCCACAGGGTCTCGAACACATGGCCCGCCATATCGGCGCTGACATAGACCTCCCAGCCAAGCTCGCCTACGTAAGACACCCGGTGAACACGCCCGAGCCCCATGCCGATCTCGATCTCCTGCGCCGTGCCGAACGGATTGACCGCGTTCGAGAAATCATTGGGCGAGACAGCCTGCAAAAGCTGGCGGGCGTTGGGGCCCATCACCGCCATGACAGCCTCACCTGCGGTCACGTCGGTCACCACGACACGCGCGTCACCCACATGGCGCGCCAGCCATGTCTGATCCGCCAGCCGCGTTGCGGCAGGGGTAACCACCAGATACGCCGTTTCGGACAGCCGCGTGACCGTCACATCCGCCTCTATCCCGCCGCGCGCATTCAGGAACTGCGTATAAACGATCTTGCCCACCGGCACCGCCATTTGCGCGCCACAGACCCGATTGAGGAAGCTTTCCGCCTCTGGCCCCTCCACGCGGATCTTGCCGAAGGACGACATGTCATACAGGCCCACACCGTTGCGGACCGCGTGATGCTCTGCGGCGGCGTTGTCGAACCAGTTCTGCCGCCCCCAGCTATAGTCGTATTCGCGCTTTTGATTGGGTGCGGCGATCCAGTTGGCCCGCTCCCAGCCAGCCAGTTCGCCCATCACGGCGCCATGCTCCAGCAAGTGATGATGCAGCGGCGAGCGTCGCACGCCGCGCGCCGTTTCTTTTTGCCGATAGGGGAAATGATCGGCGTAAAGCAGGCCAAGCGTCTCGCTCGCGCGGTCCACCAGATAGCGCCTATTCCCCTGAAACGGCTGCATGCGCGCGATGTCCACATCGCCCAGATCAAACGGTTTCGCGCCGTCCTCCATCCATTGCGCCAGCGCCATGCCAGCACCGCCCGCAGACTGGATGCCAATGGAATTGAACCCGGCCGCGACCCAGACATTATCCATCTCAGGCGCAAGACCAAGGTGATAGGCATCATCGGGCGTAAAGCTTTCAGGGCCGTTGAAAAACGTGTGAATGCCAGCATCTGCCAGCATCGGCATGCGGTTGACGGCCAGTTCAAGGATCGGCTCGAAATGGTCGAAATCCTCGGGCAGCTGATCGAACTCGAATGCCTCGGGGATGCCCTGCATGCCCCATGGTTTCGATTTCGGCTCGAACGCGCCCAGCATCATCTTGCCTGCGTCCTCTTTGTAGTAAGCGCATTCATCCGGCACCCGCAGGACCGGCAAGGCGCTGAGCCCCTCGATGGGTTCGGAGACGATGTAGAAATGCTCACAGGCCTGCAACGGCACGTTCACACCCGCCATGCGGCCAACCTCGCGGCCCCACATGCCTGCACAGTTGACCACCATATCTGCCTCGATATGGCCCGTCTCACCGGCCTCGGATGTCCAGTCCACCCCGGAGACGCAACGGCCAGTCCGGGACAGCCCGGTGACGCGGATGCCCTCACGGATCACCGCGCCGCGCTGCCGCGCGCCCTTGGCCAGTGCAAGCGTGATCCCCGTCGGATCGCCCTGCCCGTCCTTGTCCAGATAGACCGCGCCGGTGATGCCATCAGTGTTGAGATGGGGGTATTTTTCAACGACCTCGGCGGCGCTGATCTCGTCTACCGAGACGCCAAAGGCGCGGGCCATCGCGGCCTGTCGATAGATCTCTTCCCGCCGTTCCTGTGTCAGGGCGACCGTGATCGACCCGACCCGCTTGAAGCCTGTCGCGACACCTGTCTCAGCCTCCAGATTACCGTAAAGCTCTTGGCTGTACTTGGCGAGCTTGGTCATATTGGCCGTCGCCCGCAACTGCGCGATCAGCCCGGCCGCATGCCATGTCGTGCCAGAGGTCAGACGCTTGCGTTCCAGCAGGACCACGTCGCGCCAGCCAAGTTTCGTGAGGTGATATGCCACTGAGCAGCCGATGACGCCGCCGCCGATGATGACGACACGGGCTTTGGGGGGAAGTTGGGTCATGTCACGGACCTTTGATTGGGTTGGCGAAGGCTCGGATCGCTGACGCGATCCGAGCGGGGCGAGGGGCTCTGCCCCTCGCGCTCCCAGAGGTATTTAGGGCCAGATGAAGATTGGCGGGTCATACGATTTCGTGTCCTGCCTCGCGCAGTCGGCGGGCCAGTTCGGCGATATGGGCGGGGCCGATCTCGCAGCAGCCACCGACGATGGTGGCCCCCTGCGCGACCCAGCCCATCGCGATTTCGGCGTAGCGTTCGGGGCCGATATCCTTGCGCGCGGTGAGCGCATCGACGGTGGACGTGACCGCGAGAAAGCCAGCATCGATCCGGGTGAAGCCATTTGCGTAGGCGCCGAAAGGCAGGCCGAAATCACGCAGGATATCCAGCGCGGGCGCGACGGCCTCGGGCCGTGTGCAATTGACTAGCACGGCATCGGGGCGGCGCTCGGCCAAAAGATCTGCCAGATCCGCGACAGGCTCGCCCGAGCGCAGGCGCGTGCCGTCCTCATCCTTGACCGACAGCGCGAGCCAGACGGGCAGGCCATGGCCGAGGCTGGCGCGCAAAACGCCATCCGCCTGATCGACCGAGCACATGGTTTCCGCCAACAGCAGATCCACCTGTGGCGCCAGCCTGTCGACAAGCGGTGCATAATGCTCTGCCGCCTCTGCCGCCGGGGGGCACAGATCAGGCCGGTAGGAGCCTTTGAGCGGCCCGAGCACCCCTGCGATCCGGCCCGCGCTATGCGCCGCACGGGCGCGGCGGGCCGCCGTGACCGCGATATCGACAAGCTCTTCGAAGCGGTCTTCGAGTGCCGCCAATGCCAGTCTGTCGGGCAGCGCCGCATAGGTATTCGTCGAGGCGACGGTCGCGCCCGCAGCGAAATAATCCAGATGCACCGCCGTTGGCAGTTCGGGATGGTCGATCATGGCCTGCGTCGACCAAAGCGGCGTGGGCCTGTCCCCGGCGCGGCGCACCAGTTCCTGCCCGATGGAGCCGTCGAGAAGTGTGATCCCTGTCATAGGGTCCTTTCTTTGAAGTCATGTATCGTTGTTTCGCTCACAACGGCTGAGACGCGCGATCGGTTCATGCTCATGCGCGCAGCCTTTCATTGCCTGCATCCCACAGCGCCGCGTCGGCCTGCACCGTGGCGCGGCAGCGCTCTCCATATATCTCGACCTCTAGCTCTGTGCCCGGCCCTGCCAGATCGGCGCGCACCATGCCAAGAGCGACGGAGGCCCCCACGCGGTAGCCCCAAGCGCCTGATGTAGTCTCTCCCACAATCTGGCCATCATGCCAGATCGTCGACATATAGGGCGCGTCCGCCGCGCGCGCCTCGACGATCAGCGGCACGAATGCCTTGGCGCGACCCCGCTGCTTTTCCGCCAAAAGGGCGGCCTTGCCCGCAAAGTCCTGCGGCTTGTCAAATTTGACGAACCGCTCCAGCCCAGCCTCAAGCATCGAATAATCGGTCGAAAGATCGCCTTTCCACGCGCGATAACCCTTTTCGATGCGCAGGGAATTGAGCGCATACATGCCAAAGGGTTTCGCCCCGGCTGCCAGCACCGCCTCATAAATTGAGGGCATCGCGGCGTTCTCGGCATGGATTTCCCAACCAAGTTCCCCGGTAAAGCTGACGCGGATCAGAAACGCCTCTTGTCCTGCGACCGTGGCGTGCTGATGCGACAGCCAAGGTGCGGACAGGTCGGCATCGGTCAGGCCCGACAGCACGTCGCGTGACATGGGCCCTGCCAGCAAGAGCGCATCGCGCTCGGTTGTCATCTCTTGCACGGTGACGCCGTCGGGCACCGAATTGCGCACCAGTTCGCCATCATGCCATTGCGCGGTGGCGGCTGTGATGAGCACCATATCGTTCTCGGCCAAGCGGATGCAGGAAAGCTCGGTCAGCACGCGGCCCCGCGCATCGGAAACATAGACAAGGTTCATCCGGCCCACCTTGGGCAAACCGCCTGTCACGAACCCGCGCAGCCAGTCATCCGTGCCCGACCCCGACACCCGCAAGCGGGTAAAGCCGGGCAGGTCGAGCACGCCGCAAGCGTCGCGCACCGCCTCGCATTCCTCGCGGATGCGCTGTTCCCATGGTCCGGCGCGATTCCAAGTCTGGGTTGCCGCCTCGGAGGTATCATCACCGGGATGGGCGAACCAATTGGCCCGTTCCCAGCCATTATAGGCCCCCATCACACCGCCAAGTGCCGTGACGCGGTCATGCACGGGCGACAGCTTTTTGTCTCGGCCAGCAGGCCATTCGTGCCACGGGAAATGCATGCCATATTCATGGCCGTAGACCTCCATACCCTTGGCGATGCAATAGTCATTGTCGGTGTAATCGGTAAAGCGGCGTGGATCAGTTGCCCACATATCCCATTCGGGCGCACCTTGGGTGATGTACTCTGCCAGCACCTTGCCCGCACCGCCGCCCTGCGCGATCCCAAAGGTAAAGACGCAGGCCTCGAACGCATTTTTCACGCCCGGCATAGGCCCAAGCAGCGGCAGGCCATCGGGGGCATAGGGGATCGGGCCGTTGATGATCTTGTTGATGCCGGACGTGCCCAAAAGCGGCACGCGCTCCATCGCGTCGGTCACGATCTCTTCGATCCGGTCGATATCCTCTTGCCAGAGCTGAAAACTGAAATCGTCGGGCATCGGATCGCTTGGGTCCACCCAATGCGCCCGGCAGCGCGGCTCATAAGGGCCAAGGTTGAAGCCATGCTTTTCCTGCCGCAGGTAATAGGACACATCCACATCGCGGAGCAGCGGCAGTTTGTGCCCGGCGTCCTTGGACCATGCTTCGATTTCGGGGATCTCTTCGGACAGCAGGTACTGATGCGCCATCACCATCATCGGCACAGTGCGCCCGCCAAAGGGCTTGAACCACTCGCCCACGCGCTGCGCATAATAGCCAGCCGCGTTCACCACGATCTCACAGCGGATCTCACCCTTGTCGGTCTTGACGATCCAGTCATCGCCCTCCCGGTCGATGCCGGTGGCAGGGCAAAAGCGCAGGATTTTCGCCCCCAGATCACGCGCGCCTTTGGCCAGCGCCTGTGTCAGCTGAGACGGGTCGATATCGCCGTCGTTCGGATCATACAGCGCTCCGGCCAGATCATGTGTCTCGATAAAGGGATAGCGGGCCTTGATCTCATCCACGCTGAGGATCTCCAGATCCATCCCCTGATGGCGGCCCATGCCGCGGGCGCGCTCAAACTCCTGCATTCGTTCATTGGAATGCGCCAACCGGATGGAGCCGGTCTGATGGTAGTTCATCGGGTAATCGACCTCGTCTCCCAGCCGGGCATATAGCTCGGTCGAATACCGCTGCATGTTCATCACCGCCCAACTGGTCGAGAAGGTGGGCACGTTGCCTGCGGCATGCCATGTGCTGCCCGCTGTCAGCTCGTTCTTTTCGAGCAGGACGCAATCGCTCCAGCCCGCTTTGGCGAGGTGGTAAAGGCACGAGGCGCCCACAGCCCCGCCCCCGATGATCACGACCCGCGCCGTTGTTGGAAATTCCGCCATCTTTCCCTCCCCTCTCACTCGTCTTTTTGCGGCAACCCGTCCGCGATGTCGTAGTAATCACCCTTGGACCCGACAAAGATATGCTTCTCCAGCATCAGCCCCGTTGGCCCATCCAGCGCGCCCAGCGCAAAGCTCATTGTCTGCTCGTCATGCATGGCCCAGAAAAGAAACGACCCGCAGCGCGCGCAAAAACCGCGTTTGGCCTGCGGCGTGGCGGCGAACCATGTCACCGGGCCTTTGATCGTCAGCGCCTCGCGCGCGACATAGGCAGAGGACCAGACATGCCCCGACTGTTTGCGGCACTGACTGCAATGGCAGGCAAACATGCCTTTCGGCTTTGCGTTCACGGTAAATGTCACGTCGCCACACAGGCACTGTCCGCTGTTCATGCTGCACCCTCCGGGTATTGTGGCAGATCATCGGCAATGTCGTAGTAATCGCCTTTGAAGCTGACCCAGTAATGCGCCGACAGGGTCATGTCGCTTGTGGTCTCAAGAGCGCCCATCGCAATCATCACCGTCTGAGACGCATCGCCACGCCAAAAGAGCGTCGAACCGCAAAGGCTGCAAAACCCGCGCGCGGCATTTGCGCTGGCACGATACCACGTCAGGCTGTCATCCCCGTCAAAGGACAACGCCGACCAAGATGCTGGCAGGGCCGCGAAATGGTGGCCAGACTGCTTGCGGCACTGGATGCAATGGCAGGCGATCGGCGCGCCAAGCGGCGCATCGTTGCGAAAACTGACAGCACCGCACAGGCAAGATCCTTGATGCATGGTCAGACCCTTTGCGGAACGGAGGCGCTGCCCAGAGCGACCCCGTATATAATGAAACAGGCCGAAAGCCCGCGTCGCAGCCAGATATTGAACACCGCGCCCAGCGCCGCACGCCCCAGCCCTGCACCAAGAGCGGTGTAGCCGGTATAGCTTAGCGCGGTGATGGTCAGGGCAGTGGGCACGATAATGCCCATTTGGCTCCAGATCGGGACATCGGGCTGCACGAACTGGCTGAACGCGGCGAGGTAGCCCGCAACGCTTTTGGGGTTGATCGTGGCGATGGCAAAGGCGCGCCAATACAGGCTTTTGCCGTCAGGCGGGGTCAGATCCACCTGCCGCCGCGCCATGATCCAGCCACGTATGCCCAGCCATATCAAAAATCCCGCGCCGATGAATTTGGCCACCTGAAATGCCACAGGCGAGGTGGCGATAAGCGCCGTCACCCCGGCAGCGGACAGCATCAGAAATAGCATCGCCTGCGTCAGGATCGCGACAACCCCCCACAGGCTGCGGCTAAAGCCATGTGTCATACCGTTGGTGATGCAGTTGACGGCATTGGGGCCCGGCGTGGTGACAAAGACGACCCAGAACAGCGCAAAGACCACCCATCCCTCAAAACTCATGGCCACCTCAATAGACCGGCGGCGCGATCACCCAGATCGCGGTCGCAGGGCTGTCATAGGGGTTGATCCACTCAAAAGGTTCGCCCCGAATGCGAAAGCTGTCACCGGGATTGAGCGTGTAGGTCTGCCCGCCGATCACCAGATCCAGCTTGCCGGAAATGAGATACCCAACCTCTTGCGTGGGGCGCGTGACGACCTCTCCGATACGGCTTTGCGGGGCAAAGGTGGAATGCACCATCTCGAAATCATCGGTCAGGTCAGGCGACAGCAGCTCTTCGATCAATCCAGCCTCGCCAGAGCCGATGCGCCGCCGCGCCGCCCGGCGCACCACGCGGCCCGCCTCGCCCGCAGGTCCGTGGGATTGGCCGAACAACAGCGATACAGACACATCCAGCGCCGCCGCGATATGGCGCA
Organism: Roseovarius sp.; assembly: GCA_965656855.1. Classification (GTDB taxonomy): domain Bacteria; phylum Pseudomonadota; class Alphaproteobacteria; order Rhodobacterales; family Rhodobacteraceae; genus Roseovarius. Next base: position 15,224 of record CBFHML010000105.1, read on the forward strand.
GGTCCGTGATCGACGGCTCTGACATGTCGCGCTCTACCTGACTGAGCCACCCGACAGAACGCCCAAGCGTCGTTGCCAGATCGCTGAGCGTCAGGCCGCGTGTCTTGCGCAGGGCCCGCAGATCCGCACCAAGCGATCCGGCAGTGGTAAAGGCTGTCTGCTGCATCGTGTTCCGCGACTCATGAAAATCCGCACTCAAATTTCACGCTGCGGTCGTTTCGTGAAAAAAGCAACGATAATTTCACGCCGCAGTGCCGCGAGGCTGGCGGTCTGGCCTTTCAGGCGGCTCAAATATGTCCGAATACGTCCTGCAAAATCCGCGACAGCGCTTCGGCATCCGCGTTATCGAACGCCGCCGGCTGATCACTGTCGATATCTAGGACCGCAATGATCTCACCTCGCGCGTTTCGCACGGGCAGCACGATCTCGGACCGGGTGGAACTAGCACAGGCGATGTGACCCGGAAACGCCTCTACATCCGCCACCAACTGCACCTCGCCGGTGCGCGCTGCCGCACCACAAACGCCACGCGCAAACGGGATTACAAGACAGCCATGGCCGCCCTGATAGGGGCCGATTTTCAGAAGTTCCGGCGCCACCACCCGGTAAAACCCGGTCCAGTCGAACCGCGCATCGGCATGATGCAACTCGCAAACGACTGTAGCCATAAGGGCCACCTCGTCGGTTTCCCCCTCTGTAAGAGAGGCGATGATCCGGGCTGTCTCAAGATAATCAATGCGCATGGGCGCGATATGCCACGGGTCGGCGGCACAGGCCAGAGGGTTGCATCCCGCCTTGGCCCCATGGCAAGGGCGCGCCGCGAAATCGTCACACTGTCAGGAAAGGAACAGCCATGCCCCGCTTTACGCTGCACCGCAACCAGTCAAAAGATCTCGCCCCGCTTGCCCGCCTCTTGGAACATGAGGCCGATCTTACCTTGGTGAACCCACAAGCCAGTCACCCGTTCGATCCCGGTGAATGGCAGACGAAATGGCTGAACGAGATGGATGACGAATCCTTTTACCTGCGTGACGAAACCGGGCAGGACGTCGGCTTTTTCGCGCTGCGCGTCGGGGTCGGACCAGAGGTGCGTCACCTCACTTATGTCTTTGTAGAGGAGCGTATGCGCGGCGGCAGCGGCGAAGAACTCGCCCGGCTGGCCGAAAACGCAGCGCGGGATCTGGGCGCGCTGAGCATCACGCTCAAGGTCGAGCTGGACAACGAGCCCGCGCTGAACCTGTACCAAAAGTCAGGGTATGAAGAGCTATCACGCCGCGGTGGCATGGCCACGATGCGGCGCGATCTGGATGCGGCCTAGATCGCCTCAAAGACGTTCAATGGCTATCGCCGTGCCCTCGCCGCCGCCGATGCAGATCGCGGCGATGCCCCGCTTGAGCCCGCGATGTTCCAGCGCGTTCAAGAGCGTGACCATGATCCGCGCGCCAGACGCCCCGATGGGATGGCCCAGCGCACAAGCGCCGCCGTTCACATTCACCTTTTCACGCGGCAGCCCCATCTCATGCATGAACGCCATGGGGACCACGGCAAAGGCCTCGTTCACCTCCCACAGGTCCACGTCGCTTATGGCCCAACCCAGCTTGTCCAGCAGCTTGCGCGCCGCCGGAACGGGTGCGGTGGTAAACAGACCCGGCGCCTGCGCGTGACTGGCGTGGCCTGCGATGCGCGCGCGGATGTTCAGACCGCCCGCCTCTGCCGCCTCGTTTGAGACCAACAAGAGTGCCGCCGCCCCATCGCTGATAGAGCTGGAATTGGCGGGCGTCACCGTGCCGTTCTCGCGAAAGGCGGGTTTCAGCATCGGGATCTTGTCGGGACGCGCCTTGGCGGGCTGTTCATCCTCACTGATCGTGACCTCGCCCTTGCGGGTACGGATCGTGACGGGGGCGATTTCGCGGACAAAGGCGCCGCTTGCCTGTGCCGCAAGCGCCCCTTCGAGCGAGCCGATGGCATACGCATCCTGCGCCTCACGCGTGAACTGATAGGTCTCTGCGCAATCCTCGGCGAAGGTGCCCATCAGGCGTCCCTTGTCATAGGCATCCTCAAGTCCGTCGAGGAACATGTGGTCAATCGCCTGCCCATGTCCCAGACGCGCACCGCCCCGCATTTTCGGCAAGAGATAGGGCGCCATCGACATGCTCTCCATGCCACCTGCGATGACGGTATCCGACTGTCCGAGTGCGATCTGATCGAACCCGATCATTGCCGCCTTCATGCCCGACCCGCACATCTTGTTGAGCGTGGTTGCGGGCACATCTTGGCCCAGACCCGCGGCGAACCCGGCCTGACGTGCGGGCGCCTGTCCTTGCCCTGCTGGCAGAACGCACCCCATAAGCACCTCTTGGGCGGTGTCTGTACCGGCATCCGCCAGCGCCGCACGGATTGCCGTGCCCCCCAGCTCTGAGGCTGAGATCCCATCGAAATCACCCTGAAAGCCGCCCATGGGCGTGCGTGCGGCCCCCGCGATCAGAACAGTCTTCATCTCAGGTCCTCTCTCTTTTCCCTGTCCCTGCATACCGAATGGTAAGGAATGAGGTCTAGCCTTTGCGTGAAACGGTTTTGGATGGAGGAACCATGGAACTCGACAGCAGTACGAAAGGCCGCATGCAAATCGTCACGGTAAAGGCTCCGCGGATCGACGCTGCCTCGGCGATCCGGTTCAAGGATGCCATGCGCGATGCGACGGATACAGGAGGCGCGCATATCGTGCTGGATCTGTCGGAGGTGAAATTCGTCGATTCAAGCGGGCTGGGCGCCATCGTCGCGGTCATGAAACATCTTGGCGAGGCCCGCAGGCTCGATCTTGCCGGGCTGACACCCGATGTGAACAAGGTCTTTCGCCTCACGCGGATGGACTCGATCTTTGTCATCCACGATTCTGTTGCCAAGGCTCTGCCCATTCGTGCCGCTGGCTAGGGCGCAGGCCATGCGCCCCCCACGCATGGGTCGTAACGATCCGGGGCTCGCGTTGCGCTGTGCGGGCACGCCCATGTCAGTGCGCCGCACCCTTGTTGCGTTGCGGGCGCAGCTGTCGGTTCAGGGCTTGCCCGATGCCTGCTTGTCGAATGTAGAAATCGCGACGGCAGAGGCGCTCAACAACATCGTGGAACACGCCTATCGCGGCAGTACGCGGCAAGACATCCATATCACGGCAACGCTGGGCCGGGATCGGCTGTGTGTTTGCATCCGCGATCATGGACAGGCTTTGCCGGGCGAACGCGTGCCGACCGGACCACGGCCCGACCCGTCCGCACCGCGCAATGCCCTGCCAGAAGGCGGCTTTGGCTGGTTTCTGATTCGGGATCTTACCGAACAGGTGCTTTATCAAAGGATCGACGAGGAGAACCTGCTCTGGCTGCAGTTTCGCCTGTATGAAACCGACGGCGAAGGGCAAAAGCCCTAGATTCGCCGCAATGGGCGCGAATTCTCGCCTGAATGTCACGTCATACCGGTTCTTGTAGCTGCATATGGCTTCCCTCGGCGCCGCGTTTAACAGCCCCCACCCAGTGCGCGGCGTCGAGGTTTTATCCCCCCATCATGCAGATGCGCATAATTTTCCCAACGGTTGGCTTTCCCGACGTGGCACCCTAAGGTCCCGACAAATCAGCCAAATCGAGGGCCCTATGCGCGACTTTCACTTTCCCGGCCGCTCAGCCACATTTGCAACGAACGGCATGTGTGCGACCTCACATCCGCTAGCCGCCAAGGCCGCAATCGACATTCTGTCACGTGGCGGCAACGCCATGGATGCCGCAATTGCGGGCGCCGTGCTGCTTGGCATCTGCGAGCCGCAAATGACCGGAATCGGCGGGGATTGCTTTGTTCTGTACAACAAGCCCGGCAGCGACAAGGTCGAGGCGCTCAACGGTTCGGGCCGCGCGCCCGCCGCTGCGACCGCCACCGCCCTGCGCGACAACGGTCTGAGCGCCGTTCCCCTGAACAGCCCCCATGCCGTCACCATCCCCTGCGCCATCGACGCGTTTTGCCACTTGTCGCAAACCGAAGGAAAGCTGGGGCTTGATGCGCTTCTTGCGCCTGCGATCCACTACGCCGATGCTGGCGTGCCGGTCGCCCCCCGAGTGGCAAAGGACTGGCCCGAGGCCGCCGCATGCCTGCAAGGCCATGGGCTGACGCATTACAGCAACGCGGGCCGCCCACTGCGAACCGGTGACATTTTTCGTGCGCCGGGGCAGGCCGAGGTGCTGCGCCGCATCGCAAAACATGGTCGTGATGCGTTTTACACCGGCGAGGTCGCCGACGATATGCTGGCCTGCCTGACAGATCTGGGCGGATTGCACACTGCAGAGGATTTCGCCGCAGCCGCGGCCACGCCGACCGATCCGGTCAGCGGGCTCTACAATGGGATCGAACTGGTCGAGCATCCGCCCAATGGGCAGGGCGCTGTCGCAATTCTGCTGCTCAACATCTTGTCGCATTTCGATATCGCGTCGATGGATCCGCTGGGCGCACAGCGCCTGCACATAGAGGCCGAGGCAACCAAACTTGCCTATGACGCCCGCAACCGCTTTATCGCCGATCCCGATCACATGTCGAAGCTGGACTACCTGCTTGCGCCGGAAACGGCGGCGAAACTGGCCGCGCTCATAGATCCGGCCAAGGCCATGCCGGCCGCCGCCCCCCTGACCGAGGCGGTGCATCGAGACACGATCTATATCACCGTCGTGGATCGTGACCGCATGGCGGTTTCACTGATCTATTCGATCTTCCACGGGTTTGGGTCCGGCATCGCGTCCGAAAAATTTGGTATCCTCATGCAAAACCGTGGTGCGGGCTTTACCCTAGAGGCAGGTCACCCGAACGAGTTGGCAGGCGGAAAGCGGCCCATGCACACGATCATTCCCGGCATGCTGCGTGAGAACGGCAAGATCACGATGCCGTTCGGTGTCATGGGCGGGGCATATCAGGCCTGTGGTCATGCGCGGTTTGTCACCAATCAATGCGATTTCGGCATGAGCCCCCAAGAGGCGATCGACGCGCCCCGTAGCTTTGCTTTTGAGGGTGAAATGCGGGTCGAGCGGGGGTATTCCGACGCCGTGCGCGCAGAGCTTTCGGACAAGGGCCACAACGTGGTCGTCCCGGACGGCGCAATCGGCGGCGCGCAGGCCATCAAGATCCTGCCAGACGGCGTTCTCGAAGGCGGGTCAGACCCGCGTAAGGATGGCTGCGCGCTCGGCTATTGAGTCGGCGCGCGGGCACATCAGCTGCGCGATCAGTTCAGTTGGAAATGCAGCGGGTAGTGACCATCCTCGAACGGGCCAAAAAGGTCCGGGATATCGGGGTGGTCCACCGGCTCGCCCGAATAATCCGCGATCAGGTTCTGCTCGCTGACATAGGCGACGTAATAGGACTGGTCGTTTTCTGCCAGCAGATGATAGAACGGCTGTTCTTTGACGGGCCTGCTATCCTCGGGAATGGCATCGTACCATTCCTCTGTGTTCGAGAATTCCGGATCGACATCGAAAATCACGCCACGGAACGGATGCTTCCGGTGGCGGACAACCTGTCCGAGATGATATTTCGCACGTGTCTTAATCATAGCAATAGCCCCTACCGTCCGAGACTAACGTGATCAACACCCGTTTGTCCAACAACTGCCGTCGTTTTGGGCAGAAACAGTCTGTGAGCACTCATCCAACAATGCGCATCGCGCAGACGTGAAATTCTGTCATTCCCCCAAAGCTGTCTTTGCGCTAATGTCGGAAAAAACAAACAAACGAAGCGAGAGGCTGATGAGCAGAACCCTTCGCGCCCTTGTGATCCTTATGGCCGGTCTGGTTGTGGCCGCCTGTGGTAGCCGCTCCAGCGGGCCACCGCCGCGCAACCTAGATGATGCCTGCGTGATCGTGGCGCAAAAACCCGAATACCTCCGAGCGTTCCGGACGGCGGAACGCCGCTGGGGCGTGCCTGTGCATGTGCAGATGGCCACCATCTATCAGGAAAGCAAGTTCGACGGAGAGGCACGCACGCCATTCCGCTGGACACTGGGTGTGATCCCGATGGGGCGCCAAAGTTCGGCCTATGGCTATAGCCAAGCGCTCGATGGCACATGGGACGAGTACAAACAGGACATGAATCGCTTTACCGCGCGGCGCAACGACATCTACGACGCCGCCGATTTCATGGGATGGTATATGTCGCAGTCGAACCAGCGCTTGGGGCTTTCCTTGCACGACGCGCGCAATCAATACCTCGCCTATCATGAGGGGCGCACGGGCTTTAGCCGTCAAAGCTACAACGCGAAACCCTGGCTTCTTCGTGTCGCCGGAGAGGTCGGCGCGCGCGCAGAGACCTACAAGGCGCAGCTGATGCGCTGTGGCGGGCGGCGCGGTCTTTTCTGACCGCCCCACCCGTCTGTGGTCTTTAGCGGTCCTGCCTGTCAGCTCGTGCGCCGGGTATCTCGAATTGGTCATTGTCGAGCCTGACACCCTTGGTCAGCTCGCCAAGAACCACTGTTGTGCGGCTACCACCGCTATCGTTGATGACCCACTGGCGCAGTTCAACAGGACCGCCAGTGAAGACCAATTCGATATTTCCGTATTCGGGATGCTCTGGATCCTGTGCGCGCACCGTGGTCGTTTTGCCGTCGCTGGCATGGCCGGTCACCATACGCGCACGGGTCAGATCCACATTATTCGCCAAAATGATCTTGAGCGGCGTCCGGTGAAGCGGATAGCCCTCTGGGCCGGTGTTCGACTTGGGGTCGATTACGCCGACCGTGTCACCATCGGCCAAGACCAGCGTGCTCTCGGGCGGATCATACTCAAACCGGACCCGTCCAGGACGCTTGATGAATATCCTGCCTGTGCTGATGGTCCCGTCATCGTTGATCTGGGTGAATTCGCCCGATGCGGTCCGAAAGCTGTTGAGAAAGCTGGAAATCTCTCCAAGAGAGATTTTCTCAGCCGCCGCCGGCAATGCCGCGCCCAGAACCATCAGCCCCGCGGCCAGACCGGTTGCAAGTTTATTCATGTGGTGTTCCGTCCTTTGCACTCTTTGGGCAAACCTACGCCACAGCGCCGTGTCATGCGATAACAAGCGCCATTTTAGGCATCATATCAGCATGAGTGGTGCAACGATCAAGGCCGCAACGGCCATTCCCAAACCAACCAGCATCAAAACGCCGTCTTCGACCATCAGCGCAAACCCGATCACGGCAATGGCAAGCATCGGCACCGAACTGGCAAACGGAATGAGTTCCAGCGCCGGAACCGTGAGGCAGAGCGCAATCACGACCACCGCAGCCAATTGCCGGATCGGGCCAACCGTGAGCGCCCGGAGACGGGTGCCGAACAGGCAATCCATGCGTTCTGCGACAGGTCGCATGGCACAGACCGCTTTTTGTGCGCTCTCTTCGTCGATCTGGCGTCGTCGTATCATATCCGGAAGCCAAAACCCGGACCGTCCCGTAAGGATCTGCACGGCGATCAGCACGATGAAAAACGCGATAAAGCTGGGCAGTCCGGGCACGCCACCAAGCGGCGTCACCTCAATCATTGCGGGCAGAAAGATCAGCGGGCCAAAGCCGCGCGCGCCGAACGCATCCGTCAGCTGCCCCAGTGTCAGATCTTTGCCGTCATGTGCGAGCTGCGACAGCTCTTGCACAAGATCTACGGCGCCGCTGTTTTGCGTCATTCCACCCTGCCCTTTCTTAGGGCAGGTAACGCGCCGGGGCGTCAGCCGGTTGCAAGGCTTGTCGCGTTACGGCTCGGGGACGAGGATCTCACGCTTGCCGACATGGTTGGCCGAACTGACGACGCCCTCATCTTCCATCTGTTCGACCAGACGCGCCGCCTTGTTATAGCCGATGGCCAGCTTGCGCTGAATGTAAGAGGTCGAACATTTGCGATCTGTGATCGCGATCTGGACGGCCTGATCGTAAAGCGCGTCCTCACCATCGGTATTGCCACCGGTGGACAGGCCCAGAACAGCATCAATCTTGTCGGCCTTGTCGTCTTCGGGGCCTTCCTGCACGCCGCCGACATAGGTTGGCGGTCCATACGCCTTGAGATGGTTGACCACCTCTTCGACCTCTTCGTCCGAGACGAAAGGCGCGTGACAGCGTGTGATCTTGCCGCCGCCAGCCATGTAAAGCATGTCGCCCATGCCCAATAGCTGCTCGGCGCCCATTTCGCCAAGGATGGTGCGGCTGTCGATCTTGGACGTCACCTGAAAACTGATCCGCGTGGGAAAGTTGGCCTTGATCGTACCGGTGATGACATCGACCGAGGGGCGCTGCGTGGCCATGATAAGGTGAATACCCGACGCACGCGCCATTTGCGCAAGGCGCTGGATGCAGGCCTCGATCTCTTTGCCCGCGACCATCATCAGGTCGGCCATCTCGTCGACGATGACGACGATATAGGGCATCTTTTCGGGTGCGAATTCCTCGGTCTCGAAGACCGGCTCGCCGGTCTCGTCGTCAAATCCGGTCTGCACCGTGCGGCTGAAGAGTTCGCCCTTGGACAGCGCATCCGCCACCCGGCCGTTATAGCCGTCGATGTTGCGCACACCCATCTTGGACATTTTTCGATAGCGGTCTTCCATCTCTGCCACGACCCATTTGAGAGCCACGACAGCCTTTTTCGGGTCCGTCACCACGGGCGACAGAAGATGCGGAATGCCGTCATAAACGCTGAGTTCCAGCATTTTCGGATCGATCATGATCAACCGGCATTCATCCGGCGTCAGCTTGTACAAAAGGCTGAGGATCATCGTATTGATCGCAACAGACTTACCCGAACCGGTCGTACCCGCGATCAACAGGTGGGGCATCTTGGCAAGGTTCTGTACGACCGGATCGCCGCCGATATCCTTGCCCAGCGCCAGCGGCAGCTTTTGATTGCCGTCGCCGAAATCGCGCGTCGCCAACAATTCGCGCAGGACGACCATCTCGCGGTTGTCATTGGGCAGCTCGATACCGATCACGGACCGGCCCGGCACGGTACTGACACGCGCGGCAAGCGCGCTCATCGACCGGGCGATGTCATCGGCCAGACCGATGACACGGCTCGCCTTGAGGCCCGGTGCAGGCTCCAGTTCATACATGGTGACCACAGGGCCGGGGCGCACGCTGACGATCTCGCCCTTTACGCCATAATCATCCAGCACATTTTCCAGCATCCGGGCGTTTTCTTCCAGCGCCTCATCACTCAGATGGTGGCGGGTGATGTTGCCGGGATTGGACAAAAGATTAAGCGGCGGAAGGTCATATTCGGTCTGGCCCTGCTCTTCGAATTGCAGGGCCGGCTGCGCCTCTGCCTGTGCACGAGCAGACGGCTGCGGCGCGCGCTTGGGCGGGTGCTGCACAACGGCGCGCTGCGGCTCTGCGGGTGTGGCGCGCGGGGCAATCTGTGCCTGTTGCATCGGCTGCGTGGGCTGCCAAACCGGAGCATCGGCCTTGTCGAGCGGCTCCTCCTCGAAGACCTCGTCTTGATAGGCATCCATCTCAAAGGCCTGCGGCGCAGGCATGGGCGCTGCGGCATGGGCTGCCGTCAGCGGCGGCTCGGCGGGCAGACCCGATTTCGGTCCGGTTTCGAGGATCAGGGGATCAGGCCGACGGCCACGCCCCTTGGTCAGTGGGGCAAACGTATCGACATGCAACACAGGGGTCTTGCGGACCCGGCTGCGAATAACATCATGGATCCGGGCGCTGACACGGTCATCCGTAGGCTGATCCACGTCAGGCGCGTCCGCGTTTTCGATCAATTCAGGCTCCAGCGGCGGGTCTGTACGCCGCTTGAGGGACGGCATCCGACCAAGGATGCCACCAGACTTTTCTACCGGCTCGGCGGCGGCTGCATAGGCAGTGTCGTCATAGCCGGCCATGACCGGCGCGCGGCGCACAACAGCCGGTTCGGGTACGATCGCCTCGGCGCGGGCAAATTCCTCAGCCTCGGCACGGGCCTCGGCCCGGCGTGCGCGGACTTCGGAGGCCTTGCCCTGCATGGATTTTGCCGCAAGGGCTGCGCCGGACGCGCTCCGGCCCAGAACAGTCATCAGACCGGCATAGGACACGATCACGCCGACGATCAGAAAACGCGCGATCCGGTGTAATTCAGGCCGGGTAAAGCCAAGAACGAAGGCACCAACCACGAGCATGGCAATGCCCAGCAGAACCGAAAGGAACTTCAGGCCAAAGCTTGCCCCGAATGGCAAAAGGCCAAGCACCATACCCAGAACGGTATCTCCAAAATGCCCGCCAAGCCCATAGCTATGGCTTGCGGCCCATTCGGCCCCCGGCGGCAGGGATGACGCGTAAAGCGCAAGCACCACGATCCAGATCGGCGCAAAGACAAGCCGCTCAATGGCGCGGCCCTCACCCCGGTGAATGGCAAAGCGCAGGCCCCAGACGCCGGCCACAATGGCCAGCCCCCAAGCACCCCGACCGACAATCATAAAGAGCGGTGCGGCGACATAGGCGCCCGCGCGCCCCAGCCAGTTGCGCACCGGCTCTTCTGTTGCAGACATCCAGCTTGGATCATCGGGGTGGTACGACCCGATAATCATTGCGGCCACAACGCCCACACCTAACAGCACAAGCCCAAGAAGTTCCTTGCCTCGCTTTTCGATCGCCTCGGCCATCGAACTGTCCAAGAGAGGGTCCCGCCCGCGCGTCTGATATGCCATGTTTGCCTCGTCCTTGTTGTTCAATAAAGGCAGTCACGCAGCTGTATCAGGCCGCGCTCCACCTCTTCTTTTGGGGCCACCATAGCGACCCGGATATATCCCTTGCCGGGGTTCGTTCCCCCGGCCTCGCGGCTCAGATAAGCGCCGGGCAGAACCCGCACGCCGGTTTCGCGCCAAAGCTTCAGTGCCGCGTCCTCGCCATCCGTCACCGGAAGCCACAAAAAGAACCCGGCCCGCGGCGCGGCATAGGCGTCGATGCCCACGAACACCTCATCCGCCACAGCGTATTTTTCCTGATAGAGCCCGCGACTCTCATCCACATGCGCCTCGTCTGCCCACACCTTGGCCGCCGCGTGTTGCAGCGGCATGGGCAGTGGCGTGCCCGCATAGTTTCGCAACTGGCGCATCCGCGCCATGCTCTGCGGTCCGGCCGCCACAAATCCGCTGCGCAACCCTGCAAGGTTGGAGCGTTTCGACAGGCTATGAAATGCGACGACGCGTTCCGCATCGGCACCCATCTCTTGGGCAATTTCCAATGCGCCGGGGGGCGGCGTGTCACGGTAGATCTCGGAATAACATTCATCTGCAAAGATCTGAAAATCGTATTTTTCCGCCAGCGCGATCAGGTTACGCCAATACGCCCGGTCCGCAACAGCACCCTGAGGATTTGACGGAGAGCACAGATAGGCGACTGTCACCCGGTTCAGCACATCCTCGGACAGGGCCGAAAAATCGGGTAGATGCCCGGTGTCTGCGGTCGCAGGCAGGAAAACCGGCTCTGCCCCCACGCTCAGCGCGGCCACCATGTAGACCTGATAAAACGGATTGGGCAGCAGCACGACCGGCGTTTGGCCGTTCTTTTGCTCAGGGCAAAGCGCCATCATGGCATTGTAGAGCCCTTCGCGTGTGCCATTCAGCGGCATCACCCGTGTCTCTGGGTCAAGCGTCACGCCGTAGCGCCGTTGCGCCCAGTCACAGAACGCGCCACGCAATTCAGGAATCCCCTCATTCACCGGATAACGGCGAAATTCATCTGATTTTTCCTGAATGATATCGACAACCCAAGCCGGAAAATCGTGCTTGGGCTCACCGATGGTCATATGCAGGACTTCGCCGCCGGGCGCGTGGGCGTCCAACAGGCTCCGCAGACGCGGAAAAGCGTAGTCCGGTAGGTTCGAAAACCGCTCGGGAAACATCTGATACTGCCTCAAAATTCGGGATCATTAGCGTCCCGTTCCATAAAAACTTACCGAACGAGGGGGCTTACGTCCAGCGCAAGGATACGCTTGACAGCCACATTGTGGCATTTTGGCAGTTCAGCAGAGCGCGTCCTCGGCCGCCTTGGCCACCCGCAAGAGCGCCTCTTCGCCAAAGGGCTTGCCCGACAGCAGGATCCCACAGCTTGGCGTGGCCGTGGGCAGGGTCACACCGCACAGCCCCATCAGGTTACCGACCCGCGTATTGCGCAGCGCCAGCAGATTTTCGGTGACGTAATAGTCGTTATCGGTCATCAGCCGATCTGCTGCGGGCGGCACGTTGGGTGCAGTCGGCATCAGAACCGCATCATAGGCCGCGACCCGCGCGTTCCACGCTGCGCGCAATTCCTCCAGCCTGCGCCACGTGGCAACGTAATCGGCGGCGGTAAAGTCTTTGCCAGAGCAAAACCGCTCTCGGATCGGGGGAAACATCGCGTCGGGATCGGCATCTATCATGTGCCCCCATGTACCATAGGCCTCTGCCGTATAGAGAATGGGTGACATAGGCATCGCCTCTGCCACCTCGGGCGACCCGATTTCATCAATCTGCGCGCCCGCCTCGCGCAATCGCGCCACGGCCGCCTCGAATGCGGTTTTGGGCGCATCGCGGAGGTCGTCCAGAACGGTTGTGGTCAACACCGCAAGCCGCATTCCCTTGAGCGTCGCCCCGGCAAGATCCGCCGTGCGCCCGCCTTCGAGTGCGGCCAGCATCAACGCGCAATCCTCAACATTGCGCGACAGCGGGCCGACCGTGTCGAACCGTTCAGCAAGCGGCACAACACCGCGATTGGACAAACGCCCAGAGGTGGTTTTCAGGCCAACAAGGTCATTCCATGCCGCCGGAATACGCACCGACCCGCCAGTGTCCGAGCCGACGCCATTCGCCGCCAGACCAAAGGCGACACTGGCACCCGCACCAGACGAAGAGCCGCCCGGCACAGCACCTTCATCATTCACATTCGGCGGTGTCGCGGTCATTGGGTTGAGGCCAAGCCCGGAAAAAGCCAGCTCGCTCATATGCGTTTTACCAAGGCAAACCAGACCAGCGGCGGTGGCATTTTGCAGAACCTCTGCATCGGAGTTCGGCACGCGCCCCTTAAGCAGGCGAGTGCCCCCCTCGGTCGCGGTGCCTGCACTGTCGAAAAGGTCTTTCCAGCTGATCGGCACACCGTCCAGCACACCGCGCCTGACACCATCCTGTGCGCGGGCCTTGGCTGCTCTCGCCTCGGCGCGGGCGCGGTCCGGTGTGACGGCGGAATAAATGCGATCGCGGGCGGGATGGGCGTCAATGGCAGCGAGAAACACGTCAGTCAGCTCGACAGGATCAATCCGGCCCGCCCCGATTCCGCGGCCCAGATCACCCGCACTCATGTTCCGCCACTCGTTCATGCCGCCGCCCCTGATCTTGAAGATATCGCACGCATCAAGTCAGAAGCGACGAGCCAAGGCAAGACCGCCAACCGATCACTCGGCAGTCAGCTTGAATCCCGCGGGTTCCCCCCACATCATATACGTGGACGAACAAACAAACCCATTGCGCCTGTAGGTGCGCAAATCCAGCTTGGCCTTGCGATAGGCCTCGGCATAGTCGCGGGGCGCGCCGCCCATGTTCTTGAGCATCGGGTTAAGCAAGATGACCACAGACTTTTTTGTAACGCGGCAGAATTCGTCCACCACGTTCATCCAATCCTTGGGATGGCAGTAATGCTCGATCGCCTGCATGCAGATCAGCACGTCGAAATCCTTGCTGCGGATGGGATAGGGCGTCTTGCCCGCATCAAAGAGGTTCATCGGGATGTTGATGGATTCGATGATCTTGCGATACGGCCAATCATAGAGCTGTTCACCTGCTTTGGGCACGGGCAGGCCGTAGTCATCGGTCTCTCGGTTAAAATCCGGGTCATTCAGATCGCGGTAAAGCGCACGACCTGCCTTGTCCTCTGAGACCAGATTCACATAGTCATTGCCAACGACCTCGTGCCCGAAATGACGCAGTACTTCGAGCATCCCGCCATGTGCCGTCGACATTTCCAGCACGCGTTGCTTTGGGCCGTCCTGGTGCATCAACTCGGGCAGGAAAAGCTGCACACGGTTCCAACAGCGTTTGATGTTGGCCGGGCGGCTTTTGTATTTTTTCTGGATATTGCGGGCAAGCTGACCGTCGAGGTCGTCAGACTTGTACTCCGTCAAAAGCTCTTTCGGGACCGGATCTCCAAAAAGATCCATCATGTCGCCGCCAACCCGCAGATGACGCAACTCTTTTCGCAGATGACGCAACTCTTTTTTAAGGTTTCGGACAAATTTCCGGTTCGGCTCAGGCGCGTCGGCCTTCTGCCCACCAAGCGCACGTATCTCTGGCATTTCCATAATCACGGACTCCAAGGTTTATAACTATTTTTAGCGCCCCTGTTTTTTATGCTCATGGGGCCTGCCTCGGGCAATAAAGTATCGCACATTGGCAAAACTGCACCTATTTCTTTCTAAGATGCCTGATAAAATCGAAACCGTGGCGCGAAAATTACGCAGCGCGACGGTGCCGCGCATGGACATCCCTCCGCCTCTGACCATATTCACGCCCATGGCACATGACACCGATATCTTGATCGTCGGCGGCGGACTTACCGGCCCCGCGCTCGCACTGGCCCTTGCACAAGCGGGCCGGTCGGTCACCATCATCGACGCGCTGCCACAGCAGACGCGTGCAACGCCCGAGTTCAATGGCAAGTCCTACGCTCTTGCGCTGGCCTCTGTCAGGCTGCTGGCAGCGATTGGCATCTGGGACCATATCCGCGACAGCGCCCAACCCATGCTGGAGATCAAGGTCTCTGACGGGCGCGCGGGCGAGGGACCGGCGCCTTTCTTTTTGCATTTCGACCATGCCGAGATCGAGGAAGGCCCGATGGGCCATATGTGCGAAGATCGGTTTTTACGCAGGGCTTTGCTGACGGCTATGGACGCAGAGCCGCGCATCACCCAAATCACCGGCGCCGTGACCGCACAGGATGTGGGCCCGGATGGCGTGATCCTTACGCTGAACGATGGTAGCCGGATTTCCGGACGGCTGCTGGTCGGGTCTGATGGGCGCGGCTCTGGCACGGCGACGCGCGCAGGGATCACGCGCACAGGCTGGGATTATGCGCAGACCGCGCTGGTCGCCGCGATCGAACACGACTTGCCCCATAACGGTATCGCGCATCAGTTCTTTATGCCGCCCGGTCCGCTGGCGATCCTGCCACTACCGGGCAATGTCAGTTCCATTGTCTGGTCTGAAAACGCGGCCACGGCCAAGCGTTTTGCCGCCCTGCCCGATGATGATTTCATGGAGGTGCTGCGCCCCCGATTTGGCAGCTTTTTGGGCGAAATCGCGTTGCGCGGAGAGCGGTACACCTATCCCTTGGGTCTCAGCCTCGCCAACAGTTTCGTTGCCCCGCGCGTGGCGTTGGTCGGGGATTCTGCGCACGGGCTGCACCCGATTGCCGGACAAGGATTCAACGCCGGGCTGCGAGATGTGGGCGCGCTCGCGCAGGTCATAGACGAGGCAGTCCGACGCGGCGAGGATTTCGCGGCACCTGATGTGCTGGCCCGCTATCAGCAATGGCGGCGCTTTGACGTGACCGCCTTGGCGATGACCACGGATCTCACGAACCGGCTTTTCTCCAACGACAACCCGGTGCTGCGCGGCCTGCGTGATCTTGGCATGGGCGCCATCAGCGCAATGCCCCGCCTGCGCCGCAATTTCATGCGCGAGGCGGCGGGCCTGACGGGTGATTTACCGGATCTGATGAAAGGCTGAGCGCCAGTTAGCCATGGATCAAGATGCGGATCTGCGTGTCGCCATAGCGGCGCTCATCCTCTAGGGTCAGCGCCTGTGGCACCTGCACCGCGCCGCCCTCTTCCCAGACCACAACCGCACCGGGGGCAAGCCAGCCCCCCGCAAGCGCGGCATCGAGGGCCGCCTCGCCCATCGCCTTGCCATAGGGTGGATCGAGAAATACCAGATCACAGCCCACCGGCGCCGCCCCCATGCGCCGGGCATCCCTCGCGATAACATTGGTGCGGGTTTCTGCCTGACAAAGCGCGATGTTCTCGCGCAGGATTTTTTGCGCCACACGCCCGTTTTCGACAAAAATCGCCTCTGACGCGCCGCGTGATAGCGCCTCAAGCCCCAAAGCGCCGGTGCCCGCGAACATATCCAGCACGCGCCCGCCACTGATCACGTCGCCATAGGCGTTCATCAGCACGTTGAAGAGACTTTCGCGCACCCGGTCCGAGGTGGGCCGCAGATGCGCCTGCGCATCTCCCTTGCCGACCGAGGCCAGTCGCCGGCCACGCCATGCGCCGCCGATGATCCTCACGCGCGTAACAACGCTTTGAGATCCGACTGCGGGTCCGCAATCACGGTCTTGTCGGCGCTTTTTCCGGCATCGATCAGCCGCTTGCCAACCATATAGGCGCGCGCGTCATTCGCCGCGTCCACCGCCAGCAATTGATCCCCCACAAAATACCAAAATGACACGCCGTTTTCCCCGGCGCGCGTGATCACGTTGTCATAGCCAGTGTTCAGCCCAGCGATCTGCAATTTCACGTCATACTGATCCGACCAGAACCACGGCTGCGGCACATAGGGTTTGTCGGCTTGTAGCATGTTTTCCGCTACGCATTCGGCCATGTCGATGGCGTTGGGCACGCTTTCGAGACGCAAGCGCGCATCGCGGTAAGGGAAAGAGGCGCAATCGCCCGCCGCCCAGATATGCGGATCGCTCGTGCGGCCATGGGTGTCGGTGCTGATACCATTGTCGATCTCCAGACCGGCGGCCTCGGCCAGCTTTGTCTCGGGCGCGATGCCCACGCCGACGATAACGAAATCCACGTCCAATTCGGTGCCATCCGTCAGCCGCGCAGCCGTCACACGCCCGTCGCCGATCAGCCTGTCCAGCCCCACACCCTCGCGGATATCAACGCCGTGGCGGGTATGCAGCTCGCGGAAATAGGCAGAAGTCTGCTCTGCTGCGACCCTTTGCAGGATGCGGTCAGCCATCTCGACCAAAACCACCTTGAGCCCGCGTGACGCGGCCACGGCCGCGGCCTCTAGCCCGATATAGCCGCCGCCAACGATCAGCACCGTGGCCCCATCGGCAAAGGACACGGCCATCGCGTCCACATCGGCCAGATCCCGCACGGTAAACACGCCATCCAAATCGCCCCCGATCGCGGCGGGCAGACGGCGCGGGGCCGATCCCGTGGTCAGCACAAGCTGGTCATAGCCAAGCCGCTCATCGCCCATGACCACCTGCCGCGCCTCACGGTCTATCGCGTCGACCCATGTGCCAAGGCGCAGGGCGATGTCCTGCTCGTCATAAAAACTGCGGGGACGCAGATAAAGACGCTCCAGATCCATCTCACCCAGCAGATATTTCTTGGACAGCGGCGGACGCTGATAGGGTGGCACCGGCTCTGCCCCGATCAGGGTGACCGCGCCCTCGAACCCAAGCGCGCGCAGTTTCGCGACGGCAGAGCTTCCAGCTTGCCCGGCTCCGATCACGACAATTCCAGACATTCCGATACCCTTTACAGTTTTCAATTTCCTTGGCTGGCGCAAACCCTATATCCAGACCCTGTGAAATGAAAACATATAGACAGGACCCGACCATGACCATTTCCACAGGCGACAAACTGCCAGATGCAACACTTCTGAAACTGGGCGCAGACGGCCCCGAACAGGTGCGCCTGTCGGACATCACATCCGACCGCAAGGTCGTGATCTTTGGCCTGCCGGGGGCCTATACAGGCGTTTGCACAAACGCCCACGTCCCCAGCTTTATCAACAACCGCGACAAGCTGATGGAAAATGGCGTTCAGGAAATCGTCTGTGTCTCTGTGAACGACCCCTTCGTCATGCAGGCTTGGGGCGACAGCACCGGCGCCAGCGAGGCGGGGATCACCATGCTGGGCGATGCGAGCGCCGAGTTCACCAAGGCCATCGGCATGGCATTCACCGCGCCGCCCGCCGGTTTCTACGACCGCTCGCGCCGCTATGCGATGCTGATTGAGAATAACGAGGTCAAGATCCTCAACACAGAGGACAATCCCGGCATGTGCGACGCATCCGCTGCGGAAACCATGCTCGACCAGATGTAATAAAACGCCCGGTCGGCGCGGGATCAGTCCGCGTCGGCCAACTTGTCCATCTTGCGCGCAAGCTTGGCATCCAGCGTACTCAGACCACCTGCGTCATGCGTGGTCAGGATCACGTTTACAGTTTTGTAGACATTTGACCACTCTGGGTGGTGATCCCATTTTTCCGCCCACAAAGCCGTGCGTGTCATAAAGCCGAACGCCTCTACGAAATTGGTGAATTCGAACTTTTTGGTTATGGCATCACGCCCGTCGACCATGCTCCATCCGTTTTCCAGCAACGGCTCAAGCGTTGTCTTGCGCCCGGTATCGCTCAGTTTATCAGTCATTCCTGCTCCTCTACGTTGGCTTTGCGGAAGGGCCCGTAACTCGTGAGAATCTCGATATCCTCCGATACGGCTTCTCGTTCCTCGTCCAGATATCGCGCGACCGCCTCGCTGAAAGACAGTTCCCTGAACCAGTGCAGCGAATGGGTCTGCACCGGCAGATAGCCACGCGCGATCTTGTGTTCGCCCTGCGCGCCCGCCTCGACTCGGCCAAGACCGTGGGCGATCGCGTAATCCATTGCCTGATAATAGCACAGTTCGAAATGCATCGCCGGATGATGCTCTCGGCAGCCCCAGTATCGGCCAAAAAGCGCGTCGCGCCCGATCATGTTTAGCGCGCCTGCTACGGGCACATCATCCTCCAGTGCCAGCACCAAAAGGATATCGTCACGCAATTTTTCATGTGCAATTTCGAAAAACGCCCGTGTAAGATAGGGCATACCCCATTTGCGCGCGCCCGTGTCCTGATAAAAGGTCCAGATCGCATCCCAATGATGCGGTTTGATGTCGTCACCTGTCAGCTGAACGATCTGCCCGCCAAAGCCCTGCGCCTGCGCGCGCTCTTTGCGGACATTTTTACGCTTGCGCGAGGACAGACCGGCAAGGAAATCGTCAAAGCTTTCATAGTCCCGGTTCAGCCAGTGATATTGCTGCGTGATGCGCGGCAGCAGGCCCATTTGCGTGCCGATCAGCCTTTCCTGTTCGGTGCAAAAGGTAACATGCAACGACGACAGATTGTTCCGCTCGCCGATGCTGACAGCCGCCTGCATCAGCGCGTCACGCCCCTCCATCCCGTAGCCCGGCTTGGTCAAAAGCCGCCGCCCGGTGACGGGCGTAAACGGCACCGCAATCTGCAACTTTGGAAAATACCGACCGCCCGCACGTTCATAGGCATGCGCCCAATTATGATCGAAAATATATTCGCCTTGGCTGTGCGCCTTGGCATAAAGCGGCGCGCAGCCGATCACCTCACCGTTCAACTCGGCGCTCAGGTAATGCGGCTCCCAGCCGGTACCTGTGCCGACAGAGCGGCTTTCCTCCAGCGCGCTCAGAAACCTGTAGGTGGTAAACGGGTCTTCGGGGCGTCCGCCCTCCGCCGCCTCGGGGCAGGCACAGCTATCCCAGTCGTCGGCACTGATCTGCGCCAGACTGTCCATGGCTTTGACGATGACAGAACTGCCGTCCATGCCGGGCCCCTTGCTTGCTGAACTGTAGATTTGTGGCCCTGCGACCAAGGATCAAGCCGACAGGCGCGGCAAATATCCCTCAAAGGTGATGTTATCGGCCACGCGTCGTGCCACCGCCTCTATTTCGGGCGACCGCACAGTCCAGCACAGGATGTCAGCGCCCTGTGATTGCAGGTCAGCCACACGCGCACGGTCCAGATCGCCGACCTCGTGGCTGATGAAGCTGGCGTCTGCTCGGGCATAGTCGGGTATTCCGCGCAAGAGCGCGCGGATATTTTCGGGCAAGTCCGGCCAATGCTCTGCCCGATAGGCACAGGTGACAATGCCGCGCGGCACATCGGGGCACAGCCGTGCCATCTCTACAACCATCTCGGGGTTGAACGACATGACCGCGACCGGTCCGTCATATCCCATCAGATCGCGCGCGACTGCGGCCTCCAGCACACCATCGCCGTGCCCCATCTGCCCGTGCTGATCTTTAAGCTCCAGCAAGAGCGGCACCTTACCAGCAACCTGTGACAGAACCTCCGACAGGCGGGGGATGCCCTCTTTGCCATGGCGCAGTTTGATCCGCGCCAACGCCTCAGCCGGGCGCGCGGTGATCGGCCCGGTCTCTTGGGTCAGGCGATCAAGCTGGTCGTCATGAAATACCATCGCGATGCCGTCGCAGCTTGGCTGCAGGTCGATCTCTATGCCATAGCCGCGATCCATCGCGGCGGCGATGGCCGCGCGCGAATTCTCGGGGCGGCCCCGTGCGATGTCATGCAACGCGCGATGCGCCAGCGGCAGGCGCCGAAACGCCGGGTCCAAACCTGCGCTCATCCGATCAGGAATACGCCTTCGATTTCGACGGCGACACCCAAGGGCAACGACGGCGAGGATACGGCCGCGCGCGCGTGCTTGCCGATATCGCCCAGAACCTCACCAAGGAAATCGGATGCGCCGTTCACAACTTGTGGCTGCTCTATGAAATCGGGGGTGGAATTGACGAAAGCGCCCAGTTTCACGACCCGTTTTAGCCGGTCGAGATCACCGCCACAGGCGGCTTTGACCTGTGCCAAAAGGTTGATCGCGCAGACTTTTGCAGCTGCGGCCCCCTCAGGCGTGGTCATATCCGCGCCCAACTTGCCGGTGATAAGGGTATCGCCATCCTTGGAAATCTGGCCAGAGACATACAGCATGTCGCCGACTTGAACGAACGGCACGTAATTCGCGGCCGGTGCGGGGGCTTCTGGCAGGGTAACACCCATCTCGGCCAGTTTCTGTTCGAATTGTCCCATGACGCTCTCCTTGCGGGATTGGTTTGCGACGCGACGCTAGCGCCCCACGCACCGCTTGAAAACCGCAAAGCGGCGCGCGGTGCCCCGGTCTTTGACAATCTCGCTATTCGCGGAACGCTTTGACAAAATAATCAGTCAGCGGTTTCGTCAGATAGTCCAGCGGTGTGCGGTCTGCGGTGCGTATGAACGCCTCTACCGGCATGCCGGGAATCAACCTGACACCGTCAGGCAATCTGGCCTGTTCCCCCTCTGACAACGCGATTTCGGCGCGGTAATAGCTTTGATATGTGTCCGCATTCTCAAACGCATCCGCCGAGATCTGCACCACCTGCCCGGTCAATTCCGGTGTGGTGGCCTGATCCAGAGCCGAAAACCGCAAGGTCACGTCCTGCCCAAGGTGGAGCGTGTCGATGTGAATCGGCGCCACCTGCACGTTTATAACCAGCGGGCGATCCTGCGGGATGATGTACATGATTGGATCTGCGGCACGGATCACCGACCGGATCGCAAAAACCTGTAGCCCATAAACCACGCCAGAGACCGGCGCGGTGATGTCCAGCCGACGCATCCGGTCGATCAGCGCGCCGCGCTGTTCGCGTAATTCCAACTCTTGGTATCGCAGGTCACGCAGGGTGGTTATCGCCTCTTCGCGGCGTCGCGTTTTCAGCTTGAGGATCTCGATGTCAAGTTCGGTCACGCGCCCCTCGGCCTGTGCTATCTGCGCCGCCAATTCGCCCATCTGCCCCGACAGGCGCGCCTGTTCGCGTTGCAGGCCAAGCACGCGCGCAGCCTGCGCCAACCCGCGATCCAACAATGATTGCTGGTCCATCAGTTCGCGCTCAATGAGTGACAGCTGCGCGCGTAGTGACCTGCGCTGTGCCTCGATCCCGTCCACCTGATTACCGATCTGGCCGCGCCGTTTGTGGAGCTGCTGGATCTCGGTGTTGATCATTTCCATGCGCACCGCCAGCAATCGGGCCTGCCCCGCCATCAGTTCGGCCACCGCAGGCCACCTTGTCGCAACCTCCAGCAGAAGGGGATCAAAAGATATATGCACACGGTCCTCTCGCTCGGCCTCGAGCCGACCACGCCGCGCCATTATTTCGAACAGCTTGCTTTCGATGATCGCGAGTTCCGATGCCACTTTGCTTGGCTCGAGCCGCAAGATCACCTCGCCAGCCTCAAGGGTATCCCCCTCGTCCACCTCGATCGCGGCCACCACGCCACCATCAGGATGCTGAACCACTTGGCGGTTT
>CBFHML010000106.1:0-41268 GCA_965656855.1 Roseovarius sp.
TGCCGATGATGAACATCATCAATGGCGGTGAACATGCTGATAACCCGATAGATATTCAGGAATTCATGATCATGCCGATCAGCGCCGATACCATGCGCGACGCGGTCCGCATGGGCGCTGAGGTGTTTCACACCCTCAAGAAAGAGCTGTCTGCCGCGGGCCTGTCCACCGGGATCGGTGATGAGGGCGGGTTTGCCCCGAATATCGGCTCATCGCGTGAGGCGCTGGATTTCATCCTGAAAAGCATTGAGAAAGCCGGGTATAAGCCGGGTGACGATATCTGTCTGGCCCTCGACTGTGCCGCGACAGAATACTTTAAGGACGGCGCGTATGTCTATGCTGGAGAAGGCAAAACTCTGTCACCCGAAGAGAATGCAGACTATCTCGCAGCGCTGGTTGCCGACTATCCGATCATCTCGATCGAGGACGGTATGTCAGAGGATGACTGGGACGGATGGAAGCTTTTGACCGACAAGATCGGCGGCTCGGTGCAGCTTGTGGGCGATGACCTGTTTGTCACCAACCCCACCCGTCTGGCCGATGGCATTTCGCGCGGAGTGGCCAACTCCATGCTGGTAAAAGTTAATCAGATCGGCACCTTGACCGAAACTCTTAAGGCGGTCGATATGGCGCATCGCGCGGGCTATACCAACGTGATGTCGCACCGCTCTGGTGAAACAGAGGATGCCACCATCGCCGATCTCGCTGTCGCCACCAATTGCGGGCAGATCAAGACCGGCAGCCTTGCGCGCTCTGACCGGCTGGCGAAATACAATCAGCTGATCCGCATCGAAGAGGCGCTTGGCGACACCGCCGAATATGCCGGGCGGTCGATCCTGCGCTAACACATACGGGTCAGGGCACGTTGCGAAACACGCTGCGTGCCCGGCCCTGATCATCCAGCTCGTCGATCAGATCGCGGCCCGCCTGCGTCGGTGTGCCGTCCCCGGTGATCCAGCCGCGCAGTTTCGCCGCTGTCTCGTCGCTCTCGTCTTCGGTGGCGCATTGCCGGGCTATCGTCAGAATGCGGGTTTTATCCGCCGCGTCGCTCATGCTAAGCCTCCTTTCGGTATAACCTAGCCGCCCACCTGCCGGGTCAACCGAAACGCGGCAAAATGCACAGGACCAAACGGATGACAGCAGACCAGATCATTGCCCAGCTCGGCCTTGCGCCGCATCCCGAAGGCGGCTTTTTCCGCGAAACATGGCGCGCCGAGGGGTCTGGCCGCGCGAGTGGCACGTCGATCTATTTTCTGTTGCGCGCCGAGGACAGCAACCGCTGGCACAAGGTGGACGCGGGCGAGATCTGGCATTTCTACGCCGGTGCGCCGCTGATGCTGTCAATTTCGGCCACCGATACCGGTCCGGCGCAGGATCATCTGCTTGGTACGGATCTGGCAACAGGCCAACAGCCGCAGATCCTCGTGCCGCCCCATCACTGGCAGATGGCACGCTCGACCGGCGCCTACACGCTGGTTGGTTGCACCGTGTCGCCGGGGTTCGAGTTTGATCACTTTACGCTGGCGCCAGAGGGCTTCGACATCCCGCGCGGCTAAGGCGCGGGTGGCTCAGCCCGCGCCATGCTCTTGGATAAATGCGATAAGCTGCCGGGTAGAGCCGTCTTTGCCCTCGGTCGAGGCCCCGTCCAGCAGCGTCTCCATCTCCGTGGCCAGCACCTTGCCCAGTTCCACGCCCCATTGGTCGAAAGAATTGAGGCCAAGGATCGCGCCCTCTACGAACACCCGATGTTCATACAGCGCCACGATCTGCCCTAGGCGATACGGCGTCAGCTGATCATAGATCAAGGTACAGGATGGCCGGTTGCCGGGAAAGACCCGGTGCGCCGCGCTGCGTTCCAGCTCTGCGCCGCTCAGCCCCTTGGCCGCCATCATCTCACGCGCGACATCACGGCTGCGCCCGCGCATCAGCGCCTCTGACTGGGCAAGGCAATTGGCCAAAAGCAACCGGTGGTGATGCCCGAGGTCCGGCTCATGCCCCTTGGCGGCGACCATGAATTCGCACGGCACGACCTGCGTGCCCTGATGAATAAGCTGGTAAAACGCATGTTGGCCATTGGTCCCCGGCTCGCCCCAGACGATCGCACCGCCCTGCGCCAGCGCATCGCCGTCCATCGTGACGCGCTTGCCATTACTTTCCATTTCCAGCTGTTGCAAATAGGCTGGAAGACGCGACAGGCGCTGATCATAGGGCAGCACCGCGCGCGTCGGATACCCGCAGACATGGGAATGCCACAGCCCCGTCAGCGCCAGCATGACAGGCATATTATGATCCAGCGGCGCGCTGCGAAAATGCGCATCCATCGCCGCGCCACCGGCCAGAAACTCGCGGAACCGCACAGGGCCAATGGCGAGCATGAGCGCAAGACCGATGGGCCCCCACATCGAATACCGCCCACCGACCCAATCGGCAAAGCCGAACACCCGGTCTGGTGCAATGCCAAAATCGGCGGTCTTGTCCGCCGCGGTGGACACCGCCGCGAATTGCGCCGCCGGATCATCCACGCTTTGTGCCATCCAGGCGCGCGCGGTGTCGGCGTTGGTCATCGTCTCGATGGTGGTAAAGGTCTTGGAGGCCACGATGACCAGCGTCGTCGTCGGATCGAGCCCTTTGAGGCAATCCGCGATATCCGCCCCATCCACGTTAGAGACAAAGTGACAGCGCGGCCCGTCATGGTAAGGTGCCAAGGCCCGCGTGCCCATGTCCGGCCCAAGATGCGAGCCGCCAATGCCGATATTGACCACATCGGTGATCTGACCGCCCTGCCCGGCAAAGGTGCCGCTGCGCACAGCCGTCGCAAACCCTTCCATCTGGGTCAGCGTGGCGCGCACATCGGCCAAGACATCCTCGCCGTCGACGACCACGGGCGCGCCCTCGATCCCGCGCAGGGCTGTGTGCAGCACCGCGCGTGTCTCGGTTTCGTTGATCGGCGCGCCCTCAAACATCGCGTCGCGGCGCTCGGCCACACCGCGCGCCTCTGCCAGCGCCAAGAGCCCGGCGCGGGCTGTTTCGGTCATGGCGGTCTTGGCGTAGTCGAAAACCATGCCATCCCCGGCGACGCTAAACCGCCGCGCGCGGTCCGGCTCTGCCAGCAGACCCGAGATGCTGGCCCCGGTCTCGGATTTCAAACTGTCCCACATATGCTCACCTTCGGGTTACAACGACCATTAAATCTCGATATTCTGCTCAGGGTGCCCAATGCACAACCGCATCGGACAAAAGCGCCGCCACAGGCGCCTCACGTGGGGGCGCGCCCAGGGCATCATGCAGGGCCGTGCGTTTTTCAGCGCCGGTAATGATGACATGCTTGGCCATCGCCCCGTTCAGCACCCGTGCTGACAGGGTCACGCGGATATCCTCTTGCCCCGGCACGCGCATCGGCACCAGAGCGGGCGCGCGCGCGTCCAGCGCCTTGTCCAGCATGTCAGCCCCGGGAAAGATCGAGGCGGTGTGTTTGTCCGCGCCCATCCCCAGCAGGGCCACCGCAATGGGCAGACGCGGCTGGATGTTGGTTTCCAGCTCTGCCAGCACCGGGTCTGGCGTCTCAGCGGCCATATAGAGCGGCACAAACGTCGCCGCCGCCGCGCGCCCTGTCAGCAGCCGCCGCCGGATCATACCCGCGTTCGAACGGGCGTGATCCTGAGGCACCCAGCGTTCATCGCTTGGCAGCACATCGACGCGCGACCAGTCCAGATCAGCCTCGCAGAGGCAGTCAAAGACCGGCCCCGGCGTGCTGCCCCCCGCCACGCACAAAAGCGCCCGTGCCTCATGGTCCAGCGCGTCGGTCAGGTCCTCGGCCAGCGCATTGGCCACATCAATCGCCATCATCTCGTCATCGGCATAGTCGATGAGGTTCATGCCCGGATCTCCCGCCAGCGGCGCCCGTCGCGATGCAACAGCATCAGCGCGTCATCCGGCCCCGAACTGCCGGCCGCATAGGGCAGCGGCGTCTCGCCCGACTCGGACCATTCGGCGATGATCGGATCGACCCAGTTCCACGCGGCCTCAACCTCGTCACCGCGCATGAAGAGCGTCTGGTTGCCCCGGATCACATCCATGATGAGCCGCTCATAGGCATCTGGGAAATCCGCCTCTTCCGGCCCCAAGGCCTCGGCAAAGGTCATGTCGAGCGGCACATCCACAAGCCGCATCCCCCCCGGCCCCGGTTCCTTGATCGTCACACCCAGCTCTATCCCCTCGTTGGGTTGCAGCTTGATCGTCAGAATGTTGCGATGATGGCCCGATTTGGCGCCGAAAATGGAATGGGGCGCGTCCTTGAACACCACCGCGATCTCACTCGCGCGATCCCGCAGCCGTTTGCCGGTCCGCAGGTAAAATGGCGTGCCCGCCCACCGCCAATTGCTGATCCGGGCGCGCAGCGCGACAAAGCTTTCGGTGGTGCTGTCGCGGTTGCCCACCTCTATGCGATACGAATTCTGCTCGCCTGTGCCCTCGTACTGACCGCGCACCACATCCTCGCGGGAGACGGGATCGAGCGCGCGGATCACCTTCAGCTTTTCGTCGCGCACCGGATCGGGTGCGAATTTCGCAGGCGGCTCCATCGCGATCAGGCACAAAAGCTGCATCATGTGGTTTTGCAGCATGTCCCGCATGGCGCCCGACCGATCATAATAATCGCCGCGTCCGCCGACGCCCACCTCTTCGGCCACCGTGATCTGGATATGATCGACATATTGGCTGTTCCACAGCGGCTCGAACAGCATGTTGCCAAAGCGGATCGCCATAAGGTTCTGCACGGTTTCCTTGCCGAGATAATGGTCGATCCGGTAGATCTGTGTTTCCTCGAAATGCTGTGCCAGCGTCCGGTTGAGGGCGCGCGCGGTCTCAAGATCGCGGCCAAAGGGCTTTTCCACCACGATGCGGCACTCGGGGCTGGCGATATCATGCAGGTGCAGCCGCTCTGCCAGATCCGCAAACAGCGACGGACCGACCGAGAAATAAAACGCCCGGACAACGTCACTGCGCAGCTTTTGCGCAAGCTCTGACCAGCCTGCCTTGCCCTTGGCATCGAGCGTCACATAGTCGACCCGCGCCAGAAACCCGTCAAGACAGGCCGCGTCACTTGCGGCTTCGGGGTAAAATTCGGCAACAGCCTCGCGGACAAAGGCGCGGTAGCCCTCGCTATCCATATCGCTGCGCGCCGCCCCTAAAATGCGGGAATCCTCGCCCATTTGCCCCGCGCGGAACCGGCGAAAGAGGCCCGGCAGGATCTTGCGCCGTGCCAGATCACCCGTGCCACCAAAGATCACCAGGTCGAAACTCTCCACCGGGATGACGCGCGAAACCATGAAAACTTCCTTTGCTCTTGCTGACGTGTGGCTCACGATTGTGTCACCACGCAATGCTCGACTTTCGCTGAAAGAAACGACAGGTTACAGCCGGAAAGCAAATGAATTCGGGACTAATTTCATGAAGGACGCCACAGGCCCGGCCGCCAATGCCGGAAAATTCAACGATCCCGAGGTCACCGCCGACGGTGCGCGCCGGGCGCGTGTGGCGCTAAGCGATCCGCAGACGCTGTGGTTCAACACCGGCACGCTATGCAATATCGCCTGTCTCAACTGCTATATCGAAAGCTCGCCTGACAATGACAGGCTGGTCTATATCACCCTTGCAGAGGTCGAGGACTATCTAGATCAGCTTGAGACCCGGAAATGGGGCGTGGGCGAAATCGGCTTTACCGGCGGTGAGCCGTTCATGAACCCCGAGATCATCGACATTTTGCGCGCCTCGCTTGCGCGCGGCTATGAGGTGCTGGTGCTGACCAATGCGATGCGCCCGATGATGCGCAAAAAGATGCAGGCGGGCCTGCGCGATCTGGTGGCGGAATATGGTGACAAGCTGACGTTGCGCATCTCCGTCGACCACTGGTCTGAGGAATATCACGACAAGGAACGCGGCACAGGCGCCTTTGACCGCACGGTCGAGGGCATGTGCTGGCTGCGCGATATCGGCGCGCGCATGGCTGTGGCCGGGCGTACCGTCTGGGGAGAAACAGAGGCTGACAGCCGTGCAGGCTATGCCGCGCTTTATGCTCGGCACGGGTTTAACATCGACGCACAAGACCCCGGTATCACAGTGCTTTTCCCCGAAATGGACGAGGCCGCCGAGGTGCCCGAGATCACCACCGATTGCTGGTCCATTCTGGACAAGACGCCAGACAGCGTGATGTGTGCGTCCTCTCGCATGGTGGTCAAGCGCAGGGGTGCTGCGAAACCCGCCGTGCTGGCCTGCACCCTGTTGGCCTATGACAAGCGGTTCGAACTGGGCGAAACACTGCAAGAGGCAGAGCGCGACGTGCCGCTGAACCATCCGCACTGCGCCAAGTTCTGTGTGTTGGGCGGGGCCAGCTGTTCGGGCTAAGGGGCTATTTCCCGCGCCGCTGCCGGAGCCAGCCACCGATCAGCCCGCCAAATGCGCCTGCCAGAACGATCGTGACGAACGACGCTTGTAAATCCAAGCCGACCAAGGCCGACATCCCAAATCCGATGGCCCCGGCCACGCCGCCGATCAGGGCAAATATAAGCGGTTTGCGCAGATGGGCCATGGCATATCTCCTGTTTCAGCGCGGGACAGTCTGGAAAACTGCGCACGGATTGGCAAGCCGCCTCAGCCCTTGGTCGCGCCGCCTGCCCTGCGCCCTGTTGACAGTTTCATGCCGGGGCTGGCCAGACGCTCTGCCGGGCCGGTCCACGCATAGGCCAGCAGGACGGGATCACGCTCGCCGGTGGTGATGCGGTGTTCATGGTCGGGCCGGTTCAGGATCAACGAACCGGGTGCGTACACGGCCGCGTTGTTTTCAGACCATGCGCCAGAGATGGAAATATAGCTTTCCTCGATTTCCTTGTGGCTGTGCTGAGGATAGGTCGTGTTGGGCGCGAACAGCACGAAACCCAGCACGATATCCGCCGCCTCTACAGGGCCATTCGGGCCAAGGATCTCGCAATAGGCGTATTTCCGACTGAGCGCGGGCGGAACCCGTTCATAGCCGTATTCCCACGTCAGGTCGTCGCGCACCTCACGCAGGGCGCGGGCCATGCCCTGCATGCTGGCGCGTTCCCCCAGATCGAGCGCGCGGGCGAAATGCGCGGTCACGGGCTTTAGCTCTGGTATGCGCGGCAGGATCGGCGGGTTCTTGGTCAGGGCCGCAGACAGCCTGTCGCGCACGCGCTTGCGATGACCCCTGATCGCAGGGCTGCCGCCGTTCGATCCATGTCGGTAGAGCGCCTCGAACTCGCGCAAGAGATAGACCCAGTCGGGCCGGTCCATCAGGCGCGGCGCCTGTGCCTGTGCATTGCTGCCGGTCTCGGTCATGGTGGCCTCCTGCGCTTGCCGCCCAAATGTTCCTGCGCGATATAGCCAAGCCTATGTCGTCGGCAAGATGGGGTTGCCGCATATTTTGTAAAAACTCCGTTGGCACAGATGCTTCACGGCCATTGCTGATCCACTGCACCCGGTGCCGCAGATAGTATTGGACCGCTGCCCCCCTTGCTCTATTGTGCTTTGCTACAAGGATGACGCCCATGAAATTGACGATCGACGGCCAGACCCACGAGGTTGATCCAGACCCCGACATGCCGCTGTTGTGGGTGTTGCGGGATATGCTGGGGCATGTCGGTGTCAAATATGGCTGTGGCATTGCCCAATGCGGCGCCTGCACCGTGCATATTGACGGTCAGGCGGTGCGCAGTTGCCAGATGCCGGTGGGCGCTGTCGACGGGGATATCACCACTATTTGTGGCCTTGGCACGCCCGAGGCCCTCCACCCGGTGCAGGCGGCATGGATAGAGACCCAAGTGGCGCAATGCGGCTATTGTCAGTCCGGTCAGATCATGCAGGCCGCGGCCTTTCTCACCGAGACGCCCGATCCGACCGATGCACAGATCGACGACGCGATGACCGGCAATCTGTGCCGCTGTGGCACCTATCCGCGTATCCGCGCGGCGGTCAGGCTGGCCGCCCGCAAACTGCGCGAGCAAAAGACATGAGCCGCGCAGGCACCATCGCCCGGCGCGGGTTCCTCATCGGGGGGGCCGCGCTTGCCGGTGGCGTCGCCTTTGGGGTCTGGCGCTATAGCACCCCCTATACCAACCCGCTTTTGCGCACGCTCAACACCGGTGAGGCGGCCTTGACGCCCTATGTGCTGATCACGCCCGAGCGTATCACCCTCATCACGCCCCGCGCCGATCTGGGACAGGGGGCCACCCATGCGCAGGCGCTGCTGATCGCCGAGGAACTGGATGTGGAGCTTGACCAGATCGAAACAGATCCCGGTCAGCCCTCCGTCGCCTATTGGAACCGCGCGCTTGCCGATGAGGCGGCGGCCTTTCTCGCCCCCAGCGAGGGTATGGTGCATGACGCGGCCACCAGCACGGTGGCTGTGGCCTCAAAGTTTCTTGGGCTACAGATCACCGGCGGGTCCACCACCATTCCCGATGCGTTCGATCCGCTGCGCGCGGCTGGCGCCACCGCGCGCGAAACGCTGAAGGCCGCCGCCGCGCGCGACACCGGCCTGCCGCTGGCGCAGCTCACGACCAAATCCGGCGCCGTGCATTTGCCCGATGGCAGCCGCCTGCCCTATACCGACCTTGCCAGTCTCGCCGCCGCGATCGAGCCGGTCACGGATGTGCCCCTGCGCAAGCCCGGCCAGTGGCGGCTGATCGGCACCCCGACACAGCGCCTCGATATGGTGCCGAAATCCACGGGCACGCAGGGCTATGGCATTGATGTGCGCGTGCCGGGCATGAAGCATGCCACGGTGCTGCTCAACCCCGCGCAGGGTGGTGGGCTGGGTAAATACGATACCGCCAAGGCGTTTGAGATCCCGCAGGTGCAATCGGTCGTCGAGATTAAGGGCGGGCTGGCTGTCATTGCAGACACCACATGGCACGCAATCAAGGGCGCGCGGGCGATCCGTGTTGACTGGCCCGCAGCCCCCATGCCGCCCACGATGGCGGCGCATTGGCAGGCATTGTCCGACAGCTTTGCCGACGCGCGCCAAGACAGCCGCAAACGCAACGATGGCGATGTGGACACAGCCCTGACAGGCGCGCCGATAATCGAGGCCGAATACCGCGCGCCCTATCTGGCCCACGCCCCGCTAGAGCCGCTCTGCGCCGTTGTGCGCGTCACCGACGCCGCCGCAGAGGTCTGGACTGGCACGCAGGTGCCGCGCTTTGTGCAGGCCAATGTCGCACGTCTCACGGGGCTAGAGCCTGAGGCCGTGACCGTGCATGCCCAGATGATCGGCAGCAGCTTCGGTCACCGGCTGGAGGATGAGGTGGTCAAACACGCCACCGAGATCGCAAAGCAGTTGAAGGGCACGCCGATCAAGCTGACCTACAGCCGCGAAGAGGATATGACCCACGACTACCCCCGCCAGATCGCGATGGCCCGGATGCGCGGCACGGTCTCGGAGGGGCGGGTCGAGGCCTATGACCTGTCCATCGCAATGCCATCTGTTATGGCCTCGCAGATGTCGCGTCAGGGCATGCCCGTCCCCGGCCCAGACAGTCAGATCGTGGCGGGTGCGTTTGAACAGCCCTTTGCGATCCCGCATCACCGTGTGACCGGTTATCGCGCACCAGAGCTTGCGCCGATCTCGTCATGGCGTGCGGTGGGCGCATCCTCCAACGGGTTTTTCTACAATGCCGGTCTGGATGAG
The DNA here is from genome assembly GCA_965656855.1 of Roseovarius sp. Lineage (GTDB taxonomy): Bacteria > Pseudomonadota > Alphaproteobacteria > Rhodobacterales > Rhodobacteraceae > Roseovarius. The sequence goes on from CBFHML010000106.1 coordinate 9,704, forward strand.
CTGATCCATGCAGCGGGCGCCGATCCGATGGCCGAACGGCTGCGCCTGTGCTCTGACCCGCGCGCCCGCGCCACGCTTGAGGCGGTTGCCGAAATGTGTGACTGGTCCGGCCCTGCGCCAGAGGCGGGCGTTGGGCGTGGTGTCGCGCTGACCCAGTCCTTTGGCGTGCCCTGCGCGCAGGTGGTCGAAGTGACCGATAGCCAAGATGGCCTGCGCGTGTCGCATGTCTGGGTCGCCGCCGAGGTGGGGCGCGTGGTCGATCCGGTCAATTTCGAGGCACTTGTGGCCGGTGGCGTGATTTTTGGTCTGGGACACGCGATGTTCTCGGAAATCACCTATGAGGCGGGCCGCGCGCAGCAAGAGAACTTTGACAGCTTCACCTCTCTGCGCCTTGCCCAGACACCCCGGATCACCGTGCGCGGGCTGGAAACCGGACCAGAGATCAAGGGCATAGGCGAGCCCCCCGTGCCGCCCGCCGCCCCGGCCCTTGCCGCCGCGATCTTTGCCGTGACAGGCCAGCGCCTGCGCGCCATGCCGTTCACAAATTCCGCGCGCTTCGCCTGAGCCAGATCCGGGGCTTGCCCTTGACCCTGCATGGTGGTTGATAGCGCTCATGCGGCATCACCTGCTCACGCTTGGCCTTTTGGCCCTCTCCGGCGCGGCCGGTCTGGGGGCGGCCTTGTTTGGCCTGCCGTTGCCGTTTCTTATTGGTCCGCTGGTATGCTCGGGGCTTATCGCGACGCTGCTGCCGCATCGCCTGCCGGATGCCTACCGCTTTCCCCCGAATCTGCGGCTGGTTTTCATCGCCGTTATCGGCCTGATGATCGGCGCACAGGTGACGCCCGATCTGTTCTCCTCCGCGCCAAGTCTCGCGCTTGGCTTTGCGGCGCTCACGCTCTTTGTCGTCATGGCCCAAAGCTTTGGCTACGTCATTTACCGTCATATCGGCGGCTATGACCGGGCGACGGCGTTTTATTCCGCCTCACCGGGCGGATTGTACGAATCCATCGCAATCGGAGAAGAGGCCGGCGCCGATGTCGCACGCCTCACGCTGCATCAATTCCTGCGGATCATCGTGGTGGTGACCTGTCTGCCCTTTGGCCTGTCGCTCTGGCTGGGAGAGCCGGTTGGCAGCGCGGGCGGCATGACCCTTTCGCCCGATGATGTGCCATGGTCCGCCTTGCCGATCATCGTGCTCACCGGCGCTGTGGGGCTGGGGCTGGGAAAGCTATTGCGCCTGCCCGCCAAACAGCTGACCGGGCCGATGGCGGTTGCGGCGGTGCTGAACCTGACGGGGCTTTTCCACATAGATATTCCGCAATGGCTTGTGAATGTAGCGCAGATCGTGGTCGGCACGGCGCTTGGCATGCGGTTCACCGGATTGTCGCGTGCTTTGATTCTGCGCGGCTCTGGTCTTACGCTGATGACGGTTTCGGGGATGATGGCGATTTCGGCGGGCTTTGCCTTTGTGCTGGCGGGCCCGTTGGGTCAGCCGATGGACGTGATGCTGATCAGCTTTGCCCCCGGTGGGGTCACGGAAATGGCGCTTGTCGCGCTGTCGCTACAGGCGAACCCGGCCTTTGTGACGTTGCACCACATCTTTCGTATTCTGATTACCGTTCTGGGCATTGGCCTGACCGTGCGATGGTTCCGCCCGCGGCTTTGACAGGGCGCACACCACGCGGTACCACCCTGCCCCATTAAACAGTTCTGCAAGGAAACCACCTCATGCGCATCTCCGATACCGCCGCTCTTATCACGGGTGCCGCGTCCGGCCTTGGCGAGGCAACTGCCAGGCATTTCCGCGATATGGGCGCCGCCGTCACAATGCTGGACCGGGACGCCGCGCGCGGTCATGCCATCGCATCAGAGATCGGCGCCACCTTTATCGAGACGGATGTGACCGATGAGACCTCTGTCACAGAGGCGGTGACCGGGGCCAAGACCGCCATGGGGCGGATCACGGCGGCGATCAATTGCGCAGGCATCGCCACGGGCGCCAAGACATTGGGGCGCGACGGCCCGCATGATCTGGCCAGCTTTCGCCGGACCCTGGATATCAACCTGACCGGATCTTTTAACGTGGCCCGACTCGCGGCAGCGGCTATTGCGGAAAACGAGCCTGCCCCGGATGGCACGCGCGGGGTGATCCTCCACACCGCCTCTATCGCTGCGTTTGACGGGCAAAAGGGGCAGACGGCCTATGCCGCCTCAAAAGGAGGGATCGCCGGGCTGACCCTGCCGATGGCGCGGGATCTGACGCGCGAGGGCATCCGCGTGATGGCCATTGCCCCCGGTATCTTTGCCACGCCGATGCTGATGGGCCTGCCCCAAGAGGTGCAGGACGAACTCGCCCAGGACGTGACCTTTCCCAAGCGTTTGGGCGACCCGGCGGAATACGCGTCGCTGGCCCGGTTCATCGTCGAATGCGATTATCTCAACGGGACGGTGATCCGGCTCGATGGGGCGTTGCGCATGCAGTAGCCATGCGCCGGGCCGGAAATTTGGAAATTTCCGTATAAAATCCTTCCAAGGATTTTCTGCCTCAAGGATAGAGCGCGCTGAATTTTTCTTCGAGATAGTCCAAAAGCGGACCGGGCCCCGGGTCACGTCCGCAGGCGTTCGCGATCGTCTCGCGCGGGGTTTGCAGCCCGCCATGACGCTGCACATTGTCCCGCAGCCAGCCTGTTGCGCCGGTCAGATCACCCTGTGACAGCTGCGCCTCCAGATCCGGCACATCCCGCCGCAATGCCGCGTGCAGACAGCCCGCGTAGACATTGCCCAAACTGTAGGTCGGAAAATAGCCAAACAGCCCGACCGACCAATGCACATCCTGCAACACGCCGTTGGCGGGCCTGTCCACGGCAAAGCCGAAATCGGCCTTGAACCGGTCATTCCACGCGGCCTCCAGATCCGCGACCTGCAGATCGCCCGCGACCAACGCGCGCTCCAGATCAAAGCGCAGCATGATATGCAGGTTATATTGCACCTCGTCCGCCTCGGTGCGGATATGGCCTTTGTGCATGCGGTTCACGACGCGGTAGAACGCATCCTCGTTCTCGACCCCGATATCGCCGAATATCTCGCGCATCCGCCCATAGAGATACCCGCAAAACGCGCGGCTGCGGCCAAGCTGATTTTCATAAATCCGGCTCTGGCTTTCATGGACGCCCATGGACACGCCCTGCCCCACGGGTGTGAGATGATAGGCCGGGTCGATCCCCTGCTCATAGCAGGCGTGGCCGACCTCGTGGATGGTGGAATAAAGACAGTTGAACGGATCGCTGTCCGAGACGCGCGTGGTGATCCGCACATCCTCGCCCGAGCCCGAGGAAAAAGGATGCACCGCGAGGTCGATCCGGCCACAATCAAAATCATAGCCAAAAAGTGCCGCCAGATCGCGGCTCAGGCGCAGTTGTTTGTCCGCGTCGAACGCCCCGCTGACCGGTGCCACCTCTGCGGCCTCAAGCGCGCGGGCGCGCAGCGCCACAAGCCGGGGGCGCATCTCGTCAAAGATCGCGGACAGACCCGTCGCCGTCATGCCCGGCTCAAAATCGTCGATCATCGCATCATAGAGATCACCACCCTCGGCAAGGGCTGCGGCCTCTTCGCGTTTGAGCCGCACAACCTCTGCCAGCGTGGGCAGAAAGGCGGCGACATCATCCGCCGCGCGCGCCGCCGCCCAGATGCCCTGCGACCGGCTGGTCAGCCGTGCCAGCGCCGTGGCCAGATCGGCCGGCACCTTTACCGCGCGTTCATAGCTGCGCCGGATCAGGCGGAGCTGCGCCTCGGCGGCGGGATCCGGGGCCTGCGCCTCTGCCAGCCAGTCACCGATACGTGGATCGGTGCGGCGGGCATGCAGTACCGCCTCCATCGCGCCCGATTCCTCGGCCCGTTGCGCCCCCGCGCCACGGGGCATCACGGTTTCCTGATCCCAGCTCAGCCGCCCGGCGACGCGGGACAGCGCCTGTGTCTCTCGTTCATAGGCCATCAACGCATCATAGGCGGTCATCGCTTATCCTCTCACAGATTGCGCCATGGGGTAGAGGCTGAGAAAGCGTGCCCGAATGATCAGGACCCACAGCACCACCGCCGTGAACTGATGCAGGATCGCCAGATGCCAGGGCGCCACGTAAAGCACCGTTGCGATCCCCAGAACGATCTGCGCGATCAGCACAACAAAGGCGAGCGTAAAGGCATTTGCCGTCAGGCGATGCGCGCTGCGCCGGCCTTTCAGCCATACGACGACGGCAAAGGCAAAGAGCAGATAGCCGGTCACCCGGTGGATGAATTGCACAAGGCCGGGGTTCTCAAAGAAATTGCGCCAGCCCAGTTCCGCGATCCAGAAATCAGGCGGCAGGATGCCCCCGGCCATCAGCGGCCAGTCGGTATAGCTGCGCCCGGCGTCGATACCCGCCACCAGAGCCCCCAACAGGATCTGCAGGAAAGCGAAATGCATCAAGCCCGTGCCCAGACCATATAGCTTGCGCTCTTTAGAGCGGCGCGCCTGCATCAGATCACGCTCTTCGCGGCCAAGCGCAAAGACATACCACGCAATCAGACCGAGGATAACAAAGGCCAGTCCCAGATGCGTCGCCAGCCGGTAGCTGGCCACGTCCAACATCTGCCCGGTGAGGCCAGAGGCGACCATCCACCAGCCAATCGCCCCTTGCGTGCCGCCAAGCGCCCCAAGCAAAAGCAGGCGTCCCGTCCAGCCCGGTGGGATTTTGCGCGACAGAAGAAAGCCAAAAAACCCTATCGCCCAGACCAGACCGATAAACCGGCCAAGCTGCCGGTGGCCCCATTCCCACCAATAGATCACCTTGAACTCGGACATGGACATGCCCTTGTTCTGCAATTGGTATTCGGGGATGGCGCGGTATTTGTCGAACTCGGAGTCCCATTCGGCCGCGCTCAGCGGTGGCAGGGCGCCGGTCACGGGCCGCCATTCGGTGATCGACAGGCCGCTATCGGTCAGACGGGTCAACCCGCCGACCGCAATCATCAATACGACCAGCCCGAACAGGAACATGAGCCAAATGCGCACCCCGCCGCGGGCACCGCGCCGGCCTGCGTCGATCATGCCGCCCTTGGGCGTCTCGGCCTTGACCGCGCCCTTGCTCACCTCTTCGAAAATGCCTCGCTTTGTGCTCATCGACCTGCCTCGCTTGCGTCTTGCGCCACAGAAATACGCCCCCCGCGCGCGCGCTTCAACCGCGCTCCTTCCATCGCACCATTTGCCGCAGTACGCCGTGCAGAATCTGCACATCCATACGCGTCAGTGGCATCCGGCTCCAGAGGTTGCGCAAATTGACCCGCATGCCCGGCGCCTTTTCGGGCGGAAAGAAATAACTCGCCTCGTCCAGTCGGGCCTCGTAATGCTCTGCCAGCTTTTCGATCTCGATCTGGCTGGCCCAGTCAGTGCCCGCCATATCGGTGCGCCGGGGCGTCACCTCTGTCATGGCGCGGCGCCATTCATAGCCGCATAACAACACACATTGCGCAAGGTTGAGCGACGCAAATTCCGGGTTCACCGGCACCGAGATAATGGCATTTGCGCGGGCCACATCCTCATTTTCCAGACCGGCGCGTTCAGGCCCAAAGAGCACCGACACACGCTGCCCGGCCGCGATACGCTGAGCGGCCTCGCGCATGGCCTCTTCGGGGCTGAACACCGGTTTGGTCATGCCGCGCACGCGCGCCGTTGTGGCCATGACGAAATGATCGTCCCCCACGGCCTCAGGCAGATCTTGGGTCAGGACCGCCTCATCCAACAGTCGCCCCGCCCCGCTGGCCATGGCGACAGCGCGCGAATTCGGCCAGCCGTCGCGCGGCGCAACGACCACCATCCGGTCCAGCCCGAAATTCCACATCGCACGTGCTGCCGCGCCGATATTCTCGCCCATTTGCGGGCGCACCAGCACGAAACGCGGTTGTTCTTGGTCACTTGGCATCCAAAACCCTCCTGCCCCGTTCCTTTAGGCACTCCGCTACGCACGGAAAACCCCCTTCGCCTGCCTCGGGCCAAAAATACCCGCCTCTTGCAGGATCGGCCATCGGCGCACTGGTCTAGCGCGGGCAGAGCCGTTAATAGGGGCACGGAACCAAACAGGACGTACCAGATGGCCGACCAAGAGCCGCCCCGCCTATACCTCATCACACCGCCCGAAATCGAACTGTCGCAATTTCCCGACAGGCTGGCCGCCGTTCTGGATGCGCAGGACATTTCCTGTGTGCGCCTTGCGCTGTCCACCCATGACGAGGATGCGCTGTGCCGGGCCGCGGATGCCTGCCGCGAGGTGACGACCCCACGCGACGTGGCGCTGGTGATCGACACGCATTTTGTACTGGCAGAGCGTCTGGGACTGGACGGTGTTCACCTGACCGATGGGGCACGGACCGTGCGGCGCGCCCGCAAAGAGCTTGGCACGGATGCCATCGTCGGCGCGTTTTGCGGCACCTCTCGCCATGAGGGCATCAACGCGGGAGAGGCCGGTGCGGATTATGTCAGCTTTGGTCCGGTGGGTGTGACCACCCTTGGCGATGGCACACAGGTGGATCCCGAAGTGTTCGAGTGGTGGTCGCAGATGATCGAACTGCCCGTGGTGGCCGAGGGCGCGCTGGATGAGGACACCGTGCGCCAGCTGTCACCGCTGACGGATTTTTTCGGCATCGGCGAAGAGATCTGGACCAGCGATGACGCGGTCGCCTCGCTTGCGCGGTTGGTGGCGGCGATGCAGGCTGGCTGAGTCAGCCCCGTGCGCGCCGCGTCTCTGGCAGGCCTGTGCGCACGGCCTCTTCGGCGGCGCGCGCCAGCGCTTTGCGATCGTCAAAGCGGCACACCTCAAGCGGATCATGGAACACCACGGTCACGCCCCCCTGACGTGCCAGTGACAACACCATGAGCAGATGCGGCCCGAGCGCCATATCACCCCACCACGCATAGAGACGCGGATCACCGCGCTCATCGGGGGGATCATAAATCACGCTGACCGGCTGCACATAGGTGTCTCGCCCCAGTTGGGGCATGAACATCATCTCAAAGATCGTTGATTTAAAATGCAAAACTCGCATGCCGTCGGTCGACGTTCCCTCTGGGAACAGCATCAGGCGCGCGCCGCCTTCGATCGCGTTTGCCAGCTGATCGCGCTGCGCCCGCGCCGCGCGCGGATCCCGCGCGATAAACACCGTCCCGACAAAACGCGCGAGAAACCCGATGCCGGGCCAGCCTGACACCTCTGATTTGGCCACAAAGACAACTGTTTGAGAGGCATGAAGCGCCAGAATATCCAGCCATGACACATGATTGGCCACCACTGCACCGGGCTTCGTCATCGGCTGTCCCTGAACGCGCAGGCGCAGCCCTGTCACGCGCAACACACAGCGCAGTACGACCCGCGTGATGGGCGCGGTCCAAGGGCGGCGCGTGGCATGTACCAGCCGCTCTGCAATACGGACCAACGCCGAGACGATCAGCCCCGACCCCAAAAGGCCGAGGATCAGCATAGCGCGCAGGACAATCAGCACCCAGCCCACTGGCCCGATCCGGGGCCAGTCTGGCCTGTCGGGCGAATCCCACGTGTAGCTCACCCGCCAACACCCCGGGCATAAATGTTTTTTTGCCGTTCGCTCATTTGCGCCGTGTCCATGACAAGGCAGACATCCGTGGTGTTGAACGCATGGTCCACAAACGCCCCGTCACCAACGAATCCCCCCAATCGCAGGTAGGCCTTTATCAGCGCGGGCACGTCGACCATGGCCGCGCGACGGTCAATTGCGGCCTCGGGCACAAGGTCCATGGGCTGATAATGCTGCGACACTGTGCGCACGCGCAGAGACTCTGGCGCGAGGTGGCGATGATGCAACAGCGACAGAGGTTGCGCCAGCGCCTTGGGATCGGTCCCGTGAAAGCTGGCAACGCCGAAAAGGATCTCGACCTCGTGGCGAAGGACATAATCGGCCAGCCCGCTCCAGAGATGGAACATGGCCGTGCCACCGCGATAGCCCTGCGCAAGGCAAGAGCGCCCCAACTCCATCAGGCGTCGGCCGGATGCCTTGAGCACGCTCAGGTCGTATTCATCCTCGGAATAAAACTGCCCTGCCGCCTGCGCCTGATCGTCCCGCAAGAGCCTGTAAACGCCGACGATTTCGCCACCTTGCGACTCGTCCGTCAAAAGCAGGTGATCGAATACATCATCGTAGCGGTCTTGTTCCAGCCGGGCGTCGTGATCCACCATGGGCCCGTCACCGCCCAGTTCCTCGACAAACACGTCATAGCGCAGCCGCTGCGCCGCGCGCAGATCCTGCGCGTCGCGGGCCAATCGAACGCTGAAAGCCGATTGGGCTGTCTGCATCTGACTTGCGTCTCCTTGATGATGGCGTCTACCGGAGCGCCCGTGGTCTGTGCCGTGCTTTTAGGCAAGCCGGGACGCCATGGCAACGAGACACAAAGCCTCTGATCGCACAGTGTGACCTTTGCCTGTTAATCATTCGCTAACCAAGACTATGGTTGACTGACGGGAATAAGCTCGACCCGGGATCCGTCGATCACCACCTTGCCCATGTCCTGAAAATTCACGGTGATCTTGCCACCGATATTGGACTGGACCTGGCCTGTTCCCCAGTCGGGCTGTCGGGGATGCTGCACCAGCATGCCGGGTTCTAAGATGGAATTGAGATCGGACATGACGGCTCCGGTTGCGGGGGAAAGATGATGACGACACCATATGATACCAGTACCGTTGCCGTGTTGATAGGCTCGCGTATCTGCCACGACCTGATCAGCCCCATCGGGGCGATCACCAACGGATTGGAATTGCTGGAATTATCCGGCATGCCGCGCACGCCAGAACTCGCGCTTGTCTCACAGAGCGTCAGCCACGCCAATGCGCGCATCCGGCTGTTTCGTCTGGCCTTTGGCCAATGCGGTGACGGGCAGATGGCAGGCGGTGACGAGGTGCGCTCGATCCTGCACGATCTTTATGGTGAAAGCCGGACGCACTGCCACGGGTTTCCCACCGGGTCGTTTGCAAGGAGCGAAATCAGGTTGGTGCTGCTCGCGCTGTTATGTGTCGAACAGGCGATTCCACAGGGCGGCGAGATCGCGATCACCCGCATGAACCAAGGCTGGCGCCTGACCGTGACGGGCCCACGTCTTGTTACAACATCACAGGCATGGTCTGCGCTGGCGGACGGGGCGACCCCCGCCGAGATTACGCCCGCGACGGTGCAATTCCTGCTCTTGCCCACATTTGCAGCAGAAAATGACATGACTTACGCGGTAGAAGTCACTGAATCCAAATTAGAAATTGCAATCAGCCTCGCGTAACCCCATCCCCGTCCACAAGGTATTTGAAGCTGGTCAATTGCGCGGCCCCCACCGGACCGCGCGCGTGCATCTTGCCCGTGGCGATGCCGATTTCCGCCCCCATGCCAAATTCCCCCCCATCCGCAAACTGGGTCGAGGCGTTGCGCATCAGGATCGCGCTATCGAGCCGGGCAAAGAATTCCGCCGCCGCGCCGTCATCCTCGGTGATGATGCAATCGGTATGGTTTGAACCGAATTCGCTTACGTGATCAATGGCTTCGTCGATGTTCTTCACGCTTTTTGCGGCGATGATCATGTCAAGATACTCACATCCCCAATCGCTATCCTTGGCCGCCACGGTGCCTTTGACCGATTGCAGCCTTGGGTCGGCGCGCACCTCTACGCCCTTTTCGATCAGCGCCTTGAGCACACCCTGACCGATCGTGTCCACGATCTCTTCGTGAATAAGCAGGCATTCCGCCGCGCCACAGATGCCCGTGCGCCGCGTCTTGGCGTTGAGCACCACGCGCAGCGCTTTTTCGGGATCGGCCTCTGCGTCGATATAGATATGCACGATGCCTTCGAGATGGGCAAAGACCGGCACCCGCGCCTCGCGCTGTACAAGCCCCACAAGCTCCTTGCCCCCACGCGGCACGATCACGTCGATCGTGTCGGTCATGGTCAGCATTTCCTGCACGGCTGCACGGTCGCGCGTCGGGACAAGCTGTATGCCATCCTCTGGCAGTCCCGCCTGACGCAGCCCCTCGACCAGGCAGGCATGAATGGCGGCTGAGGAATGAAAGCTTTCAGAGCCGCCACGCAACACCACCGCGTTGCCGGATTTGAGGCACAGCGCGCCCGCATCCGCGGTCACGTTTGGCCGCGATTCGTAGATGACGCCGATCACACCAAGCGGCGTGCGCACTCGGCGAATATGTAGGCCAGAGGGGCGGTCCCACTCGGCCAGAACCTCGCCCACCGGATCATCCTGTGCCGCCACGGCGCGCAGACCATCGCAAATGCCCGTGATGCGCGCCTCGTCCAGCGTCAGCCGGTCCATCATCGCGTCGCTCAGCCCCTTGTCGCGGCCAAATTCTAGATCCTTGGCATTGGCGGCGATGATATCGGTGCGCGCGGCCCAAACGGCCTGTGCCGCTGCCTCAAGCGCGGCCTGCTTGGCCTCGGCGCTGGCTGTGGCGAGCCGAGCCGCGGCGGCGCGGGCACGGGTGCCGATGTCGGCCATCAGCGCGGGGATGTTGTCTTGGTCCTTCATCTCTCAGTCCTCTCAGGATCGGTGCAGTCTACACGCAGACCGCATCAGATCGCCAGATCATCACGATGCACCAGAGGCCCACGGGCCGGATAGCCCAAAAGCGCCTCGATCTCGGCAGAGCGTCGCCCGAGGATGCGCGTGGCATCCTCTGCGTCATACCGCACTAGCCCCTGTCCAAGCGCACGGCCCGCCTCATCAAGCAGTTCCACCGCATCGCCCCGGCCAAAGCGGCCCGTGACCGCAATGACCCCGGCCGGCAAAAGGCTGGAGCCGCTGCCAAGCGCCCGTGCCGCCCCGGCATCGACAGTGATCTGGCCCTTGGGCTTCATCGCGGCGATCCATTGCTTGCGTTTTTGCTGCGGGTCGCCTTGGGCGGTGAACCATGTGGCGGGCGCCCCCTTTTCCAGCGCGCGCACCGGATGCAGGCAGGACCCTTCGGTGATTGCCATGTCGCATCCCGCCGCCGTGGCGGTGCGTGCGGCCATCAGCTTGGTTTTCATACCACCCTTGGACAGGCCCGATCCGGCCTCGCCCGCCATCGCCTCTATCTCGGGCGTGATGGCGTCAATGACGTCGAACCGGCGCGCATCTGGGTCCTGTGCGGGGTTGGCGGTGTAGAACCCGTCTACATCCGACAGAAGGATCAGCTGATCGGCACCCGCTGTCACCGCGACCTGTGCGGCCATGCGGTCATTGTCGCCATAGCGGATCTCATCGGTGGCAACGGTGTCATTCTCATTGACGATCGGCACCACACCAAGGCTCAGCAGCTGTTCGAGCGTGGCGCGCGAATTGAGATATCTGCGGCGGTCGGCGCTATCTTCCAGCGTCACCAACACCTGTGCCGCGGTAATGTCATGCGCCGCAAGCGCCTCTGTATAGGCGCGGGCAAGCTGGATCTGTCCCACGGCGGCGGCGGCCTGACTTTGTTCCAGCGTCAGTTCCTGTCGTGGCAGGCCAAGCATGCCCCGGCCAAGTGCGATGGACCCCGACGAAACAAGGATCACATCCGTGCCGCGCGCCCGTATGCGCGCCACATCCTCGACCAGCGCGCGCAGCCAATCGGCGCGCAATTCGCCGGTTCCGCGATCCACCAGTAGCGCGGAGCCGATCTTGATAACCAGACGTTTGGCGGCGGCTACGGTTGCCACGGCTCTGGCTCTTCTTCGGAAATACGCTGGCGCAGGCGATCTTCGTCGATCTGGGTCCGCAAGGCGCGCAGCACCTCCTGCACCCCCTCGCCAGAGACGCCCGACATCGTCATGACCGGCCCACCAGAGGCGGTCTCAAGCTCTTCGCGCAGGAATTCGCGTTCTTCCTCGTCCAGCGTATCGATCTTGTTGAGCACGGTCACGCGCGGCTTGTCCGCCAGACCCTCGCCATAAAGCTCAAGCTCGTTGATGATGGTGTGATAATCCTTGACCAGATCACCCGATGAGCCATCGACCAGATGCAACAGCACGGCGCAGCGTTCCACATGGCCCAAAAAGAGATCGCCCAGCCCCTTGCCCTCTGACGCGCCGCCGATGAGGCCGGGAATATCCGCCACGACGAATTCCACATTGTCCACGCCCACAACACCCAAGTTAGGGTGCAGCGTGGTGAACGGGTAATCGGCCACTTTGGGCCGCGCATTGGATGTAGCGGCCAGAAAGGTGGATTTGCCCGCGTTGGGCATCCCCAGAAGGCCGACATCGGCGATCAGCTTCAGACGCAGCCAGATCGTGCGCTCGATGCCCTCTTGGCCCGGGTTGGACCGGCGCGGCGCCTGATTGGTAGAGGTTTTGAAATGCAGGTTGCCCCAGCCGCCATTCCCGCCCTTGGCAAGACATACGCGCTGTCCCAGCGTGGCAAGGTCGGCCAGCAGGGTTTCCTGATCCTCGTCGAGGATCTCGGTGCCCACAGGCACGCGCAGCACAATATCCTTGCCATCGGCGCCTGTGCGCTGACGGCCCATGCCCGGCACGCCGTTATCGGCAAAGAAATGTTGTTGATAGCGAAAGTCGATCAGCGTGTTGAGCCCGTCCACAGCCTCGACCCAGACAGACCCGCCATCGCCGCCATCACCGCCATCGGGGCCACCATATTCAATGAACTTCTCGCGCCGAAAGCTGATGCATCCGTTGCCGCCGCTGCCCGAGCGGATATAGACTTTGGCGAGATCGAGAAATTTCATGATGTCTCCTTACGCGAAAGGCCCCTCAGGGCTCAATCGAGTTTCTTTGAATAGGTCCATGTCGGGACCTTGGCGTTGCGTGCCACGCAAAAGCTTTCGGCGTCGCCCAGATAGGCGAAACCTGTGTTGATCAGAACCCGGGCCGAGGCCGGGTTATCCTGAAACACGCTGGCGAAAATGGTGCGCGAACGCTGTGGATTGGCCGCCACCAGAGCAGCGATCGCGCGTGAGGCGACACCGGCGTTCCAGAATTCGGGCGCGACCCAATAGCTGATTTCGGCCTGATCGCGATCCAACCGAACAAGGCTGACAAGCCCCATGACGGGACTGCCGCCAAACATCGAACCATCCATCGCCCAGATGTCCTCGGGCTCTTGTGGATCGTTGGACCGGGCAATCAGCGCCTCTGCCATGCCATCCGGCAACGGATGAGGGGTTGTCACCGTCCCCGACGCGACCCGTTCGTCACCTGCGTGCAATTTGATCGGGCCCGCATCGGTGTTGCGCAAAGGCCGAAGGGTAAAGCCGCTGGCGTCTATCACCGGCTGGCTTGAAATATGCTCGAATTTCAACTGCTCTCTCCTGCGTGTCGCAAAATGACGTGGCCTTGATGAACACCTTCTAGTCCGGGTGCCTTGACATGTGTCACGTCTAACGGGTGATGCCTCTTGAACGCGTCTGTGCCTCAGCAATATTGCACGGATGTGACCCACGCCGTGTCATGGCAGGGTTTCAAACGAAAACGGGACCGGCGTTGTCTGCCGATCCCGTCGATGTTTCAGATCCGGAGGATGCGGCTTATTCGGCGGCCTCGGCCACCGGGGTCACGGAAATAAACGTGCGCCCTTTCAGCCCCTTGCGGAACTGCACCGCGCCCTCGACCGTCGCGAACAGCGTGTGGTCCTTGCCCTGACCGACATTGTCGCCGGGCCAGAACTTGTTGCCGCGCTGACGCACGAGGATGTTTCCCGGAATGACGGCTTCGCCACCGTATTTCTTGACGCCAAGACGGCGGCCAGCCGAGTCGCGCCCGTTGCGGGATGAACCGCCTGCTTTTTTATGTGCCATCTCGCTTCTCCTTAGCCTTTGACGATCTCTTTGGCCTGATCAACCCAGCCTTCACGCTCGATCCGGCCCTTGAACGACAGTTTCGTGTCAATATCAGCAATATCTGCTTCGGTCCATGCGGCGATCTGGGCGAAGGTGGTCACGCCGTTCTCGTTCAGCTTCTTCTCAAGCGCCGGGCCAACGCCCGACAGCTTCTTGAGGTCGTCCGCCGCACCATCGGCAACACCGGCCTGTGCCAAGGGCTTTGCCTTGGCGCTCTTGGCTTCGGTCTTGACGCGGGCCTTCATGTCGGCCTGCTCTGCCTTGTTGGTGGTGATTTTCTTGTCACCAAGGCCAGCCGTGGCCGGCACAGAGCCCGCACCCATCGCAGCCTTGACACCCGAGGCGTCAGCGCCTTTTTCGAGGATCTCGGTCACGCGCAACACTGTCAGCTGCTGGCGGTGGCCCTTTGTGCGCTGCGACCCGTGCTTACGGCGGCGCTTTACAAAGTGGATGACCTTGTCACCCTTGATCTGGTCGACGACCTCTGCCTGCACGGCAGCACCTTCGACGAAGGGCGCGCCGATCACGGCGGTATCGCCACCCAGCATCAGAATTTCATTGAATTGGACTTTTTCACCGGCATCTGCCGCAAGCTTTTCCACGCGGAGCATATCGCCCGACTGGACTTTGTATTGCTTGCCACCGGTCTTGAGGACCGCGAACATCTCAATCTTCCTTTTCGTATCCCGCGTCCTGTGGCCCGGGGTTTCCCCCATGTTGCGGCCCATATCGGGCCTGCCGCGGACAGCGCGCCCATATCACAGGGCGTCATTACATATTTACCCGAGCAGGCGGACCCCGCCGGGTTGGCGGCTTATCGTCAGGATGGGGCAACCTGTCAAGTCCGAAATAGCCATTAGGCCAAGGCGCGCGCAGCTTTCGCCGGTCACAGCTCTTCGCTGGTCATCTGTTGCGCCACGGCAAGCCCCAAAAGATAGGAAACCTGCGCATACATCGCGTCATAGGCCTTGAATAAAGCAGCGTTAAGCGCCCTGCCCTCGTCGGTGCGATAGTACTCGGCATAGGCCTCTAGCGCGTCCGGCTCCAGCGGGCGATAGGCCATCATCAAAAAGGCACCCAGCCATTGTGCAGACTCGGCGCGCACCGCGTCTTCCTGCGCCCAGACATCCGACAGCATTTCGGCCTCGCCCATTTCGATGGCGCCGCCCTCATCCAACCCGCGGTAGAACATCAAGTTGGCATTCAGCGCGCCCATGACGTTGAACTCAATCAACGAGCTGTCTTCGATCAAAATCTGGACCTGCTGATAAAGCGGGGTTTCGTCGTCTCTGGCCTCTTCGAAATGCTCGGCAGCCGCATCTTCGGTCCCCGGATCAAGAAACGCCTCACGCGCCGACAGCTCCAGCGTCACGATCTGGCGGCCCGTGTCAGAGGTCAAAAAGGCCAGAACCGGGTCCATGTGCTCTTGGGGCAGCGCCGCGACAAGCCCGTCAGTGACCTCTTGCGTCATACGCTCTACGTCGTAGATGCGCGACACCTGCTGCGCCCATGCCTCTTGGCTCACACCGGGCAGCATGTCCTCAGCGAGCCCCGCGCCATATTCCAGACCTTCAGCGCGCATGATCTCAACCGACTTTTCCACCTGCAATGCCTCTAGCAGCGCCGTGATATCGGCTGTGTCATCCGCCGCCACAGCACCGGCCCACAGACCAAATGCCCCCAGACAGACCGCCAGACGGCTCATCACAGTTCCTGTCCCGGATGCATCTTGGCCATCTGCTGTGCCAAAGCCTCAAACCGGTTCGCCATGATCTCGTATTGCACGCCGTTCATCAGCTCATAGACCTTTTGCATGTCCGGATTCTCCAGCGCCTCCAGATAGGCGGTAAGATCCGCCTCATCAAAGGACTGATAAGTGTAGGCAGAGCCCGCCAGACCGGCCTTTTCAAGACTGCGGCGCAGCTGCGGCTCGTTCTGCTTGAGCACCGTGCGCAGCGCCTCTTCGTCGACCTTTTGCTCCAGCACGCCAGAATTGGACGCGGCCATCAGGAACCGGACCTGAATTTCCTGCACCGCGCGAATGGCGGTGTCGGCACTGTCGATGGCCTTATTGAGGTTCATCAGAATGTCGAGACGCGGGTCGTCCGTGTCTTTCCAATGCGACACGATCATGTCGCCCTCCGCCTGCTTGGAGGCATCGTCCTCAACCATATGAGAGGCGTTTTCCGCCTCAACCAGCCGCTGCCCAAGCGGCGAGGCATAAAACGCCGCCGCATGGGTCAGCAGATCATCGCTCAGCGCCTGTTCCAGGATCGACAGTGCCATGTCGTGCATCAGCTTGGTCTCGAAAATCTCAGCGGCCTTATCGCGCCAGTCGCTGCCGAAATCGGTGGGGTTCATGCCCAGCATCGCAGGTGCATCCCCGGCGGCCAGCCCGATCGATTCCAATGCCACGTCAAAGCCGGTGACATTCAGAAATGCCTCGACCCGGTCACGGTCAGCGGCGGAAACCGGCGCGGCAAAGACCGCCAGCAATGTCAGGCAGCTCAGCATCATGGCCATCGCAGACCGGCGGATATGGGAAAAACATGTCACGCGCGCACCTCTCTGTTCGTCGCACAAGCTAACCTAGGCAGATTCTGCGCGCAAACAATGCCAAACCCCTTGCGGGTCGCGGCAAAGGCCATTAGACGCAGCGTCCAGACCCCCGCGGAGAGGTGCCGGAGTGGTCGAACGGGGCGGTCTCGAAAACCGTTGAGCCTTCACGGGTTCCCAGGGTTCGAATCCCTGTCTCTCCGCCACATCCACTCTAGACACATAATTAGGGTGTTTGAGGCGCGTTTCTCAAGGCGCTACCATCTACGCCTACCAGCTACATTTTGCACGCGTTTGAGTAGCGGTTTAGCTGTGCAATTCAGTGAGATATGGTTGAGCGTGTAGTTTTGGCTTTACTGTTGGCTCAGCTACTTCCGGCCCAGCACTTTATAGTCTCGACCATACGAAATCCGAACTGGGTGCAGCATTGATTGCGTTGATCGTTGGGGTGATAGGCTGAAAAAGAGTTCCACAATTTCAAGAATCTATACCGTTTGAAATACGCTGCTTAATAACTATTCGACCTTGGTCTTACATATGCAGCTTAGTGAATGTTATGTTGGCCGTAGATCGAATTGCGAGTCTCATTTCGGCTCGTTGAACCAATAGCTGCCAGAGGAAGCAAGTTATGAAAATGGTCATGGAGTTTATGTTGATAAGTTTTGGTTTGGTGTGCGGAGAAGCAATATTGATGTGGTTGGTTCCGGGTTTATTGGGCTGAGGGGCTGGGGGCAGATTTAGCTGAGACACTACGGAACCTATGTCTGAATCTAAGCCTGATAAAAACGTTTTGGTTACCTCCAAAGCAAATTGCTTGGACCATTCTTAAAACGAAAACCTAATCTTCTCATCTTTAGAGATTTTTTCTTAGAGAAATCCGCCTGTAAGTGGACCACTAAAAATGTCCGAAGACCAGCAATTTGAGAAGGGTGGCAAATATTCAAGAGACTTTCTTTTTTGATCATCGCAGCGACGATTTCGGCGACACCACCCACCGTAGCCGTAGCAGGTGATGCATATTTGGGATTTGATCTCATTGGGGCGAGTTCGTTCGTAGATTTCGATGGGTTCAACACCGCCGGTTTATTTTCCAATAAAGATGAGCAAAGGGAACATACTAGCGGAGTATCGCTGAAATACGGTTTGCGAGATCACTTTACACTAGGCGGCATGGCTATCACACCAGAGGCCGACCTCGCATGGTACAACGAATATAACGATTTATCTGCCAGTTTTCCGGGGCTTCCGAACCCAACGTTGTTTTATGACACTTCGATTGAAACAGGCCGCTTGGGCGTGAGCCTCTGGACGCCCTTTCATGTAGATGAAAGTTGGCGCGCAGAAGCAGGATTTGGTTTTGGTGCAATGTACCGTGACGTTTCGACGAGCGATACTTTTGTACAAGGCCAGAAGGATGAGTATTTGCCCTATGGTCAACTCGGGTTCCGTTTCCTCCGAAAGCTTGACGACCGCAGTTCTCTGAGCTTGGGAACGAGCTATCTCTTTAGTGAAAGCACGAACGTGCCGCTAACCGAAGCAACCCCAAGCGGCGCGCCCGCTGGAGTTTTTGAAGTTGAGACAGATCATCTTGAGATTAGCACTGGCTATCAGCTAAAGCTTGGTCAGTGAGCAGTCATCTGAAGGACGAAACGGCTCGTTTTTGCATGAGTTGAAGCGTTTCATTTCAATCCTTCTGTCTCGTACCAATCGGCGCGTCATCAGACGCGCCGACAAGGGTCATGACAAACGACGCCCGCCTTTTGGATTTGCAGTTGCTACAAAGTATCTTGCCTACCACCTCAAGAATTTCGGCTTCTCGTTAGACGCCAGCAATCAAGTACTGCACCGCAACAATGGGGCTACTGCCGCCTGGTTCATAATGTAGAGCAAGATGTATGTTCAATATGCTGGCGGGCCGGGTGGTAGCGGGAAAGTATCATCACGCAGTACAAGTTTAATAGAACCTACTCAGCAACCTAAATTTTTACCCTTTGAGCTATCCAACGCATTGATTTTACGTTTTTTTGTACCCCCTGTTGTCTCTGCGCTACCAATCCTCAGATGTCGGCTCGTTTTACTGGGCAACCTGGGGTCAAGAATACAAGAAAAGTAGCGCGATCTTTGCCTAGCTGAGTGAACCTGCGCCTAGCAAAGTGAAAAGCCAGATAAGCCACCGTTGCAATTCGCGGTTGTCCGCCGGGCGCGTTCGGCTCATGTTCGGCGCGTGGCCTCTGGTTCGGGGGCGGTGTCCCGCGTGGGAGAGTGGCTTGATCAAGATCGTGCACAGCGCCGACATACATCTCGATTCCCCGCTCAAGTCGCTGGCTTTGCGTGACGAGACCCTGCGCGACACGATCGAGGCGGCAACCCGCGCCGCGTTTACACGGCTCATTGATATCACCCTGTCCGAGCGTGCGGCGGCCCTGCTGATCTCCGGTGATCTTTTCGATGGCAAGGAACGCAGCGCACGCACGGCCGCTTTTCTGATGTCAGAGCTTGACCGCCTGCGCGCCGCTGGAATCCGCGTATTTTATATCAAAGGCAACCACGACGCCGAGAACCCGATCACCGGCGCGCTGGATCTGCCCGACAACGTGCATGTGTTCGATGCGCGTGGCGGCAAGGTGGAACTGGTCGATGATATCTGGATTCACGGTGTCAGCTTTGCAGATCGGCACGCCCCCGATAGCCTCTTGCCGCGGTTTTCCGCCCCGGTCGCGGGCGCAACGAACATCGCTATGCTGCACACCTCGCTGGCGGGGGCGGCGGGGCATGATGTCTATGCGCCCTGCGGCTTGGGCGATCTGACCGGCATGGGGTTTGATTATTGGGCGCTTGGCCATGTCCATGTCCGTCAGGTGCATTCCCGCGCGCCGTGGGTGGTCATGCCCGGCATGCCGCAAGGGCGCGACATCGGCGAGGCAGGACCGAAATCGGCCAGCCTGCTGAGCATCTCAGACGGCGCGATTTCGGTTGAAGAGGTGCAAACCTCTGTTGTGGAATTCACGGCCGATACGCTGGATATCTCAGGCGTGAACAGTGATGACGACCTGCGCGCCGCATTGCGCGATCATATGGCTCAGGTCCGTGACAGCCTGCATGCTCCCAGCGGTGTGCTGCGCCTGACCCTGACGGGGCGTCCGGCGCGGCATTGGCAGATCCTGCGCGATCAGGGCATGTGGTCAGAACAGGCCGCCAAACTTGCCCGTGATACCGGCGTTCTCTGGCTTGATAAGCTGCGGCTGGAGATTGACGCGCCGACCGCCGGCGACAGCCCCGGCACGGCAAGTGGTGAGCTTGCCCTTCTGATGGATACGATCCGGGCCGAGCCGGGCTTTGCCGCCATGGCACAAACCGAGGTCGAAGAGATGCTGGCCGATCTGCCGCAATCCCTGCGTGCCCGGCTGATGCCGGATGAGACGGCGACGCGGGCGCTGGCCCTGCGCCTTGCCGAGGATGGCGCGCGCCATGTGCTGGCCCGGATGAAGGGCGGCGCGGGCTGATGCGGCTGCGCGCACTTCATCTTGACCGGTTCGGTCATTTCACCGATCGCAAGTATGATTTCGGCGCAGCGGGCGCGCGCCCCGATTTCCATATCATCTATGGCCCCAATGAGGCCGGCAAGACCACCACGATGGAGGCCGCGCTGCGCCTCTTTTACGGCTTCCCCCTGCGAGAGCCTTATGCGTTCAAGCATCAGCGCGCCAATCTGCAAGTCTCGGGCGTGCTAGAAATCGACGGCCAGCCGCGTCATGTCACCCGCCTGCCCAAGCGGCTGGGCGCGCTGCTGGATGAGGGCGGCACCCCCCTGCCCGAGGCGGCGCTGACGGCGCATCTGGGCGGGCTGACCGAAGAGGATTACCGCAACCTGCTGTGTCTGGATGACGACACGCTGGAACGCGGCGGCGAAGAGATCGCGCAGGCGCGCGGCGATATCGGCAAGCTGTTGTTTTCCGCCGCCGCGGGTGTTGCGGATCTGAGCACGGTTCTGGACGCGGTGCGAAACGAGGCGGATGAGATCTGGCGCAAACGCGCCACCAAGACGCGGGTGGCAGAGCTCAAGCGCGAGCTGACGCAGTTGGAAAAGGACATGCGCACGCATGACATTTCCGCCAGCGCGTGGCGGGGCCTGAAAAAGACACTGGCCGAGGCGACTGCGCAAGAGGCAGAGGCGCGCGCGCTCCGCGATGCTGCGCATGAACGAACAGCCGAAATCGCCGCACAGCGTCGCGCCCTGCCCCGGCTGGGCGAAATTGACGATCTGGCCGCGCGCATTGCGCCTTTTGCCGCCTATCCCCAACAGCTGGATTTCGACCCTGAAACGCTGGTGGGTCTGATCACAGACGAGGCACGCGCAAAGGCCGATCTTGCGCGGCTGACCAATCAGATCAACGCGCTGACCGCCCAGTCAGAGGCGCTGATCCGGGCACCGGGTCTTGCCGCGATGGGCCAAGAGCTTGATGCATTGGACGAGTTGCGCGCCCGTGACGTCACCGCAAGCATGGATCTGGAGCGCCGTCACGCGCTGGTGCGCGAGGCCGAGGCGGCGATGGCCCATGCCGCGCACGATCTTGGCGCGCTCGAGACCTGTGATCCCCGCACGCTTGTCGTGTCGCCGGCACAGCTTGTCCGGATGGAAGAGGCCCGAGACGCGCTGCGCCGCGCGCAGGCGGCCGCCAAGTCTGAGACCCGCGAACTGGCCGATCTGACCGAGAGCCGCGATGACGCACAGGCAGACCTGGATCGGCTCCAGAGCCGCACACCCGCCACCCAAGGCATCGCAGACATGCTGGCGCGCCATGACGCAGAGGCGCTGGTCCCGGCCCATGCGACCGCGCGTCAGGCCATCGACACCGCCGACACCGCCGCGCGCCGCGCGCTGGCGGATCTGGCCCCGCAGGCGGATGCGCTGCCGCCCTGCCCGACCAGCCCCACAAAGGCCCGCGCATGGGCCGACGCAGACACCGCTCTGCGTGAAAAAATCGCGCAGACACAGGCAGAGCTGGCAAATCATCGCGCCGACCTTGCCGCGAGAGAGGCGCAGGCCAAGGTGCTTGAGGATTTCGGGCATGTGGTGACGGATGACACCGCAGCCGGTTTGCGCGCGGATCGCGACCGGCTGTGGCAGGCGCATCTGGCGGCGATGGAGGCGCAGACCGCACAGGCGTTCGAGGCCGCGATGCAGGCGCTGGACGAGGCGCAGCAAACAAGGCTGAGCCATGCCAGCGATCTTGGCCAGTTGCGCCAGATCACGCAGACCGCATCAGAGGCAAAGGCCCGCGCAGACGCAGCACAAGCCCGGTTGACCGAAATGCAAGAGGCCCAAGAGGCGCTGACCCCGCAGATCGCAGAGGCGGCAAAGGCTGTCGGGCTGTCGCCCGATATCTCTGCCGCGGAATGGCTGGATTGGGTCACGCGCCACGCGACCGCCACCGAGGCACAGCGCAACGCGCAGGAGGTGCGGGCGCAACACCAGACCACACTGCGGCGGGCGCAAACCCTGCTGGAGGCGTTGGCCCCGCATCTGGATCTCGAACATGTCACCTTTGACAGCGCCATTGCCGCCGCACGTCGCGTGGCCGAGGACGAGCGCAACGCGCGCAGTTCTCTGACGCAGGCACAAGACATGGTGGCACGGCTGGACACAGATCTTGCCAGACGCCAGCGCAAGCATGATGCGGCATGCGCAGAGGCGAAGCGCGCGCAAGAGGCGTGGCAGGCGTTGATCGCAGACGCCCTGCCCGGCAGCATCGCCGCGGATGTAGTTCTGGCCTCGCTGGAGCCGCTGCGCCGCCTGCGCACCCAAGACGAAAAGCGCGCGGATGCGGCACAGCGTGTGGCCACGATGCAAAAGGATCAAGCGCGCTTCGCCACGGCGGTCGAGGCGCTGGCCACCGCGCATGACCTGCCCTTGGCAGACAGTGCCGCCGAAAGCTTTGCCCTGCTGCGTGACCGTGCCACGGCCGCCCAAAAGGCCGAGGAAAGCGCCGCTGCGTTAACGGGCGAAACTCAAGAGGCCCGTACGGCCCTGACCAAGGCGCAGTCGCGGTTGGAAGAGATCGACCAAAAGGTCGCCATCATGGGCCGGATCTTTCCGGGCGATGTCCCTGTCGACACTCTGGACCAACTGCGCAGCGCCGCGACAAGGGCGCAGAGCGTCATCGCCGACCGAGAGGCCAAATCAGCGCAAGAACGGGCGCTTATCGACGACCTGGGCGCAAGCGATCTGACCGATGCCCGCGCAAAGCTCGTTGACCTGAACGCGGTGTCGCTCACTGCCGCGGCAGAGACGTGCAAGGCCGATCTGGCAGAGGCCGAGACCCGGCTGACGGAGGCGACAGAGGCACGGGTGACCGCCGCTCAGGCCCTGTCACAGGTGACGGGCAACGCCGATATCGCCGCAATGGCAGAGCGGCGCGCGACGCTGGAACTGGAGCTGGAGGACGCCGCCCTAGCCCATCTGGAACTGTCGCTTGGCCACCGGCAGGCAGATGCCGCGATCCGGCGATACCGCGACAGCCACCGCAGCGACATGATGGCCGCGACCGAGCAATGCTTTGCCCAGTTGACCCAAGGCAAATATGCCCGCCTGACAACGCAGGCCGATGGCTCGGATGAGACGCTGCTTGCGGTGGATGGGGATGGCACGGTCAAACGGGTTGCGGAAATGTCCAAGGGGACACGGTTTCAGCTATACCTCGCGCTGCGTGCCGCCGCGCATGAACAACTGATCGAGCAAGGCACCTGCCTGCCGTTTTTCTGTGACGATATTTTCGAGACCTTCGACGAGGACCGCACCCGCGCCGCCTGTCGCGTGATGGAGCGTATCGGCCAAAGCGGACAGGCGATTTATCTCACGCATCACCGGCATGTGGTTGAGATCGCCCGCGACGTCTGTCGCGTCGCGCCACTGATCCACGAGATCTAAGATCGCTGGCCCGGCAGGTCAGGCCCCGTGCAACGCCCGGTCCGCCATCACGGCGGCAGAGGTGCGATTGTCGACGCCCATCTTGTGGAAAATTTGTTCGAGATGCTTGTTCACCGTGCGCGCACTCAGGGTCAGGATCTCGGCGATATCGCGATTGGTCTTGCCATGCGACAGCCATAACAGCACCTGCGCCTCGCGCGCGGTCAGCCCAAACAATCTGGCCAGCCGCTCTTCCTCGCTGCCTGCGTCATCCGCCTTGACGCGCACCACCAATTCGCCCTGCACCTGTCCCAGATAGACCAGACTGTAGCGCCCGTCCGATAACGGCCGCGCCAAGGACATGGGCTGAGATACGAGGCCAGTCAGCCATGTCTTTATCGCCGCAGAGGCCGCCCCATCCACAAGCAGCCGGGTTTCTGTCAGCCGCTCCACCGCGTTGGGCGTTCCCCAGCTGACACGGCCATCCAGCCCAAAGGCGACCACGTTCTGCCCGGCATATTGCAGCGCCGCACGCGCCGACTGGATCGCGCGCGCATTGAGCACATGGGTCGTGATCCGCGCCAGAAGTTCCTCGATGACGACAGGTTTGGTAATGTAGTCGACCCCACCAGCCTGAAGCCCTTTCAGGATATGTTCGGAATCCGACATGCCGGTCATAAAGATCACCGGCGCGGAACTGCTGTCAGGTGCGGATTTTAGACGGCGACAGGTCTCGAACCCATCAAGACCGGGCATCACCGCATCCATCAAGATGACATCCGGCTGCACCCGTTGGGCCAGCGAAATACCCTCTTCTCCTGAGCGGGCCACCAGAACAGTCATGCCATTATCCTCAAGCGCGCTTGAGACCAGACCCAGCGTTTCTGGCGCATCATCAATGGCCAGCGCGATAAAGCGCCCGTTGGACAGCGGGTTGATCGCAGCGTCAGGCAGCATCTGGCCTCATCTCCTTCAAGAGCCGCGTCACGGCAGGCAGGTCGAAATCGGCAAGCCGCGCCCGGAGCAAAGACAGATCCTCGGCATCGGCCACCTGCGTGGCCACAAGCGCGTCAAGCTCGCGTGCAAGACCGGCAGCGTGGCCGATCTCGGCCAGATGCAAGAGCCGCGCCAAGGCCTCTGCCGGGATATCGGGCACCACAGGTGGTGCGATGTCCTCTGAAATGAGAGAGACCTTGAGCAGGCCGGCCATGCGGGCCAGAAGATCGCTCAGCGAATAGGGCTTGACGATAAACGCATCGTAAAGCTTGTCACGGGTGATGGGCTGGCGCGCCTCAAGCGCATGCGCGGTCACCATCATAACCGGCGTTGCGCGGTGATCAGCCCGGTCATGTAGCGCCTCTGCAAGCTCCCAGCCCGATATCCCCGGCATGTCGATGTCCAGCACAAAGAGATCCGGTTTCAGATCGTTCAACGCCGCCAGCGCCGTTTCCGCCGTCTCATGCGCCTGCACCAGAAACCCCAGCGGGCGCAGCGCGGTTTCCAGCAGGCGCAGATGATCGCGGTCGTCATCCACCACCATGATCGTCTTGCGCGGGCCGGGATAGCCAATCGCCTTGGTCCGGTCGCGCAGCCCCCATGCGGCACTGGGGATTGCGCTGTCGCGCACCGAAGGCAGCATCAGGCGCACGGAAAAGGTCGTGCCGTCGCCGGGCTGGCTGTCGACGGTGATTTCACCCCCCAGAATTTCAACCAAAAGCCGCGTGATCGTCAGGCCAAGCCCGGAGCCGGTGGAGGTCTTTTGCGCGAACCTCTCGAATGGCTTCCATATACGGTCGAGATTTTCTTCCGCGATGCCGATTCCTGTGTCGCTCACCTCCAGCAGGGCCACCTCGTTGCGGTAATGCAGATGCAGCGTGACGGTGCCGGACGGTGTGTAGTTCATCGCGTTGGACAGCAGGTTGATGATGATTTGGCGCAGGCGCTTTTCGTCGAACTCGATCCATTCGGGCGGGTTGCCCGAGGTCTGAATGCCGAAATCCAGTCCCTTTTCGCGGGCCTGACGCTGAAACACCGCCGCAATCTGCCGCAAGAGCGCGGGCAGATTGATGCGATCGCGGTAGATCTCAAGGCGGCCCGCCTCGATCTTGGAGATATCGAGCAGGTTCTCGATCAGCGCTGCCAGATGCTCTGACCCGCGCCGGATCGCCAGAACGGCCTCGCGGCGACCGGCAGGCATATCGCGGTCCTGTTCCATGAGTTGCGCGTAGCCGTAGATCGCATTGAGCGGCGTGCGCAATTCGTGACTGATGCCCGCCATGTAGCGGGATTTGGCAAGGTTGGCGGCCTCTGCCTTTTCCTTGGCGGCCTGCAATTCCGCGTCTGTGCGTTCATGCGCGCGGATTTCGCGCAGCAGGCGCTGTGTTTGCACCTCGGCCTCGTCGCGGGCCTTGTGATGGCTTTCGCGGATCAGGATAAAGGTCCACACGACGATGCCGGCCACCACCAGGACCGTGCAAAAGATGATCGTCAACACCACGTCAAGCTGATCGCTCTGCGCCTTTGAGCGGATCAGCACCAGCACACCCGCGATGATCGATGCAGGGATTGCGGTGGCGATGAAAAAGACCGACAGGCGCGACATCAGCACTGAAAAGACGCGGGTGGGCAGGATGCGCCGCAGGCTGGACACCCACATCACACCAAGGGTCGCGTGGGGTTTGCAACTGTCGCGGCATGACGCGTCCAGCGTGCAGCACAAGGAACAGATCGGACCCGCATAAAACGGGCAATCGGTCATGTCCTCGGGATCAAAGCGATATTCGCAGACGCAACAGGTCTGTGTGCCTTCGGGCAGGGTCGGTGCAGGATCTGGCACAGGCCGAGCGATGTAATATTTGCCCCCCGTGCCCCATGCGATGACCGGCGCTACGACAAAGGCGGTGGCGAGGGCGATCAGCGCCGAAAAGGGCTGAAGCGTCTCACCCACCCCGCCCGCCAGAACGAGGATCGACACCAGCACGGCGGCCAGCATCGCGCCGGTCCCGACCGGGTTGATATCGTAGAGATGCGCGCGCCGAAACTCGATCCCCTTGGGGCTGAGGCCAAGCGGCTTGTTCACCACCAGATCCGCCGTCAGCGCCCCGATCCATGCAAGGGCTACATGCGAATAGAGGCCCAGAATGGACTCGATAACGTGAAAGACACCCAATTCCATCAGCATCAGTGCGATGGACACGTTGAACACCAGCCAGATCACCCGACCGGGATGCGAATGGGTCAGCCGGGAAAAGAAGTTTGACCACGCGATAGACCCGGCATAGGCGTTGGTCACGTTGATCTTGAGCTGTGACAGGATGACAAAGGCCCCGGTCAGCGCCAGCGCCAGAAACGGCATAGAGATCACTTGATCAAAGGCGGTGAAATACATCTTGGTAGGGTCCGTCGCATCGCGCGGCGGCACCGAGGCACCAATCGCCAGCACCAACAGGAACGACCCCGCCAGCATCTTTATCACACCCAGAACGGTCCATCCCGGCCCCGCCGCCAGCAGGGCAAACCACCATCTGCGCCGCTCGGCAGGCGTCTTGGGTTCGCGTAGAAAGCGCAGGAAATCCACTTGTTCCCCGATCTGGGCAATGAGCGACAGAACCACCCCCATCGCAGCGCCGATCATCATCACCGTCGGGCCGTCCCCGCCCCGTTCACCGGTGAATTCCGTCCACGCGCCCAGATCCACGCCGGAATAAGCCAGCAGCGCAAAGGGCAGGATATGCAGCACGATCCAGAACGGCTGTGTCCATGTCTGAAAGGTGGAAATCTTGGAAAATCCGTTGATGACCAAGGGGATGACCACCATCGACGACAGCAGATAGCCCACCCCCAGCGGCACGCCGAAACAAAATTCCAGCGCAAAGGCCAAAATCGCCGCCTCAAGCGCGAAAAAGATGAAGGTGAAGGTGGCGTAAATAAGCGATGTGATCGTCGAACCGATATAGCCAAAGCCAGCCCCCCGCGTCAGCAGGTCGATATCCACGCCGTAGCGGGCGCCATAGTAACTGATGGGCAGGCATGTCAGAAACAGGATCAGCCCCGCCAGCATGATCGCGATGATCGCGGCATCAAACCCGTAGATCAGGGTCAGTGCGCCGCCGATCGCCTCAAGCGCCAGAAAAGAAATCGACCCAAGCGCGGTATTTGCCACGCGCGCATAGCTCCAGCGCCGCGCTCGCCGCGCAGTATAACGAAGGGCAAAATCCTCCATTGTTTCATTGGCGACCCAGCGATTGTATTTCCGCCGTGCGCCGGTGGCGCTGAACGATATGGCCATTGACTATCCAGTTTCGCAGGCCTGCTGGCACGTCCCATGACATCGCCGCCGCCCACACGCATATTCCCCAAACCCCGGACATGTTTTCAGCGAAAATCCCGCCGCATCTGAACCGGGTCTGTTCCGTGCTTGGCATTCTGCCGGGTAAAAACGCCTAAACATATACGTCAATCGACGTATACTGCATTGCAGCATTTCCTGCCAGCTTTCCTGTCAGAGGCACACTCGTCCCGTCTCATCGACATTTGCACTGACAAGGAGGCATCATGTCCGACAAGAAAAAAACGCCCGAAATCAATAATCTTAGCCGCCGTGCCGTTCTGGCTGGCGGTGCTGCCGCGCTGTCTGCATCGCTCTTTACGCCCAAGATGCTGCGCGCCGAGGATTTCCCGACCGATGCGGTCAACACAACCGGCCTTGCCGTCACCGACACAACGGTGACCTGTGGCATCCTGCATTCCGTGACAGGCACAATGGCCATTTCGGAAACCGGATCGGTTCAGGCCGAAAAGCTGGCCATCGACCAGATCAACGCGCAGGGCGGCATTCTGGGCCGCCAGATCGAATATATCCAAGAGGACGGCGCGTCCGACTGGCCCACATTTGCCGAAAAGGCCAAGAAACTGCTGGTGCAGGACAAGGTCGCATCGGTCATGGGGTGCTGGACCTCTGCCAGCCGCAAGGCCGTGCTGCCGGTCTTTGAGCAATATAACGGCTTTTTATATTACCCGACCTTCTACGAGGGTCTGGAGGAAAGCCCGAACGTCATCTACACCGGGCAAGAAGCCACGCAGCAGATCATCGCGGGCCTCAACTGGGTCAACCAGACCAAGGGCGCCAAGTCGTTCTATCTGCTGGGGTCCGATTACATCTGGCCGCGCACGTCCAACAAGATCGCGCGCAAGCATATCGAGAACTTCATGGAGGGCTGCGAGGTCGTCGGCGAAGAGTATTATCCGCTCGGCCACACGCAGTTCAACTCGGTCATCAACAAGATCCGCCTGCGCAAGCCCGACGTGATCTACGCCATCGTGGTTGGCGGGTCCAACGTCGCGTTTTACAAACAGCTCAAGGCCGCGGGCATCGACCCGACCGAGGAAAGCCCGATCGTTCTGACCATTTCCGTGACCGAGGACGAGATCCGCGGCATCGGGGGCGAGAACATCGACGGCTCTTACGCCTGCATGAAATATTTCCAGAGCCTGGAAAACCAAAACAACGTCGAGTTCGTCAAGGCCTTCAAAGAGATGTGGGGCGATGACATCGTCATTGGCGATGTGACGCAGGCCGCATATCTGGGCCCATGGCTATGGAAGGCCGCGGTTGAAAAGGCCGGGTCGTTCGATGTGGACAAGGTCCGCGAGGCCAGCCCCGGTATCGAGCTGACGACCGCGCCCGAGGGCTACGTCAAGGTGCACGAAAACCATCACCTGTGGTCCAAGACCCGCGTGGGCCGTGCCAAGCTGGATGGCCAGTACGAGGTGGTGTTCGAGACCGCCGATCTGGTCGAGCCCGATCCCTTTCCCGAAGGTTACCAGTAAGGGCTGTCTCCCCTTCGATCCGTTTGCGTGACCGGGCCGAAGACATGAAGCCCACATCCTGCGCCGCGATGGTCCAACGCGCGGCGCAGGCTCTGCCATCCCTTCCCCCGCTATTCCAGAAACCGAAAGACATCCCATGTTCTCAGACTATTCCATGAGCGAGCTGACCGCGATCTTTGCCATGCAGGGGTTTGCCGGTCTCATCCTGTTCTCGGTCTTTGTGCTGATGGCGCTCGGCCTTGCGATCATCTTTGGCCAGATGGGCGTGATCAACATGGCCCATGGCGAGTTCATGATCCTAGGCGCCTATGTCACTTACCTGATGTCGAACCTCTTTGCCGATTACATGCCCGCATTGTTCGGGATGTATTTCTTTGTCGCGATGATTTTCGCCTTTTTCGCGTCAGGCGCCTTGGGGATGCTGGTGGAATGGGGGTTAATCCGACACCTCTATAAACGCCCGCTCGATACGCTTTTGGCGACTTGGGGGCTTAGCCTTATCCTGCAACAGACCTATCGCACGGTGTTTGGCGCGCGCGAGGTCGGCGTGTCGATCCCCGACTGGATGATGGGGTCATTGCCGATCACCGATCTGATCGAGGTGCCGATCAACGGCATTTTCGTCATGGTTCTGGCCGTGGGCATTTCACTTGGTGTCTACGCCATGATTTTCCGCTCTGGCTGGGGCAAGCAGGTGCGCGCCATCAACAACAACCGGCAGATGGCCGATGCCGTGGGCATCAACACCGCCTGGACCGACCGCATGACATTCGCGATCGGCTGCGGCGTGGCGGGTGTGGCCGGGTCCGCGTTCACCATGATCGGCTCTACCGGGCCGACGGCGGGCCAGCTTTATATCGTCGACACCTTTCTCGTGGTGGTCTTTGGCGGCGCCGGCAGCGTGCTGGGCACCATCGCAAGCGCCTTTTCCATCAGCCAGGCCCAATCGATCATGGAATTCTTCCTGTCCGGTTCGATGGCCAAGGTTCTCACCCTGCTGACCGTGGTCGGCATCCTGATGCTGCGTCCTCAGGGTCTCTTTTCCCTGAAGCTGCGCAAGTAAGCCGGAGGCACAGATGCAACCTTCCCCGATCAAACACCCCTTTCTGACCCGGCGCGACATCATCGGGTATGCCATCCTCGCAGTGATCATCTTTGTGGTGTTCCCCCTGCTGCTGGAGCCCTTTCGCCTCAACCTTTTCGGCAAATATCTCACCTATGCCTTTGTCGCCATCGGCCTTGTGCTGTGCTGGGGCGTGGGCGGCATCCTGAGCCTGGGTCAGGGCGTCTTTTTCGGGCTGGGAGGCTATTGCATGGCGATGTTCCTCAAGCTGGAGGCCTCGTCACCCGAAAACACCTCCATCCAATCCACGCCGGGCATCCCCGACTTTATGGACTGGAACCAGATCACCGAACTGCCATGGTGGTGGGAGCCGTTCAACTCTCTCGCGTTCACCATGGTGGCCGTGATCGTGGTGCCGGTCATCTTTTCCTTCATCATCGGGGTGGCGATGTTCCGGCGGCGCGTGGGCGGGGTCTATTTCGCCATCATCACACAAGCCATCGCCGCGATCCTGACAATCCTCATCATCGGCCAGCAGGGCTATACCGGCGGGGTCAACGGCATCACCGACCTGCGCACGCTCAAGGGTTGGGATATCCGCACCGACGAGGCCAAGACGATCCTCTACTTCTTTAGCGGCGTCCTGTTGTTCGTGGTGCTCATGATCGCGCAGTTCGTGCGCAAATCCAAACTGGGCCGCCTTCTGATCGCCATGCGGGATCAAGAGGACCGGGTCCGGTTCTCGGGCTATGACGTGGCCAATTTCAAGATCTTCATCTTCTGTCTCGGGGGTGCGTTCGCCGCCATCGGCGGGGCGATGTTCACCCTTCAGGTCGGGTTCATGTCACCCACATTCGTCGGCATCGTGCCTTCGATCGAGATGGTGATCTACGCGGCGGTCGGCGGGCGTCTGTCGATCATCGGCGCGGTCTACGGCACGCTGGTGGTCAACTACGCCAAGACCACGTTTTCCGAAAGTTTTCCGGAATTGTGGCTCTTTGGGCTTGGCGCGCTTTTCATCGCGGTGGTCATGGCCTTTCCCAACGGGCTGGCCGGGGTCTGGGCCGAACATATCGAGCCGCGCCTGAAAAAGTTCTGGCCGGGCGGCGCCAAGACCGACGCCGAACCCGATGCCGAAAAAACCCCCGCGGAATGAGGTAAGCCATGCTGGACCACACCAACAAGAACTTCGTGCTGATGGTCGAGGACCTCACCGTGTCCTTTGACGGGTTCAAGGCGGTCAACGACCTGAGCTTTTACATCGAGCCCAACGAGTGCCGCGTCATCATCGGCCCCAACGGCGCGGGCAAGACCACGGTGCTCGATCTGATCTGCGGACGCACC
>CBFHML010000107.1:0-10143 GCA_965656855.1 Roseovarius sp.
ACATGGTCTTTCAGCAATACCCAGTCCCCATGAACCACACTGTAAGCCTCAGCTAATTCATCGTCCTCGGTTGCTAGGTCAGAATGCGCCATCTCTATTTCCCACTCCGGCACACCAGCATGTTTCAACCGCTCACGATCAAAAGCCATGACCTCAGCCTTGTTGCTAACACTACCACCTGACCTTGCTGTTTCGATCAGAGAGCGCCAGTGCTGGACGACAGGAACCACCCGCTTTTCAGCCTCAGCAAAGCTATCAGTTTTCAGAGATTGCATGAAACGCAGCTTGCCGCCGAACTTGTGCTGCACATCCTTGGGAATACCCAGAACGGCATAGAAAGTTTTGTAGCGTATTTCGGTGTGCTTCGGTTTGCGCATATCCGTAGTTCCCCACATGCAATTACCACATGGTTTTACTACAGGTTTTCACCTCGTGAGCCAATACAGGCTGATTTGTTGAGGAAAAAACGTGAATGGCGGAGAGACAGGGATTCGAACCCTGGAGACGGTCTCCCGCCTACACACTTTCCAGGCGTGCGCCTTCGACCACTCGGCCACCTCTCCGGTTCACTCTCTTTATCTGTGGGCGCAGGGCCAGTTCAAGGGCTTTCTTGGCGATTTTCTGCAGTAGCGGAACACGGGCGCGCGATCAGACGTCTGCATCCCCTTCGCCGGCGTCATCCGCCCGCTTTGCCGCCTCTGGCTGGCTGACCCGCGCCGTGGCGCCAACGGCGCTGGCACCCTGCCCCGCCTGTCCGTTGCGATCAGCCTGCGGCGCGCGCAGCGTTTCGGGGTTTCGCAGCCAAATGTCTGTCTGAGCGAACGGGATTTCTATGCCTTCGTCGACGAACCGGCGGGCGATCTCGTGATTCATTTCGGAATGCACGTTCATCACCCAGTTCACGTCGCGCAGGATCGCGCGGATCTCAAAGTCGAGCGAGGACGCGCCAAACCCGCGAAAGAGAACAAAGGGCGCCGGGACGGCCATCACCATCGGATGATTCTCCGCCACGTCCTGCAGAATGTCCTGCACCCTTTGGGTGTCGGTCCCGTAGGCCACGCCGACCGGCACAATCACGCGCCCGACGGTATTGCCACGCGTGTAATTCGTCACGCGCCCGCTGATCAGATCCGCGTTCGGCACGATCACGTCCGAGCGGTCAAAGGTCTCGATGATGGTCGCCCGCACGGAAATGGTGCGCACCGTGCCATGCGTGCCGCCCACCTCGATCCAGTCCCCCTCGGAAATCGGGCGCTCGATCAACAGAATGATGCCTGAGACAAAGTTGGACACAATCGTCTGAAGGCCGAAACCGATACCAACGGACAGCGCACCGGCGACGATCGCGATAGAGCTGAGGTCGATGCCAGCGCTGGTGATCGCGATCACGGCAGCAAGGAAGATCCCCAGATAGCCGACGCCCGAAACCATCGCGTTGCGCCCGCCCGCGTCCAGCCGGGTCTTGGGCAGGATGGTGTTCTTCAACGTGCCCTGCAACAGCCGGGTTGCGCCATAGCCAATTCCGAAAACCAGCGCGAAGGTCACAAAGACAGTGGGCGAAATCCGGATGCCGCCGATGCTTATACCTTCGGCAAAGCTGGTCCAGATATCTGTAAGGTCGACCACCCGCGCGCCCCAGATCAGCGCAAAGAGCG
This sequence comes from Roseovarius sp., assembly GCA_965656855.1. GTDB lineage: Bacteria > Pseudomonadota > Alphaproteobacteria > Rhodobacterales > Rhodobacteraceae > Roseovarius. The sequence continues at coordinate 1,656 of CBFHML010000107.1, forward strand.
GCAGTGACCCCAGCACGACGAGAAATCCCAGAAGCACGGGAATAAGGCTTTCGGCGGCGCCCTCTCGGTTGCCAGTCACCAGCACGTAGATCTCAGTCACCAGCCGTTGCAGCACCAAAAGGATCGCCAGAAGCTGAAGCGACGCAAGCGACGGATACAGCAGCCATTGCGCAAGTTTGAAATACCCCACCGCGCCCAGAACCGGGGTCAGCACCGCCAGCGCGATGAGCATGATGGCAAGCCCCCGGACCGTCCGCGAACGGTAGGTTTCGTCGCCGTCCTCAGGCGCGTCCGAGCCGACATGCGCCCGCAATAGCCCCGCAAGACGCCAGAGCAGGAAACCGCAGATGACCAGAAACGGGAACTGGATCACGACGGTCTGGCTTGGCTCCCAGCCGGCGATCACGCCCAGCTCTTGCAGGAAATAGCTTAGCGCCGCCGCCGCCCCCAAAAGCGCGCCGTACCAGCGCCCGAACCTTCGTTGATGCGGGTCAAGATTGAACGGCAGCGACCGCGCCTCTTCGATCGGAAAGACCCGAGACGCCAGCCAGCGCGCCAGCAGAAAGGCAAAGACCGCAGGCAAAAGAACCGATATCGCCTGCTCTCCGCGCAGTCCGACCAGCCCCGTGGCATACACGGCCTCTGTCAGCGCAAAGACACCCAGGAACGGCAACAAGAGCGAGCCGATCGAGACCACAAATCCCAAAAGCCACCGCCCCGCCCCCGGATTGTCCGTCAGAATCCGCAGGCTGAATGTCTTGCTCCAGCGGCGCCCGCGCAGCACAAGGATCATCCCCAGCAGCGTCAGCAGGAACACCGCAGGCAGGTTTTCCGTGGTTTCCGCACGCTGCACGTCGTTGTTCCACGCACTTTGCATCTCAAGCCGGATGCTGTCGACCGCCGAATAAAGACCGCTCAGCCCCCCGGCCCAGTGATTGGGGTTCAGCGGCGAGGGGCCGAATTCCAGCACTTCCTCGGCCTGGCGGGCGCGGATGATGGCGTCGATCCCCGCGATCAGGCCTTCGGCGCGGCTTTGCTCCAGCTCTGCCCGTCGCGCCGGTTCTCGCAGCGTGGCAAGCCTATCGGTCAGTTGTTCGCGCTGTGCCGCGATGTCAGCGGATTCCGCACCATCCTCAGGTGCGGGTCCAAGCGCCTCCAGCTGGCGCTGAACGGTCGCGATGGAATTTGAGTTGACGCTTTGGGCCTGCTGAAACTGCTGACGCCATATCACCACCTCTTCGCGCAGGGTTTCGAGGATCGGGGTCGAGGCGCGCCCCGCCTCTATCGCCTCTTCCGCGCGTGAGGCGGTGCGTTCCCACGCCTCGTAGTCCACAGCCGTAGTTTGGGCCGTGGATTGTGCCATGACCGGAATCGGCGCAAATGACGACCACACGCCAAGTGTCAGGGCCAGCAGCAGCGCGCATATCCGCGCCAGCCGGCTCATTCGACAAAGACGCCGGGAATGCTTCGCGGAGCGTCTTTCATCCAGTCAGCGACCGGCAGATCCTTTTCCATGAGAAAGTCGCGGTTAAAGAGCTTGGACTGATAGCGCGTGCCATAATCGCACAGGATGGTCACGATGGTATGTCCCGGCCCCATGTCGCGCGCCATGCGCATGGCACCCGCCACGTTCACGCCGGTAGACGCCCCCATGACAAGCCCCTCATGCTCTAGCAGGTCGAAAACGATGGGCAGCGCCTCTTCGTCCGGGATCTGGTAACAGAAATCAGGGGTGAACCCGTCCAGATTGGCCGTGATGCGCACCTGCCCGATCCCTTCGGCAATGGAACTGCCTTCGGCCTCAAGCTCGCCGCTTGTGTACCACGAATAAAGCTTGGCCCCCATCGGGTCTGCCAGACCGATCTTGACGCCCTTGTCCTGAATAGCCATCGCCACGCCCGCCAGCGTGCCGCCGGACCCGCAGGCACAGATAAACCCATCGACCTTGCCATTCGTCTGTTCCCAGATCTCGGGGCCCGTCGTTTCTATATGGGCCTGCCGGTTGGCCACGTTGTCGAACTGGTTGGCCCAGATCACGCCATTGGGCGCGTCGGGGGCCAGCTTTTCGGCCAGACGGCGCGAGTAATGCACAAAGTTGTTGGGGTTCGAGTAGGGCGCTGCAGGCACCTGCACCAGTTCGGCACCGGCAAGGCGCAGCATGTCCTTTTTCTCTTCGCTCTGCGTCTCTGGGATGACGATCACCGTCTTGAACCCCATCGAGGCCCCCACGACCGCAAGACCGATGCCGGTATTGCCGGCGGTGCCTTCGACGATAGTGCCACCCGGCTGCAACTCACCGCGCGCGATGGCGTCCTTGATGATGTAGAGGGCTGCACGATCCTTGACCGACTGGCCGGGATTGAGGAACTCGGCCTTGCCGTAGATCTCACAGCCCGTCGCCTCGCTTGCATGGCGAAGCCGGATCAGGGGCGTTTGGCCGACCGCGTCGGCAAGGTCCTTGGCAATGCGCATATTCGGGCGCTCCTTTGTCATGTCCGGGGCCAGACTTAGAGCGTCAGTCCAGCTAACTCAAGCAGTGCCGCGCAGACGCGCGCGCTCACGCTCCAGCCAGATCAGCAAAAGCACCATCGGGCCAACATTCGCCTCACCGCTGCGCACCAGATCCATGGCCTCGTCGAAAGTCAGGACATGGGTGCGGATATCCTCGTTCTCGGTCTCTAAGCCACCCTGCCCGCGCTTGATTTCCGGCAGGTCGCACAGGCCGACATAGCAATGGAACATCTCTGTCGAACAGCCGGGCGTGCAGTAGTGGCTGCTGACATGTTCCAGACCACGCAGCGTCAGACGGGCCTCTTCGACGCATTCACGACGGGCGCAGGCCTCGGGCGTTTCGCCCGCATCGACCCGGCCCGCCACCGGCTCCAACACCCAAGGATAGGGATCGCCGCGCCCGAACGGCCCCATGCGGAACTGCTCGACCAGCAAAATGCGGTCACGCACGGGATCATAGGGCAGGACAATCGACGCATCCGTGGCGACAAACACCTCACGGCGCAGCACGTCGCTTGTGCCACCCTCGAAATCGGGATGGCGCAGGCGGTAGGTCTGCGTCACGTAGAACCCCTCGTGAGGGGCCTTACAATTGACAACCTCGACCTGATCGCTGCGCATGGAACTGCGGGTACTGACCGGAGAGGGGTTTTCGGCTGCGTAAGCGGTTGACGCGGCGCGCGCCAAAATCATGTTCATACGTATCGTCAGCATCTCTGGGCTCAGCCGCCCGTAATATCCCGCAACCTCATAAGCGGCCCGTTTCAGAACATTCGTATCGGGCAGATCGGCCCCGGCATCCTCTGGCGCAACGCCCAGACCCTGCGCGAAATACCGCAGCTTTTCAGCCCCCTCGCCGGTCAGCGGCAGATCGACAGGATGGCCCACCAGCGCGCGCAGCACATCAGGATCGGCCAGCCCCCCTTTGGGGGTCAGACTTGGTGCCATGTCAGTTCCACCTCTGTGCCACGGCCTCGACCGGCCCCTCATAGCGGCGGTTCAGTGCCAGCTTGAGCATTTCATTGCATCTCTGGATCAAGATTGCCCAGAAAACCAGCCTAGCCACACATGTCAGCCCCGTACCGGTCGCATAGGGATACCCCCGGCGAAGTCGGGAGCCGATCACGAACCAGCCGCTGACAAGTCCGATCACGACATTGACCTCGTTGAACCGGCCGAAATTGGTGCTTTCGGGCATCAGTGTGCGATACATATCACTGGCATACCATGCCAATACCGCCATCAAAACTGCCGCAACACCCCTGCCTGCGGTGGGCATACTATCCGTCTTCGGCATTCACTCCGGCCTTGCGATGGTGATCTGTGTCACATCGCAATTACCCGTATGAAACGCACCGGCACAAGAGGTGAGGTAGAAATTCCACATCCGGCGAAAGCGCGCATCAAAGCCAAGACGCGCCACGTCATCCCACTTTTCGTTGAAGGTTTCATGCCAACGGCGCAATGTCTGGCTATAGCTTTCTCCGAATTCGATGGAGCGCAGAACCGTCAGCCCGGCGCGGCGCACCTGATCGCGCAGCACGCTGGGAGAGGGCAGCATCCCACCCGGAAAGATGTATTTCTGGATGAAATCCACGTCGTTGCGATAGGTCTCGAACCGGTCATCCCCCACGGTGATGATCTGCAGCGTGGCCTTGCCCCCCGGTTTCAGTCGCTCCTTCACGGTGCGGAAATAGACCGGCCAATATTGCTCACCCACCGCCTCGAACATCTCGATGCTGGCGATGCCGTCATATTGCCCGCGCTCGTCGCGGTAATCCTGAAGCTTGAATTCCACAAGATCCTCAAGCCCCGCCGCCCGGATCCGGTCTTGGGCATAGTTGAACTGTTCGCGGCTGATCGTCAGGCCCGTCACCTTGAGCCCGCGTTCGCGTGCCGCATATTCCGCAAATCCGCCCCAGCCGCAGCCGATTTCAAGCACATGATCGCCGGGCTTGGCGCCCATCTCATCGACCATGCTGGCGTATTTGGCTGTTTGCGCGGCTTCCAGACTTTCCTGACCGGTCTCGAACAGGGCCGAGGAATAGGTCATCGTCTCGTCCAGCCACAGACCATAGAACTCGTTGCCCAGATCATAGTGATGGCTGATATTCTTGCGGGCCTGCACCTTGGAATTGCGTTGCAGCCAAAAGCGGATCTTTTCGAAAATCTCGACCAGTTTCTGCCCCGGATAGCCATTATACATCCGGTCGTTATCGGCGTTGACCAGATCCATGAACGCCTGCAGATCCGGCGTGGTCCAGCCGCCATCCAGATACGCCTCGCAAAAGCCAAGATATCCCTCGCGGATCATCCGCGCAAAGAGGTCGTGATCGTGGATGTCGATGCGCGCGACCGGCCCCGGCCCGGCCCCTTCTGCCCGAAACACGCGGCCACCATCCAGCCCGATATCAAGCCGTCCGTGCTCGATGGTTTTCGCGGTGGCAAAGACCCGCGTGAAATATCGGGGCAGATCCTGCTGCCCGGTGGTGTCGGTCAGGATCATGTCATCTTTCCGTGTCATGTCAGGCGCAGGGCTCAGTGGCGGCGGTCCACCATCTACGGGCGGTGTCGTCAGGGTGTTCAAAACTCTCTGTCCTTATAGGCATCAAGGGCACGCTGGCGCCCCTCTTTCAATCCAACGATCCGGTCGGGATAGGCATCCTCAGGGGACAGGCCCCAGGATCTCGGGATCGCATCGAAATAACTCAGGGCGGTGTCTGTGGGCTGGCTGTGGCCCTCGGCGATCCAGCTTTTGCGATAGGCGGCGCCGCGGTCGAACTTGTCCAGTTGCGTCTCGGGGTTGAACACCCGGAAATAGGGTGTCGCGTCCGGACCAGAGCCTGCGGCCCATTGCCAGCCCATCGCGTTGCTGGCCGGGTCCCAGTCGGTCAGATGCTCCTCGAACCAGCGTTTGCCGATCTTCCAGTGGCTCAGCAAATGCTTTGTCAGGTAGCTGGCGACGATCATCCGCGCGCGGTTGTGCATCCGGCCCGTCACATACATCTCGCGCATGGCCGCATCGACAAAGGGCTCGCCGGTGCGGCCCTGTTTCCACGCGATAACATCCTCGCGGGTCTCATCCTCGTTCCACGGAAAGGCATCCCATTCCTCACGCCAATTGCCTGTCGTGATGCGCGGCGTGTGATAGGCGAGGTGATAGGCGAACTCGCGCCAGACCAGCTCTTGCAGCCATGTCTCGGCCCCCTTGCCGGCCCCATCGCGCAACGCGCGCTGCCCTGCGTGCCAGCATTGCCGCGGAGAGATTTCGCCCAGCGCAAGGCTTGCCGACAGGTTGGACGTGCCGTCCACCGCTGGCAGATCGCGCTTGTCATTGTAATCGCCGATGATGTTACCGACAAACCAGCCCAGCCGCCCCTGTGCCGCCTCTTCGCCGACAAGCTGATGGGGGCGCGAGACCTCTGCGCCGCGATCCATCCCTGAATCCAGCCTCCAGTCGTCCAGCGTTTCGCTGTCAGGCCAGCTTTGCGGGGCGGGAATGCTGTCCGGTGCCGCGAGCGGCTCTGGCACGTCACGGTCGCGCACGGCTTTCCACATCGGTGTGTAGACCTTGTAGAAACCACCGGTCTTGGTCTCGATCGTCCACGGCTCGAACATCAGGTGGCCCAGATGGCTTTGGGCGTCGATACCGTCCTCAGTCAGCGCCGCCTTGACCTGCGTGTCGCGCCCGATGCTGTCGGGATCGTAGGCGCGGCTCCAGTAGACGGCCCCTGCCCCGGTTTCCGCCACCAGCGCGCGCAGCACGCCCAGCGCCTCACCAGAGCGCAGCACGAGATCACTGCCCTTGTCCCGCAGCCGTGGCAGAATATCCGCCAACGACAGGCCAAGCCGCCATTGCGGGGCCGCGCCTAACGCCTTGACCGCCCCGTCGCGGATATAGACAGGGATCACCGGCCCACCCCGCGCCACCGCCGCGCAAAGCGCCGGGTGATCGCTCAGCCGCAAATCGCGGCGCAGCCACAGGAGTGTGGGTGTCGTCTCTGCCATGGTGTCTTGTGCCCCGTCGTGTTTCCGGGCGTCACGGCCCGTGTCGTGTCATCGTGTCAAAGGACAGCGTCCAGCGCAGTGAGCAGCTTGGTCACCTCATCCTCATCCGTGTAATGCACGAAGCTAAGCCGCAGCACCCCCTTGTCCAGATCGACGCCCATCGCCTTGAGCGGGCGTGAGCCGTAAAAGTCACCACCCCCCGCCATAATACCATGCGCGGCCAATGCGCGGGCGGCGTCCTCCCCCTTGCCGGGCAGTTCTATCGCCACGGTCGGGGCCTTTTCGGTCGCCTCGCGCGGACCGATGAGACGAACGGAATTCTTATCGGCCAGATACGCCAGCAGCGGCTGCAACAGCGCGGTTTCACGGGCCCGCATCAGGTCATGCACAGCGGCGGTGCGTGTGGCGGCATCCCCCTCCAGCCCATGATGATCGGCCAGCGCGTCATAATAATCCGCCATGCCCGCACAGGCCGCGACCTGCGCGTGGTCCGGCCCCGCCGGAGTGAACCGCTTGTAAAGCGTATCACCGTTGAACCAATGCCCCTGATTGGGCAGCATCTGAGCCAGTTCGCGGCGCATGACCATCACGCCCTGATGCGGGCCATAGGTCTTGTAGGCGGAGAAGAGATAGATGTCCGGCCCCATCTCGCCCACATTCACAAAACCATGCGGCGCATAGGACACCCCGTCGACACAGACAAACGCGCCCGCGGCATGGGCGGCGGCAGTAATCTCGACCACCGGGTTGATGGCCCCCACGATGTTGGAGCAATGCGGAAAACACACCAGCCGCACACGTTCGTCCAGCAACTCCTCCAGCTGATCGAGCCGTAGCATCCCTGTCTCGGCGTCGATCTTCCATTCGCGAATCTCGAACCCGTCCTCGGCCAGACGCCGCCACGGGCCTGAATTGGCCTCGTGGTCTTGATCCGTCACGATGATGGCGTCCCCCGGCCTCATCCACTGGCGAAAGGCCTGTGCCAGAACATAGGTGTTCTGCGTGGTGGACGGCCCGAAGGACAGTTCATCCTCTCCAACGCCCAGCATCGCCGACAGGCGCGTGCGGGCCTCGTCCATCTCGCCCCCGGCCAGTTGGCTGGCCCCATAGGGCGCATAGGGCTGTACCTTGCGCTGACGATAGAAGCGCTCCAGCCGGTCGATGACTTGCTGACAGGCATAGGACCCGCCCGCATTCTCGAAAAACGCCTGTCCCCTGAGGGCGGGCTCTGCAAAGGCGGGAAACTGTGCCCGTACGAAATCACTATCCAGACGGGTCATTGTCGGCCCCTCCCCTTGGCTATCCCTCGCCTAAAAACAACAAAGCCCCCCGACCTGCAAGGGCCGGGGGGCTTTTTGACGTCTGATCAAGCGTTTGTCAGGCGCGCCGTTCGCTCGCGAGGCCACGCCAGATGGCATAGCACATCACCAGCAGCACGATGGTGAACGGCAGGCCCGTGGCAATGACCGCCGCCTGCAACGACGCAAGCCCGCCACCGATCAAGAGCACGATCGCAACCGCCCCCTCGAAGATGCACCAGAACACCCGCTGCGACACCGGCGCGTCGACCTTGCCGCCCGCGGTGATCGTGTCGATCACAAGGCTGCCGGAATCCGACGAGGTGACGAAGAACACGATCACAAGGATGATACCCAACACCGAGGTGATGGTTGCCAGCGGCAGTTGGTCGAGCATGTAAAAGAGCTTCAGCTCAAGTGCCGCGTCCTTTGCCCCGGTATAGCCATCGGCCACCACCTGATTGAGCGCGGTGCCACCAAAGACCGTCATCCACAGGATGCAGACCGTGGTGGGGATCAGCAGCACGCAAATGATGAATTCGCGCACCGTGCGGCCCCGGCTGACGCGGGCGATGAACATGCCCACAAAGGGTGACCAGCTGATCCACCATGCCCAGTAGAACGTCGTCCAGCCCTGGCTGAAGTTCACGTCCTCACGGCCAAACGGATTC
>CBFHML010000108.1:0-8562 GCA_965656855.1 Roseovarius sp.
ATACTTCGTGATCGCCGCCGTCAGCGTCGTCTTGCCGTGGTCAACGTGGCCAATCGTGCCAATGTTCACATGCGGTTTCGAACGGTCAAACTTTTCTTTTGCCATCTCTTCTAGGCGCCCTGTGTTGTTGGAGGGCCCAAAAGGCCCGGTTGATCCTGCGCGCATTTATTGGGTTGGGCAGAGAAAATCAAGCGCTTCATCCGCGTCTTGCTCCGCTTTCACTCCGCTGCGGGCACAACCTCGGGGTCTTGGACGATCTCTGCCGCAGCGCTGGCCAGCGCGGCCGCCTCGGACCCCACCTCTTGCGTTTCCCCGTCTTCGCCCTCGTCTTCCGGCTCTTGAGTGGTGGCAGCCGGGCGCGGCTCTTTCTCAGAGGCGGGCTTTTCATTGGCGGGCACGCCATCATCCTCGAACCAGCCCTCGGCATTGTTTTGACGCACGAGCCAGTTCTGAATCAGCTTTGCCGCATTGCGGCTGAGGTTTTCCATCTGCACCTCTTTGGACTGCGTCAGGCCAGACCCAAGCATCGTGTTGCCAGAAATGGTTTCCACCACGGTGATCAATTCGGGCTTTTCATTCAGCTTTTTCTGCGTCGCATCCTCCCAGACCGTGACGTTCACGATCAGCGCGGATTTGGGCGACGCCACAAGCGGGATGCCGGGAATGGCGAGCACATAGCCCTCGACGCTGATCGCCAGATGATAAAGTTCAGTGCCCTCATAGCGCGAGAACCGCTCGTCCACGGCCTTGGTCATGGACGCGATCCACTCGTCCTCGGTCGCCTCACGAGAGGCCGGACCCATCGTCAGATTGGGCGCCACCACCACATTATGACCAAGATGGAAATTGCCCAGATAGGCAGGCACCTTGTCGAGGTCGTTGGCATTGGTGCAGGCGGCAAGCGCCAGACCGGAGAGCAAAAGAAAAAAGCGGCGAAGCATGGCAAGGGTCCCCGTAGGTGCATCCGCACCGCGATACCTCAGCCCGCGCGTCAGTGCAAACCGGCAGCCACATTTGCCGCGCTTCACGCCGCACCTATATGACATGAGACGCCAAAGCCCGAACGGAGAACCGCCATGCCCGTCAGCGACACCCCGGTCAAAGTTCCGCTTGGCACCGAGCCGCTTGGCATTCTCGACAGCCTCAGCGCGGCGCGGCGCAATATTTTGGGCATCATTCCAGAGCGTGCCACGCGAGAGCCCATCGTGTCGGGGCATACCGGCACACGCTGGCATATGGTGACCGATCCCGACGCAATCCGCCGCATCCTGATCGAACGGGTGGAGGATTATCCGAAATCAATGGTCACCAAAAACCTGCTTCGCCCCGCGATCGGCGAATCTATGTTCATCGCCGAGGGCGCAGATTGGCGCTGGCAACGGCGCACCGCCGCGCCGGTCTTTTCGCATCGCAACGTGATGAACCTGTCGCCCATCATGACCGCCGCCGCCGAACGCAGTGCAGAGCGGATCACCCAAGCCGACAACCGGGCGGTGGACATGGCCGCCGACATGGTGCGCACGACGTTTGATATCATCGCAGAGGTCACGTTTTCCGCGGATGGCAGCTTTGACGCCGCAGCCGTGCACCGTGGGCTTGAATCGTATATCGCCCAAGCGGGCAAGGTTTCGATTCTTGATATTCTGGGGGCACCTGACTGGGTGCCACGCCCTGCCCGGCTGATGGCCTCTCGGACCTCGGTGGTCGACATGCACCGCGCCGCCGATGAGGCGATAGACGCGCGCCGACAACGCGGGGCGCAAGGCATTCCCGATCTGCTGGACCTGCTTATGGCGGGCGAAGATCCCAAAAGCGGGCGACAGATGAACACCGCCGAGATGCGCGACAACCTGTTGACCTTTATCGTGGCCGGGCATGAGACGACCGCGCTGACGCTCGCGTGGTCGCTATACTTATGTGCCTTTGATCCAGACGTGCAGGACCGCGCCCGCGCGGAGGTGCATAGCGTGTGCGGCGATGCGCCCGCCACCGGTGCGGATGTGGAAAACCTGCCCTTCATCCGTCAGATCGTGGACGAGGCGCTGCGGCTATATCCACCGGGGGGCGTCGTGTCGCGCACGGCAAAGGCAAAAGACAGCCTTTGCGGCGCAGAAATCCGGCCGGGCGATACCGTCATGCTGCCGATCTACGCGCTGCACCGCCATCATGCGCATTGGGACGCGCCGGATGAATTTCGGCCAGAGCGATTCGCGGATCGCAAGGCGATTGAGCGCTTTACCTATCTGCCTTTCGGTGACGGGCCGCGTATTTGCATCGGGGCCAGTTTTGCGCTGCAAGAGGCGGTGATTATCCTTGCCACGCTGCTTGGCCGGTTCCGGTTCACGCCCGTGAAGGGCCGCGACCCCAAGCCGGTCATGATCCTGACGCTGCGCCCCGAGGGCGGCGTGTGGCTGGAGGCGGAGCCGATCAGCCCCGCCACGCAAGCCGCCTGATCACGCGCTCAGAACGCTTGGCCAGTTATCGCGACCCTTGGCGACATTGCCGGGAATGTCGCGTGCCCACCGGCGACGCACGGATTTGCTGAAATTGAGGTAGAGCTGGCCATCATGCACGGTCCACGCGTTGCGGTCGCCATGGGCGGTGTACCCGCGCGAGACGGCAAAGGCGCAATAGCCGCCGAATTGTGGCGCGTATTTCTCTGGGTTCGCGGTAAAGGTCGCAAGGTTTTCCGCCGAGGCAAACCGCCAGCGCGCGCCATTCCATTCGGTGACATGCTCGTCAGAGCCGCGCACGCCGTCGTCGCCTTCGGCCAGTCCGAAATAGGCCACCACATCGGCCCCGTCGGCGGCGTAGCCATCATTTTCGTACCACTGGCTTTCTTCGGCCATGGCCGGGCGCAGAAACAGCGCCGCTGCTCCGCCTGCTGTCAGTGTTGTTAGAAATCCTCTTTTCGTCAGGTTCACGGTAACTCTCCCTCTGCTGTGTTATCAGCATGTAGGGACGACAGGTGCTCACGCGCAAATAACCTTCAGGTGAAGCGATTGTCACGTGGGAAGCCGCGCGGTGCCATCCGGCCTGCCGTGGCCCGTTTGCCGATCCATTCGGCAAGGTCGGTTTCCGTCCGCGTCCGGCCTGCCGGATCAAGCCAGCTCAGCCCTTCGGCCAATGTGAATGTGGTGGCGTCGCTCAGCCCACCATCCTTGTATTTCTGGAGCCGAACACCCTTGCCGCGCGCCATTTCGGGCAGGTCTTCCAGCGGAAAGACGAGCACTTTGCGGTTTTCACCGACGCAGGCGATGTGATCGCCTGTCACCGGCCTGCAGACCTGCGCGCGCACATCGCCGCGCACGTTCAGAACCTGTCTGCCCGAGCGCGTCTGCGCCACGATTTCGTCCTCGGCCACGACAAACCCGTCGCCCGCACTGGACGCGACCAGCAATTTGCGGCCCGGTTTGTGAATGAGGATCGTCACGATTTCGGCCTCATTGGGCAGGTCCACGATCAGGCGCACGGGTTCTCCCATGCCGCGCCCGCCGGGCAGGTTCGCCGCCGACAGCGTGTAGAACCGCCCGTTGGAGCCAACGACAAGCAACCGGTCGGTGGTTTCGGCATGAAAGACGAAACGCCCCTCATCACCGTCCTTGAACTTGAGCTCGCGATTGAGATCGATATGCCCGGACATCGCCCGGATCCACCCCATCTTGGAGCAGACAACCGTGATCGGCTCGCGGTCGATCATCGCCTCCAGCGGCACCTCTTCGACCTCGCCGGCTTCGGCAAACTGGGTGCGGCGTTCGCCACCCTCGTAGCCCTTGCCGAATGTCTTTTTCACCTCGCGCAGCTGATCGGCAATGGTCGACCATTGCAGGTCTTCGCCCTCAAGCAGATCCTCTAGCCCGGCGCGTTCCGCCATCAGCGTGTCACGCTCTTTGACCAGCGCCTCTTCTTCCAGCCGCCGCAAGCTGCGCAACCGCATATTCAAGATCGCCTCGGCCTGCACATCCGACAGCCCGTTTTCGCGGCCCGCATAGCTATAGGGCACAGCGCGTTCCTGCGCACTTTCGCTCAGCACGCCGCGCGCCTCTGCCTCGGGATCGGCGACAAGGCTCAGCGTGTCCATGTCCACACCTTCGAGCGGCGAGACATAGGCCGCCTCGTCCATCGCGCGGGTCAGGGTCGATTGGTGCACATGGCTCCAATTCTCATACATCAGCGCCGCTTTCGGCTCATCGTCGTAGCGGATGATCTCGATCACGCGATCCAGATTGAGAAAGGCGGTGATCAGCCCCTGCAACACTTCAAGCCGGTGGTCGATCTTGTCCATCCGGTGCCGCGACCGGCGGATAAGCACCTCGCGCCGGAAATCGAGGAAGGCGCGCAGCACCTCCTTCATCGAGCAGACCTGCGGTGTCAGCCCGTCGATCAGCACGTTCATATTCAGCGAAAAGCGCAGTTCCAGATCAGTATTCCGAAACAGCATCCCCATAAGCACCTCGGGGTCCACGTTTTTTGATCGCGGCTCCAGCACCATGCGGACATCATCGGTGCTTTCGTCCCGGATATCGGCGAGGATCGGCACCTTTTTGGTTTGGATGACCTCGGCCAGCTTCTCGATCAGCTTGGATTTCTGCACCTGATAGGGAATTTCGGTGACCACGACCTGCCATTGGCCCCGGCCCAGATCTTCGACCTCCCATTTGCAGCGCAGTCGGAAACTGCCTCGGCCCGTGCGATAGGCCTGCGCGATGTTTTCCTTGGGCTCGACGATCACGCCGCCGGTCGGGAAATCGGGGCCGGGCACGAAGTTGAGCAATGTGTCGTCGCGCGCGTCCGGCACCTTGATGAGATGCAGGCAGGCGTCGATCAGTTCTGAAATATTATGCGGCGGGATGTTCGTGGCCATGCCAACCGCGATCCCGCTTGATCCGTTGGCCAGCAGATTCGGGAACTGCGCAGGCAGAACAACCGGTTCGCGCAACGTGCCGTCGTAATTGTCACGATAATCGACGGCGTCCTCGTTCAACCCGTCGAGCAGCGCCTCGGCAACCCCTGTAAGGCGTGCTTCGGTATAACGCGCCGCCGCCGGGTTATCGCCGTCGATATTGCCGAAATTCCCCTGACCGTCGACCAACGGGTAGCGCACGGCAAAATCCTGCGCCAAACGCGCCATCGCATCATAGATCGCCGCATCGCCGTGAGGGTGGTAATTACCCATCACGTCACCCGAGATCTTGGCCGATTTTCTGAAACCGCCTGTGGAACTTAACCGCAGTTCGCGCATTGCATACAGGATACGACGATGTACCGGCTTGAGACCGTCACGCGCATCGGGCAGTGCCCGGTGCATAATAGTCGAGAGCGCATATGTCAGGTACCGGTCGCCGATGGCACGGCGTAACGGTTCGGCAACAGCCTCGGGGATCATGTTGGGGTCGTCGACCAAATCAGTCATAGATGCTGTGATACAGAGCCATAAAAGGGCCGTAAAGCATCACTTGAGGAAAACCGCCCGCTTTTCCGATGATCGCCAGAAGCGAATCGTATAGTTAACAGGAATGTGGCGGATTTTAGCCGACTGTGCTGTTGGGGGGTGCGGGAATGTGGCGCTTTATACTTGTGACATTTGGGTTCCTTGGTTTCTCGTTTTACGAGCTTAGTGGTGGTGCGCACTATGCACCCGTCGACCATTCGATTCAGGCCCGTGCCTTGATGGATGAGCCCCGCAGCCCCGTTCAAGAAAACGCAGACGAGACGCCGTCGCGCTTTGCCTCGGTCGACGAGCTTCGCACGACCCGGCTCGAGAAGCTCGACACGACCGCGGATGAGCGTTTCAACGTCACACTCGCCTCTGCCAACGGCGACAACTTCCGCACAGAATCGGTGCGCCCCGCCGCTACAGGCGAGGAGAAGGTCGCACTGTTGACCGCGTCAGCAGGCGACGACGCAGTTAGCGACGCCGTGACGCAGGCCTTGACGGATACAAGCGCAACCGCGACGGCAGACGCGGAAAAAATCTGGCCGGGCGCGATCGAGCTTTTCAGCCAACGACAGAGTCAACCGAGCCAAGAACAGCGCCGCGCCCCAACCGGCACCGACATTCGTTACGTTACCGGCAATGTGGTCAACATGCGCGACGGACCGGGCACGACATATGCCCGCATCACGAGCCTGACCGACGGCACGGAGGTGGCGGTTCTCGACCGGACCGATGATGGCTGGCTGATGCTCCGTGTGACACAGACCGGCGAAGAAGGCTGGATGGCAGACTGGCTCGTCTCCGCGCCGGCCAACTGACCCACCAAAGCGATTGCGCCGCCGGCGCGCCCGGTTCAAGGTGCCGCCCATGAGCGCGAAATCCATTCTTATCACCGGGTGTTCCTCGGGCATCGGGCTGAACGCAGCGCACGGATTGCGCGCACGCGGCTGGCGTGTCTTTGCATCTTGTCGCCGCGAAGAAGATTGCCAGCGCCTGCGCGACGATGGATTCGACAGCCCGCGCATCGACTATCAGGACGAGGCCAGCATAGAGAGCGGTCTGCAAGAGGTGCTCGACGCGACCGGCGGCACGCTTGACGCGCTTTTCAACAATGGCGCCTATGCCTGCCCCGGACTGGTCGAGGATTTGCCACGCGGCGCGCTGCGCGAGATTTTTGAGGCCAATGTGTTTGGCTGGCACGACCTGACCCGGCGGGTGATCCCCGTGATGCGCGCCCAAGGCTCTGGCCGGATCGTGCAGAATTCCTCTGTTCTGGGTCTTGTCGCCATCGGCTGGCGCGGCGCCTATGTCAGCACGAAATTCGCCCTTGAGGGGCTGACCGACACCATGCGTCTGGAACTGCGAGGCACGGGCATCCATGTTGTGCTGATCGAGCCCGGCCCCGTCACCAGCCAGATCCGCGAAAACGCCCGTGCGCCGTTTGAACGCTGGCTTGATTGGGAAAACGCCGCCCGCGCAGAGGATTACCGCAACAAGCTGCGCCCAAGGCTTTATGGTGACTACACCAAGGACAGTTTCGAGCTGCCGCCTGACGCGGTGACAAAAAAGCTGCTTCACGCGATTGAATCGCCGCGTCCGCGGGCCCGGTATTATGTCACCACACCGACCTACCTCATGGGCGCGCTGCGCCGCATCCTGCCGACACGTGCGCTTGACTGGGTACTCTCCAAGGGTTGAAAAGGCACATCACCGCGATTTCCCATTCGCTTTTCCCCTCCCCCGGTCTACATCGGCACAACGGGGACAGGACAGGAGCAAACCCATGCTGAACGATCCACTATTCATCATCGCCGCAGTGGCCTGTGGCGTGGTCGCCGTGGTCCTGATCATGGGCATCAACACCTTCGGCAAAGAAGGGTTGGACAATGCCAAGCGTGCTAACAAATTCATGCGCTGGCGGATCATCGCGCAATTCGTGGCGGTTGCTCTGATCTTGCTTTTCGTCTTTTTCCGCCGCGAAGGAGGGCAGTAATCATGGTCGTACTCAACCGCATCTATACCCGCACCGGCGATGCCGGAGAAACGGCGCTCGGCAATGGCACCCGCGTGGCAAAACACGCGCTGCGCGTCACCGCATATGGCACAGTCGACGAGGTCAACGCCTGCGTTGGCATGGCCCGCCTGCATGCCGAGGCGGAAACCGACGAGGCGCTGGCCCGGATCCAGAACGACCTGTTCGATCTGGGCGCCGATCTGTGTCGTCCCGACATGGATAAGGACAAAGACGCTGAATACACGCCGCTGCGCATGTCGCCCAGTCAGACAGAGCGTCTGGAAGCAGAAATCGACGTGATGAACGAGGCGCTGGACCCCCTGCGCAGCTTTATCCTGCCGGGCGGCAGTGCGCTTGCGGCACATTTGCATCTGTGCCGCACGGTATCGCGCAGGGCCGAGCGCCTGACAGTCGAGCTGTCCGCGGTCGAGACGGTCAACGAATCCGCCGTGCGCTATCTCAACCGCCTGAGCGACTGGTTCTTTGTCGCCTCGCGCATGGCCAATGACGGCGGTAAAAACGACGTCTTGTGGGTTCCGGGCGCCAACCGCTGACACAGACCAGCCGCGCTGACGCATGCAAATTCTGACGTAAAGACCGGAAACGCGGCGTCGCCGGACGTAAACGTGACGATTTTGGCCTGTTTCACGGTTACACAAAGCGATATTAGAGCCCCAAGAGCGAATGTCAGAGTCGCGTCAGCGGCTCGGGAATTATTTAAGGGAGACCATGCCGATGAAGGTGCTCGTACCTGTCAAACGCGTGATCGACTACAACGTGAAAGTCCGTGTGAAGGCGGATGGCACGGGCGTCGATCTTGCCAATGTGAAAATGTCGATGAATCCGTTCGACGAGATCGCCGTCGAAGAGGCGATCCGCCTCAAGGAAGCCGGCAAGGCCGATGAGGTCATCGCCGTATCCATCGGCGTAAAGCAGGCGCAGGAAACCCTGCGCACGGCCCTGGCGATGGGCGCGGACCGCGCCATTCTCGTCGTCGCCACTGACGATGTGCATACCGATATCGAGCCTCTCTCGGTGGCCAAGATCCTCAAGGGTGTCATCGACGAGGAACAACCCGGTCTGGTCCTCGCCGGCAAGCAGGCGATCGACA
>CBFHML010000109.1:0-28479 GCA_965656855.1 Roseovarius sp.
GGTGCTGATCCGGCATGAGGCAGGATATGCCGGGGCCGCCGCCGCGCTTGAGGCGCTGGTGCCTGCCGATCTGCTGGGCCTGCGGGACAAGCGTCAGCGCTATGGGCTTTTTACGAATGAAACCGGGGGCATATTGGATGATCTGATGATCACCAACCGGGGCGATCATATCCTTGTCGTCGTCAATGCGGCCTGCAAATCAGCCGATCTGGCCCATATGCGCGCGAAGCTGCCCGACTGTGAGGTGGTCGAAGTGACGGACCGCGCCCTGTTGGCGCTGCAAGGGCCAGAGGCCGTGGGCGTGCTGGCCCCGATCGCGGCGGGGTGTGAGAACTTGCGCTTTATGGACACAGGTATTTTCACATCTGACTACGGCGATTTGTGGATTTCGCGCTCTGGCTACACCGGAGAGGACGGGTTCGAGATTTCGGTGCCCGAGGATGCGGCAGACCGCTTGGCGCGCGCGCTGCTGGCACATGACGCGGTGGCGCCGATAGGGCTTGGCGCGCGCGACAGCCTGCGGCTTGAGGCGGGGCTCTGTCTTTATGGGCAGGATATCGACGCCAAGACGACGCCGGTCGAGGCACGGCTGGCATGGTCCATCGGCAAGGCCCGGCGCGCGGATGGCGCGCGGGCGGGCGGCTTTCCGGGGGCTGACAGGATCTTGGGCCAGATCGGCGATGGTGTCGCGCGTTGCCGTATAGGCCTTGCCCCTGAGGGGCGCGCGCCGATGCGCGCGGGCACGCAGCTTTTCGCGGGCGAAGAGGGCGGTACCGCCATGGGTGAGGTCACCTCGGGCGCGTTCGGCCCGTCCGTCGGCGCGCCGGTGGCGATCGGTTATGTCCCCGCCAGCCATGCCGCCCCCGGCACACGGATCTATGGCGAGCTGCGCGGCAAAAGGCTGCCCGTTGCGGTGACTGCGCTGCCCTTCGTCACACCCGGTTTCAAACGTTGATCAACACAAAGGAGACTGCATCAATGAAATTCACCGAAGAGCATGAATGGCTCGACGATACCGACGGCGTGGTGACCGTGGGCATCACCGAACATGCCGCCGAGCAACTGGGCGATATCGTTTTTGTCGAATTGCCCGAGGTCGGCACCGAGGTGAGCAAGGATGACGAGATCGTCGTGATCGAGAGCGTCAAGGCGGCCTCGGACATCCTTGCGCCCATTGATGGCGAGATACTTGAGGTCAACGAGGCGCTGGTCGATGAGCCATCCAAGATCAACGACGATCCGCTGGAGGCGGGATGGTTTTTCAAGATCAAGCCAGCCGATGCCAGCCAGATGGACGATTACATGGATGAGGCTGCTTACAAGGCCTTTATCAACTGACCGTGCCGCCGGGGGCGGGAAAACTTTTGCAAAAGTTTTCGCAAAATCCTTGCAAGGATTTTGATGCGCCCGGTGCTGGTCGTTTGGAAAAATCAAAGGGGTAGGGCGCACGCCCTGTCCCGGATCGCACAAGGGAGCCTGACATGCCGTTTGAGCCGACAGAGTATGACCCGTATGATTTCGCCAACCGCCGCCATATCGGGCCGTCGCCCGAAGAGATGGCCGAGATGCTGCAGGTTTTGGGCGCAGATAGTCTTGAGGCCCTGATCGACGAGACGGTTCCCGCCTCTATCCGGCAGGCCGAGCCGCTGGATTTCGGCCCGCCCAAATCGGAACGCGAACTGATGCATGACCTGCGCATGGTGGCCGCCAAGAACAAGGTGCTGGTCAGCCTGATTGGCCAAGGCTATCACGGCACCGTCACGCCCCCTGCGATCCAGCGCAATATCCTTGAAAACCCGGCGTGGTACACCGCCTACACCCCCTATCAGCCTGAAATCAGTCAGGGTAGGCTAGAGGCGCTGCTGAACTTTCAGACGATGATTTCTGACCTGACCGGGCTGGAGGTCGCCAATGCCTCCCTGCTGGACGAGGCGACGGCTTGCGCCGAGGCGATGACCATGGCGCAGCGCGTGGCCAAGTCGAAGACGCGCGCGTTTTTCGTCGATGAAAACTGCCACCCGCAAAATATCGCCGTGATGCGCACAAGGGCCGCACCGCTGGGGATCGAGATCATGGTGGGCGCGCCTGAGGATATGGACGCGACAGCCGTTTTTGGCGCGATTTTCCAGTATCCCGGCACGTTCGGGCATCTGCGCGATGTGTCCGATCAGATGGCCGCGCTGCATGAGCAGAATGCCATTGGCATCGTTTCTGCCGATCCGCTGAGCCTGACATTGCTGAAAGAGCCGGGCGCGATGGGGGCCGATATCGCTGTGGGCAGTGTGCAGCGCTTTGGCGTGCCGATGGGCTATGGTGGCCCGCATGCCGCCTATATCGCCTGTCGTGATGCCTATAAACGCGCGCTGCCGGGGCGGCTTGTGGGGGTCAGTGTCGACGCTCTGGGAAATCGCGCCTACCGGCTCAGCCTGCAGACCCGTGAACAGCATATTCGGCGGGAAAAAGCGACCTCGAATGTCTGCACCGCGCAGGCGCTGCTGGCGGTCATGGCGTCGATGTACGCGGTTTTCCACGGTCCCAAGGGATTGCGCGCCATTGCCGAGCGCATCCACCTCAAGACCGCGCGACTGGCAGCTGGCCTGCAAGAGGCGGGCTTTGCAGTGGAGCCGGAGGCGTTTTTCGACACCATCACCGTGGATGTCGGCCCGCTGCAATCGGCGGTTATGAAATCCGCGGTGGATGAGGGGATCAACCTGCGCGCCGTGGGCCGCACCCGGATCGGGATCACGCTGGACGAGGCGACGCTGCCCGAAAATATCGATGCGGTCTGGCGCGCGTTTGGCCTTACCGGGGTCGAGGTCGGCGACCAGCATCCGCGCCTGCCCGATGCCCTGCTGCGCCGCTCTGATTATCTCACGCATCAGATCTTTCACATGAACCGGGCCGAGACCGAGATGACCCGCTATATGCGCAGGCTGGCGGACCGCGATCTTGCGCTTGACCGGGCGATGATCCCGCTTGGGTCCTGCACGATGAAACTGAACGCCGCCGCCGAAATGCTGCCGATCAGTTGGCGCGAGTTTTCCCGCCTGCATCCGTTCGTGCCCGCCGATCAGGCCGAGGGCTATGCCGAGCTGATCGCCGATCTGATGGAAAAACTATGCGTCATCACCGGCTATGACGACATGTCGATGCAGCCCAATTCCGGTGCGCAGGGCGAATATGCGGGGCTGCTGACCATTGCCGCCTACCACCGCGAAAAGGGCGAGGGGCATCGCAATGTCTGTCTCATCCCGACCAATGCGCATGGCACCAACCCGGCCTCGGCGCAGATGGTCGGCTGGAAGGTGGTGCCGGTCAAATCGGGCAGCAACGGCGATATCGACGTGGCGGATTTCCGCGAAAAGGCGGAAAAACATGCCGAAACCCTTGCGGGCTGCATGATCACCTACCCGTCCACTCACGGCGTGTTTGAAGAGACCGTGACCGAGATCTGCCAGATCACCCACGACCACGGCGGGCAGGTCTATATTGATGGGGCCAACCTCAACGCGATGGTTGGCCTGTCGCGGCCCGGTGATCTGGGCGGGGATGTGAGCCACCTCAACCTGCACAAGACATTCTGCATTCCGCATGGCGGCGGTGGCCCCGGCATGGGGCCCATTGGGGTCAAGGCGCATCTGGCCCCGCATCTGCCTGCCACCCCGCTGTCTGGTGAGGGCGGTGCCGTGTCTGCCGCGCCGTTCGGGTCGGCCTCGATCCTGCCGATCAGCTGGGCCTATACGCTGCTTATGGGGGGCGAGGGCATGACGCAGGCGACGCGTGTCGCGATCCTCAATGCCAACTATATCGCAGAGCGGCTGGAGGGGGCGTATGACGTGCTTTATAAGGGCCGTCAGGGGCGCATCGCGCATGAATGCATCCTTGACACCCGCCCCTTTGCCGACTCGGCTGGCGTGACGGTGGACGACATCGCCAAGCGGCTGATGGATCACGGGTTTCACGCCCCAACGATGAGTTGGCCCGTGGCCGGCACCCTGATGGTGGAGCCGACGGAATCCGAGACCAGATCAGAACTGGACCGCTTTTGCGATGCGATGCTGGCGATCCGCCAAGAGATCCGGGATATCGAGGAGGGGCGCATGGACCGCGACAACAACCCGCTCAAACATGCGCCGCACACGATGGAGGATCTGGTCCGCGACTGGGATCGCCCCTATCACCGTGAGCAGGGATGCTTTCCGCCCGGCGCGTTTCGCGTGGATAAATACTGGCCACCGGTGAACCGGGTCGACAACGCTTACGGCGACCGCAACCTGATCTGCACCTGCCCCCCGATGGACGCGTATGCCGACGCGGCCGAGTGACGGCCACAACAGCGGTTCGTTGCAAATTATGATGGTCGCTATAACCTGCTCGTCAGCGTTTTGCCGGGGCTGTGTTTGTGGCCTTGGCAGGGCGTTCAACAGGGAGGAACTAAAATGGATCGTCGCAAATTTCTAAAGGCGGGTGCGATCGGCACCGCCGGGTCCGCGCTCTGCGCGCCTATGGTCAATGCGCAGGCCGCGAAAACCATCACCATCGTCTCGACATGGCCACGCGATTTCCCCGGCCTGGGCACCTCGGCACAGCGTCTGGCCGAGCGTATTCCCGTTGTCTCGAACGGCGCGTTGCAAACCGAATATTTTGCCGCCGGAGAGCGGATTGGCGCGTTCGATGTCTTTGATGAGGTCGCAAGCGGCAACAGCAACGCCTATATCGCCGCCGATTATTACTGGATCGGCAAGCATCCGGCTTGGGCCTATTTCACATCCGTTCCGTTTGGCATGACCACGATGGAATGGAACGCTTGGATCAAGTTCGGCGGTGGTCAGGACCTGTGGGACAAGCTGGGTGCCGAATTCGGTCTCAAGAATCTGCCATGTGGCGCCACTGGCGCGCAGGCGGGCGGCTGGTTCAACAAGGAAATCGACAGCCCCGAGGATTTTCGCGGCCTCAAGATGCGCATTCCGGGGCTTGGCGGCACTGTGATGTCAAAGCTCGATGCCTCGACCGTGTCCCTGCCGGGTAGCCAGATCTACGAAAACCTGGTGACCGGTGCGGTTGATGCGACCGAATGGGTCGGGCCCTATAATGACTATTTCATGAAGTTCTACGAGGCCGCCAAATACTATTATACCGGCGGCATGCATGAGCCGGGTGGCGGTCTGGCCTTTGGCATGAACAAGGCGTGGTGGGAAAGCCTGACTGACTACGAACAGGCGGTGATCCGGGCCTGCTGTAATGAAGAGCATGCCGCACAGCCCGAAGAGGCCGCCGCGCGCAATGGCGAATACCTGCAACGGCTGATCAACGATCACGGCGTCAACGTGCGTCAGTTCAACGAGGATGTGTGGGATGCGTTCGGCACGGCGGCTACCGAAGTCTTTGAAGAAACTCGCGACCACTCACCGCTGGCCGCAGAGATCAATGACACATTTCAGGCAAAGCTGCGTGAAATTGCCGGATGGCGTGCCTTGGCGGAGGTCGAATTCTCAAATCAGAGAAACCGTGTGCTCGGGCTGACGTGACCGCTTGGCGTCGCGCCGTTTGAAAATCTGGGGCTGAAAAGTAATTGGGCGGCTCGTTAGAGCCGCCCGTGTTCACAAGCTGAAACAGCCACTTGAACGACCAAAAACATGCGGTCCGGAACCGAACCAAACGTCACTCACAAAACCAATTCCGCATGCCACTCTTTACTCTACTGTCTTGTTAGCCAAAGATTTTCGGCTACGCACTGATATTTTTATGACATTTTCTCACATATTGTAATGTGTTGCTGTTTAGTCGCCTTCACCCCTGGAAGTAAGGGTCTTTTCAAGGTGGTCTTGCAGGTCATTCTTTATGCTGCGTTGACGTTTTCCATCGTTTAACGTTTGCGTGCGCATTCTGTCCGCTTGTAGCGCCAACCGCCCGGCATGACGTTTCACATTGAAACCGCGACGCGCAAAGACGAGGTTCTGTTCAGCAGAATAATCGGCAATCACCCATATTTCGAAACTGTCGAAGCCGAGGCGATTTGATGCCTCGGTATCCTCTTTGACATTCGACAGCGCCCGATCCACCAGATCCTGCAGCCGTCCAATGTTGATATAGCCGCCAGAGGCGAGCGGGCCCTCGTGATGGGGCACTGACATGCTGCCGGTCTTGGGCGATGCGCCACCGGCTGTGGTGACTGTGGTGCGCCAGCTTTCGTCACCGCGCGTCAGAACAAGGATGATGCCTTCTATATGGATGGCTTCGGCGCTCATGTTGCTGATCAGGCATTGCGCATCCATCCCGCTGCCTGCGCCAAGATGGATGATGACACTGGCGCGTAGCTGGCGGCGATAGCTGCGCCAGAAAAGCTGAAGATAGATCAGCCAGATCACCACCATGGCAAGGCTGGCTGCCATCGAAATCAAATCGCTGTTCTGCTGCAAAAGCTCCAGCATGGCGGGTCGCTCAGCCCTCCGTCAGGAAGGCGAATTTGTCGCGCAGCGCGCTCCAGCTGGTCTCGTCGGGTGCGGCGAGCAGATAGCCCTCTTCTATCCCGGCGTTATAGTCAGAGCCGTCAAGCATCCGGACCACGCCGCCCGCGCGCTGACAGATAAGCACGCCTGCCGCATGATCCCACGGGTTCATCGTGCCGGAAATGGCGAAATCCATCGCGCCCTGTGCCAGCATCCGGTATTCGTGGCACGAACAGCGCAGCATCTGGCTACGGGCAAAGTCCGGCAGAATCGCCGCCATCTGCGCGCGCTTATCGAGCGGCAAAAGATCGAGATGCACGAAACCCGACAGGTCTTTTGGCTCTGCGCCCTTTGATACCGCCACCTCGCGGGTCGCCCCCATCTTGCGCGACATGCGCGCGGGGCCGGTTTCATCGGCGATGATCCAGTCATCCATCATGGGATCGTAGAGCAGGCCAAAGACCGGCCTGCCAAAGCGCGTCACTGACAAGATCACCCCGAAAAGGGGCAACCCGTGCGCATAGTTCCACGTGCCGTCCACCGGATCGACGACAAAGGCCAGTTCGGCCTCGGCCAGTTTTGCGCGAATGTTGTCCTCTGCGACTGCCATTTCCTCGCCCACGACCAGCGCGTGGGGGAACATGCCTTGGATGCCGCGCAGGATCATCGCCTCGGCGGCTTTGTCGGCCTCTGTTACCAGATCGAAACGCCCTGATTTGGTGCTCACGCTGCCGGGGGCCATGTTGCGAAACCGTGGTAGGATCTCTGTCTTGGCGGCCCGTCTGATCAGGTTGATAACCGACGCGGTCTGCGCCGCCGTGAGCGGGGAACTGAGCGGGATGGGCAGGCTGTCGGGCATTGGGCTGTATCCTCTGCAGGGCGAATCCGGTATGCGCTAATGCCTTCTGCTTAGGCAGTGCGGCGGTCAAAGATCAACCGCGCTCATCCCTGGCCCGCAGGGTTTGCGCCGGACGGGCAGAGATCGGCCCGAGAGAGAACAGCAGCCCCGCCAGCAAGCTGATAAGCGCACCACCTGCCACCACAGCAAGCCCCGGCCCCCATGCCACGGCAAAGCCCGTGTCCATGACGTAGTGGCTGACCGCCCAAGCGCCCGCCAGCCCCGCGCCAAGCGCCACAGTTCCAGCCGCCGCCCCCAAAAGCCCGGCACGCAGGCTCAGCCCCCAGAGGATGCGCGCACGGCTGGCCCCCAGCACCTTGAGGATCGCCGCCTCGTAGCTGCGGCTGCGCTGGTCCGCCGCTGCCGCGCCAATGAGCACCATAAAGCCCGTCATCAGGGTTGCGGCAGCACCCCATGCAATGGCCGAGGCCAGACCGGCCAACAGGCCAGAAACCTGCTCGACCGCGTCTTTGACGCGGATGGCGGTGATGTTGGGATAGCTGCTGCTCAGGTCACGCAGGATCGCGGCCTCTGCCTGCTCTTCGGCATAGACCGTCGCGATAAAACTGTGCGGGGCAGAGGCAAGTGCGGCCTCGTTCATGATCATGATAAAGCCCATCCCGGCGCTGGAAAAATCCACCTCCCGGAATGAGGTGAGCGTCGCGGTGATATCGCGCCCCAGTATGTTGATGGTGATCTCATCGCCAAGGTTCAGACCCATTTCCGCACCTTCCTCGGCGGCAAAGCTGATCTGTGGCGGGCCGTCATATTCCGCCCCCCACCAGTCGCCGCTGGTGATCGTGCTGCGGTCGGGCAGGGTGCTGGCATAGCTGACGCCGCGATCCCCCTGCAAAACCCAGTGATCGCCTGCGACCTCTTCGGCTGGTTTGCCATTGATCTGCGTGATCACGCCGCGCAGCATCGGGGCGGCGTCGACGCGGGTGACGGCGTCATCCTCGTCCAGCCTTGTGCTGAAACCGGGCATCTGGTCGCGCTGGATGTCCACAAAGAAATAGCTGGGCGCGCGGGTCGGCAGATCGCGGGCAATGGCGTCGCGCAGGTTGTGGTCGATCTGGCCGACAGCGGCCATCACCGTCAGGCCCAGACCCAGCGACAGCACCACAGGCCCCGCCGTGCTGCCGGGGCCGCCGATGGCCGCCAGTGCCCAGCCTAGTGCCACACGCCCGCGCGCCCGTGGCCGCAGGACCCGTGCCAGACCCCGCATCCCGCGCCCCGCCAAGGCCAGCGCCGCAATCGCGCCTGCAATACCTGCTGCGGCCCATAGGGTCAGGGTCACGTTGCCGGAAAACCATGCCGCCAGCCCGACGAGGGCCGCCACCAGCGCCGCTGTCACCGCTGCAAGGGGCAGGCCGGGCCAGCCCGATGCCTCGGCCCCGCGATACAGGGCTGCGGGCCGGATGTCGCGCACGCGGGCGAGCGGCCACAGGGTAAAGATGAGCACGGTCAGCAGGCTGTAAACAACCGCTTCTGCGATCGGACCGGGGTAGGGGGCAAAAACGGCGGGCACAGGCAGGCGCGCCTCTATCAGCGGGGCAAGCAGGATCGGCACGCCGACGCCAAGCACGAGGCCCGCCATGATCCCGACAAGCGCCAGAACGCCGACTTGCAGGAAATAGACGGTGAACACCATGCGCTGATCCGCGCCAAGTGTGCGCAGAACCGCGATCACCCGCGTCTTGCCCGCCAGATAGGCGCGCAGTGCGGCCGAAATGCCAACCCCCCCCACGGTCAGCCCCGATAGCCCCACAAGGATCAGAAAGGCGCCCAGCCGGTCGACGAATTCCGCCACGCCGGGCGCGCCATTGCGCGCGTCGCTCCATCTCATGCCGCTGCCTGCCAGCTTTTCTTCGGCCAAGGCGCGCAGCGCATCCAGATCCGCCCCCGGTGGCAGATCCAGCCTGTAATGGGCCGAAAAGAGCGTGCCGGGTTCCAACAGGCCCGAGCCTTTGAGCGCGTCGCGGGCCACGACGATACGCGGGCCAAGTCCGAAACCAGCCGAGCTTTGATCCGGTTCACGCTCCAACCGCGCCATGAGGCGGAACGCTTGTGTGCCAAGGTTCACGGTGTCGCCCGGCTCCAGCCCCAGCCGCGCCACGAGGGTGGGGTGCATGACCATGCCCGGCAGATCGTCGTCCCCGGCAAGGGCCACGTCCAGCGGCATCGCGGGGTCCAGCCCCACCTCGCCCACCAGCGGGTAGAGGTCATCGACGGCCTTGACCTGTGCCAGCCCGCGTTCCTCGCCCGCGACGGCCATGGATCGGAAATCGGCGATCTCGGACACGGCATCTGAAACGCTGTTCATCCACGCGCGCTCTTGCGCGTCGGCAAAGCGGTAGGTCAGCTCGATTTCCGCGTCACCGCCCAGCAGGGCCGCGCCCTCTTGTGTCAAACCCGTTGCGATGCTGGCCCGGACCGTACCGATGGCGGCGATGGCCGCCACGCCAAGGATGACGCAGGCCAGAAAGATGCGAAACCCCTTGAGGCCGCCGCGCAATTCGCGCGTGGCGATCCGGGTGGCGACCTTGAAACTCATGCCGCGTCCGCCGCCCTGTCCAGCCGCCCGTCGCGCAACCGCACGACGCGCTCGCAACGATCCGCCAGCGATGGGTCATGCGTGACCATCACAAGGGTCGCGCCCTGCGTCTGGGCCAGTCCGAACAGCAGATCGACAATCGCCGCCCCTGTTGTGCTGTCCAGATTGCCGGTCGGTTCATCCGCCAGCAGGATATCCGGCTTTGGTGCCACGGCCCGCGCTAGCGCAACGCGCTGTTGCTCACCGCCGGAGAGTTGCGACGGGTAATGCCCGGCGCGGTGGTCCAGCCCCACGGTTTTCAGCGCCGCCGCGGCGCGGTCCATCGCATCGCGCGCCCCGGCCAGTTCCAGCGGAGTCGCCACGTTTTCCAGTGCGGTCATGGTGGGAATGAGGTGAAAGGACTGAAACACGACGCCGATGTGATCGCGGCGCAGACGCGCCAGCGCATCCTCCCCCATCGTGGTCAGGTCGTGACCCAAGGCGCGCACCTCGCCACCTGTGGCGCGTTCCAGCCCGCCCATCAGCATCAGCAGCGAGGATTTGCCGGATCCGCTCGGCCCGACAAGGCCCAGCGTCTCACCACGGTGGACATCCAGATCTATCGCGTCAAGTATTCGGACAAGGCCCGCATTTCCATCAAGTGAGAGCGACGCCTGCGACAGCGATAAAACGGGATCGGACATGAATATACGCCTGTCTTGCAAGGGTTATACGACATATGGGGTCAGCCATCTGTGCGGCAAGGCTGTGTTGGGGCTTTTCCTGTTGGCAGCGCCGGTCATGGCCGAGCCGCTGCGCGTTCTTGCCTTTGGTGACAGCCTGACACAAGGGTATGGCCTGATTGCCCAAGAGGGGCTGGTGCCGCAACTTGATGCGTGGCTGGACGCGCATGGGGAACCCGATGTCACGGTCGTCAATGCGGGCGTGTCGGGTGACACCACGGCAGGCGGTGCCGCGCGCATCGACTGGAGCCTGACACCTGATATCGACGCAATGATCCTGACGCTGGGTGGCAATGACATGCTGCGCGGGCTGGACCCGGCAGAGGCGCGCAAAAACCTTGCCGCAATCCTGCAAAGCGCCGAGGTGCGTGATCTGCCCGTCTTGTTGGTGGGCATGACAGCGCCCGCCAATTTCGGGCCTGACTACAAGCAGGCGTTTGATGCGATGTATCCCGAATTGGCGGCAGAATATGATGCGATATACGCCGAGAACTTTTTTGCCGGGCTTGGAGCGGGCGACCCTGCGGATCTGCAACGCTATTTTCAGCCTGACGGCATCCATCCCAACGCCACCGGCGTGCGCCTGATCGTCGAGGCGCTTGGCCCCAAGGTGCTGGAGCTTGTCGCACAAGCGCGCGCGCAGGATAGCGCGCAATAAAAAAGGGCCCGTTCGGGGCCCTTTCAACTTTCGATACGCAGGCTTAATCAGGCCAGAGCGA
Source organism: Roseovarius sp. (assembly GCA_965656855.1). GTDB lineage: Bacteria > Pseudomonadota > Alphaproteobacteria > Rhodobacterales > Rhodobacteraceae > Roseovarius. The sequence continues at coordinate 11,343 of CBFHML010000109.1, forward strand.
GATTCGTCGCCGAGCTGCGACCGTCACGGCCGGCTTCGATGTCGAAGGTCACTTTCTGGTCGTCCCGCAGGCCGGTCAGGCCGGCACGCTCAACAGCGGAGATGTGCACGAACACGTCCTTGCCGCCATCATCGGGGGCGATGAATCCAAAACCTTTGGTTGCGTTGAACCATTTCACGGTGCCGTTGGCCATCCGTCTACTCCTTGATTTGTGCTGCCCGCGGGAGTGCGGCAGCCCGGCGTGTCAGTGCAAGATCGAAGAACTGAGCCGGTTGTCGGAGCAGAGGTCGATAGTGGTAACGTCGCGCGATTTATATGCCCCCAAATGACGAAAAAATCAAGAGGGGGCAGGCGTGAACCCGGTCAGAGGACGGTGACGACCGTGCCCACAGGCACCCGTTGATACAGGTCGATAACGTGGTCATTGATCATCCGGATGCACCCGTTTGACACCGACCGCCCGATGGATCGCGGGGCCGTTGTGCCGTGAATTCGGAAATACGTGTCGCGCCCGTTCTGGAAGAGATAGAGCGCCCTCGCGCCCAGCGGATTGCCCGGCCCGCCCGGCTGCACATAGTCGTTATCCACGAACTTGCTGTAGGATTGCGGCTCGCGCTCGATCATCTCTTGGGTCGGGCGCCATGTGGGCCATTCTTTCTTGACGTCGATCGTGGCGGTGCCGGTGAATTCCAGCCCTGCCTTGCCAACCCCCACGCCATAGCGCCGCGCCTGACCGGGGGCTGTCACGAAATAGAGGAAATGCGCGCGCGGCAGGATCAGCAACTGTCCGGGTGCGTATTGGTTCGATATCGCCACTTCTTGGGGCATGAATTTCGGATCAAGTTCAAAAGCCTTCGCTGCGGCGGGCAACATCGCCGCTGCAAACCCCGTGGCCACGAATTGGCGGCGGTCCATCATTGTGAGTCTTCCCCTTTAAAACCCCGAGCGTCTCTGGTGGCGATAATATGCCACCCCCCGGCGATAAAATCAAAACCCGCTGCGGCGCAAATTTTCAAGCACCTTTGTGCCCGGTTGCTTTCACTTTCCCGCGACAAGCCCTGCCATATAGGCCGCGCCCCGCTGCGGAAGCCGGGCCAGAACCCGCGCCAGAAGCTTGGGATACCCCGTGTCCCCCGACAAAAGATGCATGAAGTCACGTTTCAAGCTACGCGATCCCGCGAAACTCCGCGCGAAGAACGGTTGCAAACGCGGCGAAAACATCAGCGGGCGCAGCATCCGCGCCTGCGCGATATCGGCCCGGATCGGCCATGTGGCGGTCTGGTAATACCCTGCGGCAAGCGTCGGCTGCCCGTCACGCAGCGCGCGCCCGCCGGTTTCGGCGGCCATGGCACCTGACTGGATCGCATAGCCGATGCCCTCGCCGGTGAGAGGATCGACAAAGCCCGCCGCATCCCCCACCAAAAGGACATTGCCGCGACCGGGGCGCTTTTTCACCTCACCGAAAGGCAGGAAATGCCCTTTGATCTTCTTGTTTTCGGGCAGGCCGAGCCGTTTGCGATAGGCCGACAGATGCCCGCCCATATCCGCATTGCGCCTGTGCAGGCCCCCAAGCCCGACCGTGGTGCTGCGTGTTTTGGGAAAGCTCCAGCCATAGCCCCAATCGGCGGCGGCGAAATCAATACGGACCGGCGTCGTCTCGTCTGGCGTTTCGGCTGCGGTTTCCATTTCCATGGCAAACCCGACCTTTTCAGGGTCGTATGACTGTCCGAAAAGCGCCTTTGCCACAAGGCTTTGCACCCCGTCCGCACCGATCAACAGGCCAAAGCCAAGCGTGTCGCCGTTTTCAAGTGTGACGTGGTTTTGCGGCAGGTCCAGCGCGTCGACCCGCTGGCCGGTGAAATCCTGCGCGCCAGCCTTGATTGCCCGGTTGAAGAGAAGCCGATCAAAATCCCACCGCATCGTCAGGTGGACGGGCGGGACATCATCAAGCCGGCCAAGATCCTGATCACCGAGATGGAATTCGAAATTGCGGCGTGTCTCGAAAAGGCCGGGGATAAGGTCGAGATCGAACACCTCGCGCAGATGCGCCGCACAGCGCCCGGTCACAAGCCCGCCGCAAAGCTTGGCCCTTGGAAAGGTCGACTTGTCGACAAGTGCGACGCTCAACCCCTTTTTGCGGGCCGTCACCGCCGCCGCTGCGCCTGCGGGGCCAGCCCCGATAATTACGACGTCGAATTCCTGCATACTGACACCCCCGGCAAAAACACGCCGCTGTTTTCGCCCAAGGTCAAGACAGGATCAACCGCGCAAACGGTCCCTGGGTGCGTTGTGCCTAAAAGTAACGCGCATACTCGTGCGGTGGTGTCATCCTCGGACTTGATCCGAGGATCTCTTGAGTTTCGAGAGATCCCCGATCAAGTCGGGGATGACGGCTTTGGTGTTGCGAGATCCCCGATCAAGTCGGGGATGACGGCTTTGGTGTTGCGAGATCCCCGATCAAGCCGGGGATGACGCTACCGCGCAAACTTCTTGTGCTTGATCCGCTTGGGTTCCATCGCGTCGGGGCCAAGACGGCGCTTTTTGTCTTCTTCATAATCCTCGAAGTTGCCTTCGAACCATTCCACATGCGCCTCGCCCTCGAAGGCAAGGATGTGGGTGCAGATCCGGTCGAGGAAAAAGCGGTCGTGGCTGATGACCACCGCACAGCCGGCGAAATCGACCAGCGCATCCTCTAGCGCGCGCAGCGTTTCCACGTCCAGATCGTTGGTCGGTTCGTCCAAGAGCAGCACATTGCCGCCCTCTTTCAAAAGCCGCGCCATATGCACCCGGTTGCGCTCACCACCCGACAACAGCGAGACCTGCTTTTGCTGGTCGCCGCCCTTGAAGTTGAAGGCAGAGCAATAGGCGCGGGAATTCATCTGCGCATCGCCAAGCTGGATGATCTCGGCCCCGCCGGTGATCGCCTCCCACACGCTTTCACCATCTTTCAGGTCGTCGCGCGACTGGTCGACATAAGAAAGCTCCACCGTGTCGCCGTATTCCACCGTGCCCTCGTCAGGCGCCTCTTGACCTGTCAGCATCTTGAAGAGCGTGGATTTGCCCGCGCCGTTTGGCCCGATCACGCCCACGATGCCACCGGGTGGCAGTGAAAAGGTCAGGTCTTCGATCAACAGCTTGTCGCCCATCGCCTTTTTCAGCCCTTCGACCTCGATCACCTTGTTGCCAAGGCGCTGGCCGTTGGGGATGACGATCTGCGCGCGCGCCAGTTTTTCGCGTTCGGACTGGTTGGCGAGGTCGTTATACGCGTTGATCCGGGCCTTTGATTTGGCCTGCCGAGCCTTTTGGCCCTGCCGCATCCATTCCAATTCGCGTTCCAGCGTCTTTTGCTTGGACTTGTCCTCGCGGGCCTCATGCTGCAGGCGTTTGGCCTTTTGCTCCAGCCAGCTTGAATAGTTGCCCTCGTAGGGCACGCCGCGCCCGCGATCGAGCTCAAGAATCCAGCTGGTGATATCGTCAAGGAAATAACGGTCGTGGGTCACGATCAGGATCGTACCCTTGTAGTCGATGAGGTGCTGTTGCAGCCACGCGATCGTTTCGGCATCGAGGTGGTTGGTCGGCTCGTCCAGCAACAGCATGTCCGGCGCGTCCAGCAGCAGCTTGCACAGTGCCACGCGGCGCTTTTCACCGCCCGAAAGTGAGGTCACGTCAGCCTCGTCAGGGGGGCAGCGCAGCGCCTCCATGCTGACGTCGATCTGCGCGTCGAGATCCCACAAGTTCTGGCTGTCGATCTCGTCCTGCAATTCCGCCATTTCGTCAGCGGTCTCGTCCGAATAGTTCATCGCCAGTTCGTTGAACCGGTCAAGCTTGGCCTTTTTGTCGGCCACGCCCAGCATGACGTTTTCACGCACGGTCAGGCCCGCATCCAGCTCAGGCTCCTGCGGCAGGTAGCCCACCTTGGCGCCCTCTGCGGCCCATGCCTCGCCCGAGAAATCGCTGTCCAGACCGGCCATGATTTTCATCAGGGTGGATTTACCGGAGCCGTTCACGCCCACGACGCCGATCTTCACACCCGGCAGAAAGCTCAGGTGGATGTTCTCGAAACATTTCTTGCCGCCGGGATAGGCCTTGGAGACCCCCTGCATATGATAGACGTACTGGTAGGATGCCATTGTCTGCTGACCTCGTCGAAGGGAACTGCACGTCCCATACAAGGCACGCGGGGCGAATTCAAACGGGGAAATGCCCCGGCAGGTGGCAGGCGCGCGCGTTGCGTCAACTCTTTGCCTTGCGTTGCGCAGGTTGGGCCGCAAGCGGCAAAAGGTGCTCGGGCTGGGCGGCATGGCCGTGCAGCCAGCCGATCATGTCATGCACCGGCATGGGGCGCGCCACGCCATAGCCTTGGATGAGCGGGCATTTCGCGGCGCGCAGGATCTCTGCCTGTTCGGGCGTTTCCACACCTTCGGCGACCACACGGGTCCCCAACTGACGGCACAGCGCGATGACCGCGACAACGATATCGCGCGCGCGGCGGTCATCCGACAGCCGGGCAATGATGGAGCGGTCAAGCTTGATCGCGTCGACGTCGATCGCCGACATATGCGCCAGCCCTGCATAGCCGGTGCCGAAATCGTCAAGCGCGACCTTGGCGCCCAGCCGTTTCAGGCGGTCCACCGCATCGCTGACCGTATCGCCCTGCCGGTCAAGGATGGCGGTTTCGGTGATCTCGATGCAGACCGCTTTGGCAGAGAGACCGCGCGACTGCAGCGCCCAATCCAGCAGGGCGGGATAATCGGATTCCGTCAGCACCTCCGCCGAAACGTTGAGCGCCAGTGTGAGATCGGCAAACCCCGCCGCGCGAAGACGGCCAAGCGCGTCGAGCGAAAGGTTGAGCGAGCGGTCATCAAGATCGGCCAGCACGCCGCCGCGCCGCGCCACATCCAGAAATTGCGTCGCGGTCAGTTGGCCAAGGCGCGGGTGATTCCAGCGCAAGAGCGCCTCGCAGCCGGTGATGCGCCCGCGTTGCAGATGCAGCTGCGGTTGAAGGTGGATCTCGAATTGTGCCTCGGCCAGCGCGGTGCGGATATCGCGCGCCAGCTGGTTGCGCGCTGTCTGGCGGCGGCCAATCCGGGGCGTATAGGCCACGATGCGCGCGCGCCCCTGCTCTTTGGCGGCATAAAGCGCCTGATCCGCCTGCAGAATGAGGGTTTCACCGCAGGCCATGTCCGGTGCGGTCAGACTTGTGCCGATAGAGCAACCGATGCGGATCGCCTGATCGCGCCAGTGCAGAGGGCGGGTGACGGCATCGAGGATGCGCTGCGCCCGTTGATGCAGGGCGCGGGGTGATGTGACCCGCAGGCATAGCAGCAGGAATTCATCCCCGCCTGTCCGGCAGGCAAGATCGTGGGGCTGGCTGGCCGTGCGCAGGGCGCGCGCGACGTGCCGCAGGGTTGCGTCGCCCGCGTGATGGCCAAGCGTGTCATTGATTTCCTTGAACTTGTCGAGATCGAGCTGCAACACGCCCAGTTCCTGTCGCGCAAGGGCGCGGCGCCCGATATCCGAGGCCAGAAAGGCTGTCAGCCGCTTGCGATTGGCCAGCCCGGTCAGATCATCGTGATGGGCCGCGTGCTGTAATTCGGCCTTGGTGGCGCGCAGCGCATGTTCCATTTCGACCTGTGCGGTCACATCGCGGCAGGTGATGGCAACGACATTGGCGTCCATGTCCGGGACATCCGGCATGTCCCGCGCACAGACCGTGCAGCGGGACGAGGGCGCGATCAGGGTGAACCCCTGCTGATTCCAGAAAAAGGTTGCGTCGCGCCGCCGGTGGCGCGCCAGCACATAGCGCGAAAATATCGAACTGTCAGGGTCATAGCGAAACGCCAATGCCGTGTCTGTTTGTGATGTGTCGCGGGGCAGAACATGCAAGAGCGCGCGTGTTCCCAGCACCTCTGGCAGCGCCCAGCCGAACATCGCCTCTGCCGCCGGGTTCATCCATAGCACGCGCCCGTCCATATCCTGCAGGATGATCGCGTCGCGCCCGCGCATCAGTAAAGGCAGACAAAACGCCCCCGGTCCGTCACCGCAGGGCGATGATGGCGGGGCCGCCCCCCTGATATCGGTTTCCTTGGACACGCGCGATCCGTCCTGCACAAAACTGCACCGATCATGGTGCGCAGCCGTTAACGCGCGGTGCCTCTTGCCCTGTAAAATGGCTAAAATTGGTTCCACACGGGGGCTTTGGCGGGCAGCGTGCCAAAGCAAAAAGGCTGGACAAGCGCGATAGCCCAAGCGAAAGGAGGCCCATGCATTATCGCTTGCCCCATAGCCGCCCCGGCCAGAGCATCGGGCTTCTTGGGGGGTCCTTTGATCCGCCCCATGCCGGCCATGAACACATCTCGCGAGAGGCGTTGCGCCGGTTCGGGTTGGATGCGGTCTGGTGGCTGGTCAGCCCGGGCAATCCGCTCAAGGAACATGGGCCTGCCCCGCTGGAACGGCGCCTAGCGGCCTGCCGCGATCTGGTGGGGCATCCACGCATCCATGTCACGGATTTCGAGGCGCAGGCCGGCACGCGCTATACGGCGCAGACGCTTGCGCATTTGCAAGAGGCGCGGCCGGGTCAGAGATTTGTCTGGCTGATGGGGGCCGACAACCTCGCACAACTGGATCAGTGGCAGGATTGGCGCGAGATCGTCGCGCGCGTGCCCATGGGCGTGCTGGCCCGCCCGGGACAGAGAATTTCCGCCCGCATGTCCAAGGCTGCAAGGATCTTTCGCGCTCAGAGATTGCCCGCCCGGTGCAGCCATATGCTTGGCCGGGCAGATCCGCCGGTCTGGTGCTTTTTGAATGTGCCGATGCTGGCAGAGTCCTCGTCTGCGATCCGCGCGCGCGGCGATTGGGCCACAGACGCGGAAACGTGAACGACAAGCCGCGTTTTTGACAGGATTTAGTGATTGTTTGACCATGCTTGGTTGGTTTAACTGATGGCATGAAACACGGCATATCACGACGGATATTTTTGACCTCGGCGCTGGCCGCGCTGGCCGGGTCTGTGCAGGCGGGCGCACCGTCGGTGTCCCTACGCCCACAGCCGCGACCAGCGGATCTGGGCCAGCCACGTGTCGCCAGCGCCAAGGCCCTGATCGAGGCGGCGCAGCTTGGTGGTGACGTGAGCTTTGCGGTGATCGACACGGGCACCGGCGAAGTGCTGGAGGCGCATGAGCCCGCTTTGGGCCTGCCGCCCGCCAGCGTGACCAAGGCCGTGACCGCGCTTTATGCGTTGGAGGCGCTTGGCGAGCAGCACCGGTTCCAGACGCGCCTTATGGCCACGGGGCCCGTCACCGACGGGGTTCTGGATGGCGATCTTATCCTTATGGGCGGCGGCGATCCGACGCTGGATACGAATGCGCTGGCCCAGATGGCCGCTGATCTGGCGGCTACGGGGCTGCGCGAGGTCAAGGGCAAGTTTCTCACCCATGGCGGTGATATTCCGTTTACCCGTATTCTCGATCCCGATCAGCCGGAACATGTGGGGTACAATCCCACGCTGTCGGGCCTGACGCTCAATTTCAATCGTGTGCATTTCGAGTGGAAGCGACAGGGGCAGGGCTATAGCGTGGCGATGGACGCCAGGTCAGATCGGCACCGGCCCGATGTCAAGGTGGCGCGCATGGCGATCGCGGATCGTGGTGCGCCGGTCTATACCTATCGCGATGGTGGCGATCATGACAGCTGGAGCGTGGCGCGCGGCGCGCTGGGCAATGGCGGCAGCCGGTGGTTGCCGGTGCGTCGGCCCGCGGCCTATGCGGCAGAGGTGTTCGCTCATTTTGCCCGCGCGAACGGCCTTGCGCTGCGCCATGAGGGACAAGCCGACACCACAAAGGACAGCACCGTTGTGGTGGCCCATCAAAGCCCGCCGATGACCGAAATTCTGCATGGCATGCTGAAATACTCCAACAACCTGACGGCGGAACTTGTCGGGCTTGCCGCGACAACCCAACGACAGGGGCGACCCGAAAACCTTGCCATGTCCGCCCGCGCCATGACCGATTGGGCGCAGACGACGCTGGGCATGGAAAATGCCCGGCTGCTGGATCACTCTGGTCTTTCAGAGGCGTCGCGCATGACGGCGGCTGGGATGGCCCGGGCGCTTGCGCGGGTGCATGGCGATGCGCGCCTGTCCCCGATCCTCAAGGATATCGTGCTGGATGATGAAAATGGCCGCCCCCGGCGCGATCATCCGGTCACGGTCAGGGCCAAGACCGGAACACTGTATTTCGTGAGTTCGCTGGCGGGCTATGCGACCGGACCGGATGAAAGGGAGCTGGCTTTTGCCATCCTCACCGCCAATCTGGATCTGCGTGACGGTCTCGATAGCAGACAAGAAACGCGCCCCCGCGGCTCTGCGTCCTGGAATGGCCGCTCTAAAAAGCTGCAACAACAACTGATCGAACGCTGGCATGTTGTGTACGGAAGCTGACGATACGGTCTTGCGGGACGCATAGCGGAACTTTTCCGTCTTCATGCTCGCTATACTGTCACACGGGCATCAATCCGGCATGGCATTGCGCCAGTGGCACGGCCGGAACTGGAAAGCGCGCGGTGCGACGCTAGACTGTTCCCAAGACGCCGATTGCGGCACCTAAAGAGGCGGAAAAGATGGAAAAGTTCGGACGTAGTCAGCCCGCGATGCGGCTGGAGGATGCGCGGTTTCTGACGGGAACAGGCCGCTATACCGGCGATATCGCGCCCGAGGGGGCGCTGCGCGCCTATGTCCTGCGCGCGGATATCGCCCATGCGAAATTCTGGTTCGATCTGTCGGCGGCGCGGGCCGCGCCCGGTGTGCATTTGGTGATGGATGCGGCAACGCTGCATCAGGCTGGCATCACGGCCTCGATGCCCGCCATGCTGGTCAAGAACCGGGATGGCACCACCGCTGCCAACCCGCGCCGCCCGCTATTGGCCGAGGACAAGGTGCGCTTTGTCGGGGAACCCGTCGTGATGATCGTCGCCGACACCGCCGAGGCGGCCCGCGATGCCGCTGAACTGGTCGAGATCAATTACGACGAGTTGCCTGTGCATCTGGGCCTGCATGCAGGTGGAGAGCCGCTGCATGACGACGTGCCGGACAACCGCGCCTTTGACTTTGCGCTGGGCGACGAGGCCGCGACCGAGGCCGCGATCAAGGAGGCTGCGCATGTCGTGCGCCTGCCGCTCAGCGACAACCGGGTCATTTGCAACCCGATGGAGCCGCGTGGCGCACTGGCCCGCGTTGAGGAGGGCCGCCTGCACATCACCTATGGTGGCCAGAATGTTTGGAACACGCGCCGCAATGCGGCGGCGATCCTCAATATGGACCCCAAGGACGTGCGCGTGACCATCCCTGATGTGGGCGGCGGGTTCGGCACCAAGGCGCCAGATTACCCCGAGACATTCCTTGTGGCACAGGCCGCGCGGATGCTGAACCGTCCGGTGCTGTGGCTGTCTGATCGGTCCGAGGGGATGCTGTCGGACAATGCCGCGCGCGATCTGGATCACGACCTGACGCTGGCCTTTGACTCGGATCACCGGATCACCGCCTACAAGGTCGAAACGCGCTGCAATCTGGGCGCCTATAACAGTGCGCTGGCGCAGAACATCCAGACCAACCTTTTTGCCCGTGTTCTGATGGGGACCTATGACTGTCAGACCGCCTTTTTGCGGGTCGAAGGCATCTATACCAACACCACGCAGGTCGATGCCTATCGCGGGGCGGGCCGGCCAGAGGCGATCTTTGCGCTGGAGCGGGCGATGGACCACGCGGCGCAGGAATTGGGCGTTGACCCGTGGGAACTGCGCCGCCGCAATTTCATCGCGCCAGAGCAGTTTCCCTATATCTCGGTGACGGGCGAGACCTATGACGTGGGCGCCTTTACCCGCGTTCTGGACAGTGCAGAGCGTTCGTGTGATCGCGCTGGTTTTGCCGCACGGCAAGCGCAGAGCGCAAAGGCGGGCAAGCTGCGCGGTCTGGGGCTTTGTTACTATATCGAAAGCATTCTGGGCGACCCTTCGGAAACCGCGCGCGTGCGGTTCAGGGACGATGGCAAGGTGGCGCTTTATGTTGGCACGCAATCGAACGGGCAGGGGCATCAGACGGTGTTCACGCATTTCCTGTCAGATCAGACCGGCCTGCCGGTAGACATGATCGAGATCGTGCAGGGCGACAGCGACCAGATCGAAACCGGCGGCGGCACCGGCGGGTCGCGGTCTGTCACCACGCAGAACACAGCGACGCTGGCAATGGTGGATAAGATGATTGCGGCCTTCAGGCCCTATCTGGCCGACAAGATGGGGGTGGCCGAGGACGATGTGTCCTTCGATCACGAGACGTTCCGCGCGCCGGGCTCTAACATGACCCCAACGCTGGCAGAGGCGGCAGATATGGCGCGCGAGGATGGCCGCGAGGATTTGCTGGATCATTCCCAGACCGCCACATTGCCGGGCCGGTCCTATCCCAACGGCGCGCATGTCGCCGAGGTAGAGGTGGACCCGGACACCGGCCATGTCACGGTGGAGCGTTACACGGTCGTTGATGATTTCGGCAATCTCATCAACCCCATGCTGGTCGAAGGACAGGTGCATGGCGGCGTGGCGCAAGGGCTGGGGCAGGTGCTGTGCGAACAGGTCGTCTATGACGAGGATGCGCAATTGCTGACCGCGAGTTTCATGGATTACGCGATGCCCCGCGCCGATAGCCTGCCGATGATCGCTTTTTCAACCGAGACTGTGCCATCCACCGCCAATGCCATGGGCATGAAGGGCTGTGGCGAGGCGGGCACCGTGGGGGCGATGGCCGCGGCAGCCAACGCGGTCGCCGATGCGCTGCGCCAGCGCGGCATAACCGAGGCGCAGATGCCCTTTACCCCCCACCGGGTCTGGAGCCTGCTGAACAATGCGGCGGCTGCGTAACCTTGTCAGCACGCTGGCGGGCCTTTGGGGCAATGCCATGCCCCGCCATGCCCAAAATGTGCGGCCAGTCGGGCGCGGGCCGGTCACGCATGTCATCATTCTGGACGGCACGATGTCGTCTCTGCACGCCGGGTGTGAGACGAATGCGGGCCTGACCTACAAACTGCTGTCGCGCGGTGCGGGCACTGATCTGTCGCTGTATTACGAGGCGGGGGTACAATGGCGGGACTGGCGCCGCACCGCTGCGGTCGTTGCAGGCCACGGCATCAACCGCCAGATCCGCCGCGCCTATGGCTATCTGTGCTCGCGCTATCGTCCCGGCGACCGGGTGTTTCTGTTTGGCTATTCACGGGGCGCCTTTGCCGTGCGCTCTTTGGCGGGCATCATTGGCTGCGTCGGGCTATTGCTCCCCGAGGCTGCGACCGTGCGCAATGTGCGCACCGCCTATCGCCATTACCGCGCGGGTGGGCAAACCCCGGCGGCGCGGGCGTTCGCCGCCTCATGCTGTCACCCATCGGTCGAGATAGAGATGATCGGCCTGTGGGATACGGTCAAGGCGCTTGGCCTGCGGGTGCCGGTGTTGTGGCGGCTGGGGGCCGAGGATCATGATTTTCATGATCTTCAACCGGCCCCGCATGTGCGCAATGGCTATCACGCGCTGGCGCGCGATGAGACCCGAAAGGTCTATGATCCTTTGCTGTGGCAGACAGCTGAGGGGCAGAGCACGCATGTCGAACAGGTCTGGTTCCGCGGCACGCATGGCGATGTGGGTGGGCAGCTTGACGGGGTGCAGGCGGCGCGTCCCTTGGCGAATATCCCGCTGGTCTGGATGCTGGAACGTGCCGAGTTTCACGGGCTGCCCTTGCCGGATCGCTGGCGGGACACGTTTCCGTGCGATCCTGATGCGCCGTCGATTGGCACATGGCGGGGGTGGGCCAAGCTCTTTGTGCTGCGCGCGCCCCGTCACATAGGGGCCGATCCGTCAGAGCGCATCCACGAGACGGCGCGCCCTGATCCGGGGAACGTGACAGGCGGTCAACCCGCGCTTTGAACCCGTTGGTGGATGTGTCTCAGGCCACGTCGCGCAGGCGCGCTTTGGGCGTCACGCCAAGTGCATGGCACACGTCACGCGTCAGTTCGGGGCGGTTAAGCGTGTAGAAATGCAGGCTATCCGCGCCACCCTCGATCAGCTTGCTGCACATCTCTGTTGCCAGCGCTGTCGCCAAAAGCTCCTCGCGCCCGTCACGTTTTGCCTTGTCGAATGCGGCGTCCAGCCATGCCGGGACATGCGTACCGCAGGACAGCGCGAATTTGCGCGCACCGGCCCAGTTCTCAATCGGAAAGATGCCGGGCACGATGGGCGCGTTGATCCCAGCCTTTGCGCAGGCATCCCGAAAGCGGAAAAACGTGTCGGCCTCAAAGAAGAATTGCGTGATCGCCTCGTCCGCGCCTGCGTCTATCTTGCGCTTGAGCCACTCGATATCCGCGTCGTGGCTGGCCGCCTCTGGATGCTTTTCAGGGTAGGCGCCCACGCGGATCTTGAACTTGCCGGTCTGCGCCAAGGCTGAAATCAACTCGCAGCTATCGGCGAACCCGTCGGGATGCGCTTCGAACTTGTCAGAGCCTTTGGGCGGATCGCCACGCAGGGCCACGATCTCTTTCACGCCGGCCTCGGCAAAGCCGTCGGCGATCTGCAGCGTTTCCTCGCGGCTGGCATTCACGCAGGTCAGGTGTGCCGCCACGTTCAGCCCGCTCGATTTGTGCAAGGTGGACACCGCGTCGCGGGTCAGCTCGCGGGTGGTGCCGCCAGCGCCGTAGGTGACCGAGACAAAGCGCGGCTCTAGAGGGGCGAGCACCTGAACCGTGTCCCACAGGCGAAAGGAGGCCTCCAGCGACTTCGGCGGAAAGAATTCGAACGAAACCTTGGGGGCGTCTGCGCTGCGCGACATGTGGGGGTATCCTGTTGATGCTGTGGCTTGGCACTCTTGTCGCAGGCGGGAACATGTGAAACAACTTCATAAATTTCATGGTCTGAATGAGGCGGGCTAATAAAGATGCATATCGACTTTCGCCATTTGCGCACCATCCGTGCCATCCATCAGGCTGGCGGGCTGGCCCGTGCCGCAGATCTACTGCATATCACGCAATCCGCATTGTCACATCAGATCAAGGGGTTAGAGGATCAGGCCGGGGTCGAGCTTTTCGTGCGCCGCTCCAAGCCGCTAAAGCTGTCGGCGGCGGGTCTGCGGCTTTTGCGGGTGGCCGAAAAGGTCCTGCCCGAGATCGAGGCGCTGGAGGCGGAATTCAGCGGATTGCGGCAGGGCAGTGCGGGGCGGCTGCATATCGCCATCGAATGCCATGCCTGTTTCGAGTGGCTTTTCCCGGTTTTGGAACGGTTTCGCCAGACATGGGCCGATGTGGATATCGACATTCGCCCCGGTCTTGCCTTTGACGCGCTGCCCGCCTTGGGCAAGGAGGAGGTCGATCTTGTCGTCTCTTCCGATCCTGAAACGATCCCCGGCATCACCTTTCAGCCGCTCTTTGACTACGAGCCGCTTTTTGTTGCCTCTGCACAGCATCCGCTGGCGGCCAAACCCTTTGTCGAGGCAGAGGATTTCCGGGATGAGACGCTGATCACCTACCCGGTGGACCGCTCGCGGCTCGATGTGTTCACCGAGCTTTTGACCCCCGCCAAGGTCGCGCCGCGTGCGGTGCGCCAGATCGAGCTGACGGCGGTGATCCTGCTGTTGGTCGCCTCCAACCGGGGCGTCGCGGTGCTGCCAGATTGGGTCCTGCGCGAACAGCGCACCAGCACGGAATTCATCACGCGCCCCCTGACCGCAGGCGGTGTGACCAAGCGGCTATATGCCGCCGTCCGCAGCGATGATGTGGACAAGCCGTTCATGTCGCATCTCGTTCGGCTGGCGCGTGAGATCCCATTGCGTTTGCAAAGACCGGAACTGGCGAAAACCTGAGTGTTTCGTATCAGCGCCTCTCCGTCTGCGGGCGGTCTGTACAACACCCGAAACCAGCGGCTAAGGATTGCCATATTCCCCAACACGCAGGATGTTCTGCACCATGAAAATCGCGACCGCCGCCTATCCTCTTGACCCGCTGACAAGCTGGGAGGCCTATGCGCATAAAATCACCGACTGGGTAGAGAGTGCCGCCGCCAAGGATGCGGACCTGCTGGTCTTCCCCGAATATGCCGGGATGGAACTGGCCATGTTGGAGGGACCAGAGGTGGCCGCAGAGCTAGAGCCGTCGCTGCACGCCGTGTCCGCGCAGATCGCTCGCGCGGATGAATTGCATGCAGAGCTGGCCCGCCGCCATGCGCTGCATATCCTTGCCGGGTCTGCCCCGGTCTACGATCCCGCCCTTGGGGATCGGCCGGTCAATCGCGCGCGGTTCTTTGCGCCATCGGGGGCCATGGGCCATCAGGACAAGCAGATCATGACCCGCTGGGAACGCGCCCCGATGCATGCGGTGCCGGGAGGCCCGTTGAAAGTGTTCGATACCAGCCTTGGCAAGATCGGCATCCTGATTTGCTATGATTGCGAATTCCCCTTGCTGGGACGGGCCTTGGCCGAGGTCGATGTGCTCTTGATCCCGTCCTGCACAGAGGCGCTTTCGGGATATTGGCGGGTACGGATCGGGGCGATGGCCCGCGCGCTTGAGGCACAATGCGTAAGCGTCATGGCCTCGCTTGTCGGCCCTGCAGAGTGGAACGAGGTCGCCGATATCACCACCGGCGCGGGCGGTGTGTTCTGCCCGCCTGATACCGGTTTTCCCGAAACCGGCGTGCTGGCGGAGGGCGTGCTGAATGCGCCGGGCTGGACATATGCCACGGTCGATCCGGCGCTGATCGCGCATGTGCGCGCGGATGGTGGGGTTCTCAACCGCGCCCACTGGGCCGAACAGACCGGCCGGGACGCCAATGTGACACCGCAGCGTCTGCGCTAATAAAGTCCTTGAAAAAATGGGCGAATAGGCCCATTTAAAGCGCGTCCCGAAACACGGGACGGCAACGAATGGAGAGAACATGGCCAAGGAAGACACGCTCGAATTCCCCGGCGTCGTGAAGGAACTCCTGCCGAACGCGACATTTCGGGTCGAGCTTGAAAACGGCCATGAGATCATCGCGCACACGGCAGGCAAGATGCGCAAGAACCGCATCCGGGTTCTGGCTGGCGACAAGGTGCAGGTTGAGATGACACCGTATGATCTGACCAAGGGTCGGATCAACTACCGCTTCAAGTAAGTGATTGATAAAGCATGCGTTTGATCCTCGGATCAGGCAGTCCGCGTCGGCGTGACCTGCTGGCGCAGATCGGGGTGGTTGCGGACGATATCCGCCCACCCGACATCGACGAAACCCCCCGCAAGTCCGAACTGCCGCGCCCCTATTGCATACGTATGGCGCTGGAAAAGGCGCAGGCTGTCCCGGCTGATGACGGCGATCTTGTGCTGTCTGCGGACACCACCGTGGCACTTGGGCGGCGCATTATGGGCAAGCCCCTAGATGCGGCCGAGGCTGGGGGATTCTTGCGGGCCATGTCGGGGCGGCGCCACCGCGTCATCACCGCCGTGGCGCTGCGACGCGGGCCAAAAATCTGGGAACGCGCCGTTGAAACGGTCGTGCGGATGAAGCGCCTGACCCCAGATGATATCGAGGCCTATCTCGCCACCGGCGACTGGCAGGGCAAGGCGGGCGCCTATGGCATCCAAGGGCCCGCAGGCGCCTTTGTGCCATGGATCAGCGGCTCTTTCACCGCTGTCGTGGGCTTGCCACTGTGCGAAACTGCCGGTCTCTTGCAGGCGGCTGGCTATCCAATTCTGAAGGAAACCGTATGAAGGGACGCGTGATCGCCGTTGGGCAGTGGCAAGGGGCAGAGGCCGCCGCGCTGATCGAGGACGGGGTGGTAACGGATGTGCTGCGCGACGCCGATCAGCCGCGTCCGGGCACCATCTATCGCGCCATCGCCGACCGGCCAGCCAAGGGGCAGGGCGGTGTTTTTGTTCGCACGCCGGACGGTCAGGGCTTTCTGAGGCAGGTCAAAGGCGTCAGCGCGGGGGGCGCGCTGTTGGTTCAGGTGACGGGCTATGCAGAGCCGGGCAAGGCTATTCCGGTCACCGCCCGAATCCTGTTCAAAAGTCGCTATGCTATTGTCACGCCCGGCGCCCCCGGCCTTAACGTATCGCGCAGCCTGCGCGATGATGACCGCCGCGATGCGCTGACCGTGATCGCCAAGGAAGAGATGCAGGGTCGCGGCGCTCTGGGTCTGATTCTGCGTTCGGCCTGCGAAGGCGCTGATGACGACGAGATCGCCGAGGATATCCGCCAGATGGTCGACCTTGCCGTGCAGGTGCTGGGCGATGAAGAGGGCACAGAGCCCGAAAAGCTGGTCGAGGGGGACGGGCCGCATGCGCTTGCGTGGCGCGATTGGCCGCGCCCCGATCTGTGGGCCGACGAGGCGGATGCCTTTGACCATTTCGGGGTGCTCGATACGCTGGATCGTCTTGGCAGCCCTCATGTCCCGCTAGAGGGCGGCGCGTCCTTTTATGTTGAGCCGACCCGCGCATTGGTCGCGGTCGATGTGAATTCCGGCACTCCCACGCAGGACGCCGTCGGCATCCGGGTGAATATGCAGGCCGCGCGGGCCTTGCCCCGGCAGCTGCGTCTGCGCGGCCTTGGCGGGCAGATCGTGCTGGACCTCGCGCCAATGCCCAAGAAGGACCGCAAGACGTTTGAATCCGCCCTGCGCGCGGCCTTTCGCAAGGACGCGGTAGAGACGGCGCTGGTTGGCTGGACGCCGCTTGGACATTTCGAACTACAACGCAAGCGCGACCGCCTGCCGCTTGTTATCAAGGAGGACACATGAGCTGCCCGATCTGTCACGAGCCCGCCGCAAAGGCGCATCGCCCCTTTTGCAGCAAGGCCTGCGCGGACCGCGATCTGCTGAACTGGCTGCATGGCCGCTACGCTGTCCCAAGCGCGGAAGAGCCGGAAAGCGAATTTGATGCCGAGGCCGAGGACGCCACGCCGAAAAATCGCCACTGATCAGTGCAAAACCTGCTGGACACCCCGCCACCGCTATCCTAGAAGACGCCCACCCGAACGCGCAGCGTTCCCCATGCCCGGGTAGCTCAGGGGTAGAGCAGTGGATTGAAAATCCTCGTGTCGGTGGTTCGATTCCGCCCCCGGGCACCATTTGAGCCTTGTAAATAAGGC
>CBFHML010000110.1:0-6329 GCA_965656855.1 Roseovarius sp.
ACTCTCTTGTGCCATTGATGACGCCGGGATTCGGCGCCTCATGAATTGGTCTCACGGTTTTACTCTTTTTGTCTTTTACTGCTCTCGGAAGGAAGCTCTTCGCCAAAGTGGCCAGACCTTCTCTTTTTTTTGGTCGTATCAGGCTTTTCTCAAGCCCTCCGACAAAGCCTGCCCATTTGCGTGTGGCGCGTCCTGTGCCTCAGAAGCGCGTATACGTTTTCAGGGTTGGACCCAGCCGGCGAGACATGGTTGCCTTTTTATTGACGAAATTCTGCCACGAAGCAACGGAAAGTCAAGCGATTTCATAGTCATTGGTTGATTTGTGCTGTAGCTGAGGCAAAGAGTCGCCATAATAGCGCCATACTTTACGGTCTGCACTTTTCCTGGCCTCCTTGCTGGCCTTGCCACGCTTTGATGTTGAGGTGCCCCCCCCCAAAAAAAATTATTGAGTTTCAAAAGTAAAATTTTCTCGGCAAGTTATTTTAAGAGATTTACGATGAAGGACGGCCGGTACGGTGACGCGCAGACCATGGCGATCCTGTAGTAAGCAGGGGGCGGCGTGGGGGTCGTTGAAATGTGCCGCGAGCCTCGGATGAGTAGCGCTAGTTTCTATAGTTGATGCTGAATTTCCGCGACGCCCTGTAGGCTGGCCGCACCGACCGCCGTGTGCGCATGCCAGCTGTTTTCACCAAAGAGCGCGAGGAAGATTTCCGTCGCCCCGTCGATCACCTTTGGAGGATGTGGACAGCCGGGACCGTAATTCACGAAACCACCCAGACCCAAAATGCAGTCTATCCGGTCGAGATCGCCATCCACGGCCTCACGCAGACGGTAAAGCAGGTTGAGCGCGCAAATCTCCGCCGCCTTGCGGGCCGCCAGAACGGAGTCCTCGGTATTGGGGGCCGGGCCTTCCAATATCACCGCGCCGTCCCATTCGTTGATTTGCCCTGACAGGTACACGGTTGAGCCGCCACGCCTTGATCCAGTAAACGACCGATGGAGGTGGTCCGCGTTTGTGACATAGAGCGGATCATCTGGGATCTACGGATGAAACGCCCGCCAAGATTGTTTTCATCGCGGGTGATGTGCAAATGGCGGATCAAGACAGATCAAGCGACCATGTCACCGATACGATATCCCGGAATAGAACTGCGCCGGAAGCCAGAGCGTAATAGCTGGCACAAAGGTGATGATCATCAACGCAAAGATGCCCACCACAATGAAAGGCAGCGCGCCAAGTATCGCCTCTCGATAGGTCACACCAAGACTGACCGACACGAACAGGTTTAGCCCGAAGGGCGGCGAAAACATTCCGATGGCCGCGTTCACGGCAAGGATGATCCCCAGATGCGTCGGATCCACCCCGGCGGCGATCGCAACTGGCGCGATAAAGGGGACGAGGATGATAATGATCGAATTCGGGTCAAGGATCATCCCCGCGACCAGCACGATCAGATTTATGACCAGCAACAGGTGCACCGGGTTCTCGGCAAAGCCTGCAAGAGCCGCGCCCACGGTTTGCGACAGACCCGATGTCGTCAGGTACCACGCAAAGACCGATGCCGCTGCGATGATGATCATGACCTGTGCGGTTGTGACGGCGCTTTCGATGGCGCAGCCCCAGATGCCCTTCCACGTCATTTCGCGGTAGATAATCATGGATACGAAAACGGCATAGCCTACGGCCACCGCCGCCGCCTCTGTCGGGGTGAATATCCCGCCATAAATACCGCCAAGGATGATAACCGGCGCGGCCAGACCCCAGATGCAGGCCCGCCCGGTCATCAGGATCTCGCGGACATTCCACGCGCCTGCATCCTGCATCCCCGACAGCCGCGCATAGCAGATCGCGACAGCCACAAAGAGCAGGCCATACACCAGCCCCGCACCGATCCCCGCGATAAAGAGCGCCCCGATAGAGGCGCCTGTCACAGCGCCATAAACGATCATGAAGATCGACGGTGGAATGATGATGCCAAGCGCGCCCGAGCTCATCAGGATTCCAATGGGAAAGGACCGTCCGTAGCCCCGGCTTGTCATCGCGGGGAGCATGGTTTTGCCCACGGCGATCACCGTGGCCGGGCTTGAGCCTGAAATCGCCGAGAAAAACATCGAGCTGATGACAGATGTGACCCCCAAGCCGCCCGTCACGGGCCGCATCAGGGCACTGGCGAAATCAATCAGCCGCCGTGACATGCCCCCTTGAGCCATCAGGTTGCCGGCAAAGATAAAGAACGGGATCGCCATGAGCGGAAACTTGTCTATGCCCGAAAAGAAACGCTGAATGACCAGCATCTGCGGCGTGGATGTGGTGAATTCGAGCATGCCGATCACCGGCAGCAGCAGCACGATAAAGACCGGCACACCGAGCAGAAGAAGCCCGGTCAGGGAAAGGGCGAGAATAACCGGCATATTGTGAAATCCTCAGGCTGCGGAGAGCGCGACTTTGCGGCGCGCATCATCCGTGGCGGACACGTCAAACGCGCTTTGCAGGAAACGCACGCTCATGAGTGCTGCGCCAAACGGCACCGACAGGTAGATGATCCACATCGGCCATTCGAGCGAGGGCGAGGTCTGTCCGAAATTGCGCATCTGCATCGCGAGGTCGGCGCCGAACCATGTCAACAGTGCACAGGTAAAGGACGACACGATCGCCGCCACGCGCGCGATGCGGACAGCCCAACGGCGTGGCAGTGTCTCGGCCAGAAAGTCGATGGAAATATGCGCGCCATTGCGCGCCCCGATGCTGCCAGCGATGAAAACCAGCCAGATGATCGCATAGCGCGTTGCCTCTCCGGCCCACGGAAGGGCGTATGAAACAAGCGCGCGCAGCACGATATCCACCAGCACGATCAGCACCGCCGCAACGAGAAGCCCCCCCGCAATGGCGTGTTCCACCCGCCGGGTCGCATCGTCAAGACGGCGCAGCAGCGATTTGCCGGATTGATCTGGGTCGTGACTGGGCATGTTGAGGCTCTTGTTGGCTGTATGGGCGCGGGATCGCCCGCATCGAAAAATAAGGGCCGGACGTGGTTTCGCATCCGGCCCTTTACCTGTTTTATTGCGCAGCTGCGGCTGCGACCTCTGCATAGGCGGCATCCAAAAGGTCGCGCCCGATCTTGTCTGCGAACTCTTCATGTACCGGCTTCATCGCATCCGCAAAGACGGCCAGCTGTTCCGGCGTCAGATTGATGATTTCGGTCGTGCCTGCCGCCTCGATCTGCTCCAGCAAGGAGGCCGCATCGGCAATGGATTGTTCGCGCTGATAGCTGCCTGCCTCGCGTGCCGCCTCAAGAAGCATCTCTTGCGCGTCCTCTGGCTGTTGGTCGAACCACACCTTGGAAAAGATAAACGCCGTGCCCAGATAGCCGTGGTTCGAGATCATCATGTAATCCTGAACCTCGTAGAACTTCATCGAGTTGATGGAGACGATCGGATTTTCCTGACAATCCACAACCCCTTGCTGAAGCGCCGAATACACTTCGGTAAAGGCGATCGGGATCGCGGTCGCGCCCATCGTCTCGAACTGCGCGATAAGCAGCGGGCTTTCCATCACGCGGACGCGGCGGCCCTCATAATCGGTCGGTCCGGTTACCGGGTGGTTGCAAGTCAGCTGTTTAAAGCCCGACTCCCAAAAGGCGGCGCCGACGAAACCCGCCTCTGACAACCCATCAAGCAGCTTGCCGCCCACGGTGGGGGAATCGAGCACGGTGTAGGTGGCCTCGACCGAGGGAAACAGGAAAGGCAGGTCGATCAACTGCAGAGCCGGGTTGAAGTTCGACAGTTTGGCTGTGGGGATCGGCGCGGCCTGCACGGCCCCGAACTGCATTTGCTGGGCGACCTCGACGTCGTTGCCAAGGGCGTTGTTCGCGTAGATCTCGACGGTATAGGCCCCGTCACTGCTCGCCTCGACAAGCTCTTTGAATTTTTCAGCACCGCGATGCTGCGCAGAGGTGTCCGGCAGGTCGTGGTGGAACTTGATGACCTCTGCAGAAGCGGCCCCCACAAAAAGCGATGTCGCGACGGCGATCGCAGCCGTGAATTTCGGCACAGTAAATGATGTCATTGTCTCGGCTCCAGGTTTGTAGGTGTTAATGCGCGCATCCTTTCGGGGTCACGGGGCTCAATTCAACGTGCGCTGTCACGATGGACCACTGCCGGGGCCGCAGATCAGAATATTAGCCTAATATTTAGGCTAATATAAACTATAGCCCAAAAAATGTGCGTTTAGGTGACGGATTCAGGATTCCACCAAGGAAACAGACAGCGCAAAGCCCGACCCTCGGTCCCCTTTTGGGGGCCTCTGTGCAGGCAAATTAGCGATACCGGGTAAATATGATTTTCATAACGTCCGCCACATAGGCGGTCGTTTGGGCTGGTTTTGGCAATCGGGTCGGGCACGGGCGGACCTGCGCCATACGAGGTGAACGCGGCTTACGGCGCGGGATCCAGTGAACTGGCGAGGGCAATAAGCGCGCGGTCCTGCCCTTGTGCCCCAACAAGGCTAAGCCCGACAGGCCCTCCATCCACCTTGCCTACCGGCACGGACAGTTGCGGCAGACCGGACAGACCCGCCACGCAGAGCATTTCGAAGGCGGCCATGCGAAAGGCGTCAAGCGCGCTGTCAGGATCCGACAAAAACGGCGCGGGGCCGGGGCTTGTCGGTAAGACAAGCACGCAATCGGGCGGCACCAACGCGCGGATATGTGCCGCGATCCGCGCCTTTTCGGCCTGTTGCGCCTGCGCTGTTGTTGCGTTGATTTGTGACGCGATCTCAAACCGCTGCTGGATGCCCGGCCCGAAATCAGGGGTGTTCTGGCTGATCCAGTCACCATGCACGTGCCATATCTCTGAGGCCTGACAGATGCGAAAGGTTTCGTGCCATATTTCCAGCCCCTCAGGGCTGATGCGCACCGGCCGGGCCGGGCCAAGCGCCGCCTCAAGCCGGGCCAGCGCAGGCGCCAGCGCGTTGATCGTATCCGCCCCGGCGCGCGCCCAGATATCAACCGGCAAGAGCAGGCGCCGTGGCGCTGTCCCCGGTTGCAGACCGTAGGCTTGTGCGACTTTGTCCATTGTGGCCGCATCACGGGCGAACCAACCGGCGGTGTCGAAACTATCGGTGAAAGGCATCGCACCCGACAGGCTGATATGTCCGAAACTGGTGCGGATGCCCCAGATGCCACAAAAGGACGCGGGCAGGCGTACCGACCCACCGGTATCGCTGCCCAAGGCGAAATCCACCAGCCCGGCGGCCACCGCTGCGGCAGAGCCCGAGGACGAGCCCCCCGGCACCCGGCGCGGATCGGCGGAATTCACCGGCGTGCCGTAATGCGCATTCACCCCCATCAGGCTGTAGGCCAGCTCGTCGGTGTGGGTCATGCCCACCATCTGCCCGCCTGCATCCAGCAACGCCGCGACGGCGGGCGCATGGGCCGTGGCCTGCGGATGGGTGCGCTGCCATTCCGGGTTGCCGCAGCCCGCGACGCGCCCGGCGACATCGTACAGATCCTTGACGCCAAAGGTCATGCCCTCAAGCGGTCCGTGCTCTGCGCCGGGGATCTCTAGCATCTCGACAAATGCGTTAACCGTGTCTTTCATCCTTGTCCCTCCGGGCAAATGCAGGTGCGGCAGAGCATGGGTAAAGGCCGGCTTGCCGTCTGTGAACCCATATATCGGCTGGGTGAATGTGGCCAAGGCCATCATGTGCATTGTCACATGGATCACCACAAGATCCGCGCAGGCGCCTATTTCAGCGGCAAAGGTACCGCACATCCCGATATACATAGCCTTGACCGGTGTCACGGTCAGAGGTCTGTCGTGACGGGCCAGACGCCTGTGACGGCGCCTTCACAGGGCGCAGAAACCAAGGGGCAAGGCCGGGTATTTACTGAGAAACGGAACGGCCTTTAAGGCTCCATCAGCGATACATGGGCCGCAACGATCCGCCAGCCCTCGGGCAGGCGCGCCCAAGCATGGCTCTGGCGCCCGATGCGGTCTGTGCCGTCACGGGTGAATTCGGTGTTGGCGGTGGCAAAGTCGCGGCCAAAGGTCGTGATGACCGTATTGTGCAAGTCGCGATCCAGCCCTGTGGACGGGCGCGCCTTGCGAAAGGCGAGGATCTGATCGTGCCCATGCAGGCTTTCCGTGATGCCATAACGGATGACATGCGGGCTTGTCCAAAAGAGCGCATCAAGCGTCTCAACATCATTGCTGATCAGCGCGGCCTCGTAGGCGCGGAAGGCCTCGGTCACTTCTTGGAGTATTTCAGGCGATTGAGCAACCCGAGGTCTGGAAATTCTGCTGATAGGGTGTCATGCATCGTGGCATTC
>CBFHML010000111.1:0-5336 GCA_965656855.1 Roseovarius sp.
CACAGCCTGCCACGCGTCGGAAAAATACTGTTCGCCAAAGACCACCTGCGGGCTGTTGCCAAGGATAAAAAGAGACACCCCCGCCATCAGATAAAGCGATACATCAGGCCCGATGGCCCCCGCCACCGCCGCTGCCGTGCGGCGCCGATCCTCTGGCCGCGCAAAGGCCGCGAGGGCGAAAATCACATGTGCAGGTGTATTCATCTCTTCCCACCGGGTCGGGGGGCTTGTATCCGACGCTGAGCACTATGGGGGCGAACCGTGGCACAGTCCATCATGATACAGGGCGCTGGCTCGAACGTGGGCAAGTCGATGATCGTTGCCGGGCTCGCGCGGGCCTTTGTGCGGCGTGGTCTGTCGGTTGCGCCGTTCAAGCCGCAGAATATGTCCAACAACGCCGCTGTGACCGTGGATGGTGGCGAAATCGGCCGCGCACAGGCGTTGCAGGCGCTCGCCGCCGGGCGACCGGCACATACCGATATGAACCCCGTACTGCTCAAGCCTGAGACGGATACAGGCGCGCAAGTGATCGTGCAGGGCAAACGCTTTGCCACCCTGCGCGCGCGCGATTACGCCAAGGCGAAACCCGAGCTTATGGGCGCCGTTCTGCAAAGCTTTTCAAGGCTGAGCGAGACTGTCGATCTGGTGCTGGTCGAGGGCGCGGGCAGCCCTGCAGAGATCAACCTGCGCGCAGGCGACATCGCCAATATGGGCTTTGCCGAGGCGGCGGGCGTGCCTGTTGTGCTGGTGGGCGATATCGACCGGGGCGGCGTCATCGCGCAGCTGGTGGGCACGCAGACCATCCTGCCGCCCGAGGATGCCCGGTGGATCAAGGGATTTGCCGTGAACAAGTTTCGCGGCGATGTGCGCCTCTTTGATGAGGGCGTGACCGCCATATGCGAGCGCACAGGCTGGCCCTCTCTGGGGGTCATCCCGTGGTTCGCCGATGCGTGGCGATTGCCTGCCGAGGATGTGATGGACATCCGCTCGACCCCGCGTGCGGGTTTCAAAGTGGCGGTGCCCCGGCTTGGCCGGATCGCCAATTTTGACGATCTGGACCCGCTCAGCGCAGAGCCGGGGCTGAGTGTCGAGATCATAGAGCCGGGACGCCCCCTGCCCGGCGATGCCGATATGGTGCTGATCCCCGGCAGCAAATCCACCATCGCCGATCTGGCGGCATTCCGTGTCAATGGATGGGATATCGACCTTGCGGCACATATCCGGCGCGGCGGGCATGTTCTGGGAATTTGCGGCGGCTACCAGATGCTTGGACGTGAGATCGCCGATCCAGAGGGGCTGGAAGGCGAGCCCGGTTCAGTGCCCGGTCTGGGCCATCTGGACGTGACAACGGTGATGCGCCCGCAAAAGCATCTGTCGCTTACCGATGCCGTGTACCTGCCGACCGGCGATCCGGTGGCTGGCTATGAGATTCATCTTGGCACCACGGATGGCTCGGATGCGGCGCGTCCTTGGCTGCGGATCGGCGACCGGCCCGAGGGGGCCACAAACACCACAGGGCGCGTGCGCGGGTGCTATCTGCATGGGCTGTTTGCATCAGACAAGTTTCGTGCGGCCTATCTAGGGGAACTGGGCGCGCCATCCGATATCGCCTTTGACGCACAGGTCGAAGACACTCTCGACATGTTGGCACAGCATCTGGAAACGCATATGGATCTGGATCTGCTGTTGCGTCTGGCGCAACCACCAGCCGTCTGAGAGACGGTCAGTCCAAATCCTGTCCGATCATCGCGCGGTGGATCTCTCGGCGGACCAGCTTGCGCACGTTGCGCGTGATGCGTTCGCCAAGCGCGCCCTGCAATTCCTGCCGCACGATATCCGCAACAAGATCGCGCAGGGCGTCCTCGTCCAGTATGGCGTCTTCTTTATACCAGTCGGTCGGGCCGTCCGAATTGTCGCCTGTATCGCTGTCAGAGCCAGCGGCATCTTCTTGCATGTCCTGCCCCAGAGGACCCTCATCGGGGCTGATGTCCAGACCACGGCTGGACGTGAAATCAATCGTCTCTTCTGACTCATTGTCCGTGACATCGGACATCCCACTACGTGACAGCGCCTCTGTCCTGCTTTTGCGCATGGCGGCAAGGATCTCTGCCTCGGTCGATGTCGCATCCTGCGATGGATCATCCTCGTGCTGGGGATCCGTGTCGGGGCTCATGTCTTTGTCTACGCCCGCCTCAGCCCAATCAGGGTCATCTAGCGAGCGACTGGCCGCCGGCGAGATATTTGTCTTACTAGTGTAGTCTTCCCATGGCAAAGGCTCTGCCCGCTGAGCGTAATAGTCGTCGGGGCCTTCGGCTTCGGTTTCCCAATCGTCGTGCTGCGCGGCCACGGCTGCCTCTACCTCGGCGATCCGCTTTTCAAGTTCACGATCCGCGTCTCCGGTTTCTTCGTCCTCGGAAACGGCCTCTGCCTCGGCCATGTGCTCGTCGTCTTCTTGGACCTCCTGCGCCGCGTCCACATGATCGGGCGTCTGTGCAGACGCTTCCTCGTCATCCTGCGCCGCGGCCTCCTGTGTTTCCGCTTCGGAGTCATCATTGCCAGGGTCGCTTGATGCCGCAGGCTCAGCGTCCGTATCCGCCGGGCTAACATGCCATTGCTCCAGAGACAGGCTGTCCTCCCCGCGCTCTGGCACAGAGCCGGACACATCCTCAGGCTCTTCGTGCGTATCCATCACGCGAAAAGACGGGGTCAGAACAAGCTTATCGTCGTCGGCATCGGCCGCGACGCGGTCTTGCGACGCATCCTCGGCGTGATCTGCTACGGTCCCTGGCAATGTATCGTGACGCGCGGACGCATCCTGACCGTCCCCGCGTTTTTCAACGGAAACCAGCCGCCGGATAGACGACAGAACATCCTCGATTTCCCTGTTCGAAACGGGGTCTGACATGCTCAACAACCATTTTTCCTCAACGTGAACTGTACTCTCACGCCACTATTCGCACAACATGTTAGAAAAGCTTTTAATCTTTCCCTAGTGCACGCAACACACGGTCCAGCTTTTCGCCCTCAGGGCTGATCGGCACCGGTGCGTCCTTGACAAGATTATAATAACCGGCCGGATCATAACGCTGAACATCCAGATTCAGGTCCTGCGCCGTCAGCTCTCCGATGGACGCAAGAACGGTGTAGGCGGCGATAATTACATCAGTATCAGCAGAAATCAGGTTGGTCTGGGCATCCAACAAAGACTGTTCAGCATTGAGCACGTCAAGCGTCGTGCGCGCGCCCAGTTTGGCCTCTTCGCGCACCCCTCGAAAGGCGACGCGTGCTGCGCGGACCTGTTCACGGCTGGACCGCTGCACTGCCTGCGCCGCGCGCAGGTTCGCATAGGCGTTGCCCACATCCCGGTCTATTGCCAGCTTCACCGTATGCAGATTGCCCCGCTGCGAATCGCGCAGCGCCATTGCACGACGCTTAGCCGAACTTAGCAGACCACCGCGATAGATCGGCCCGGAAACAGACACACCAATACTTCCAGTGCGAGAGAAATCACTGCTATCGACATCCTCGCGCAGGCCACTCCGCCCGGTCAGGCTGACCGTTGGCTTCATCGCGGCCTCGGCGGCCAGAATGGTCAGGTCCGCCGAGGCAACCTGGTGCTGAACCTCAAGAATACTGGGGTGGTTGCGCAAGGCCACGGCGCGCGATTGTTCAACCGTGCCCGACAGATCCGGCAGCGCACGCGGCGCCTGAAGCGATCCCGGAGCACGGCCCACCGCCGCGCGATATTCCTCGATTGCCTGCTGCAGGTTGCCTTGTGCCGCGGCAAGCCCGCTACGCGCCTCGGCAAGCCGTGCTTCGGCCTGTGCCACATCTGTGCGGGTCACTTCCCCTACCTCAAAGCGATCCCGCGCGGCGCGCAGTTCTTGCCGCAAAAGCCGCAGGTTATTTTCACGAAGGGCGACAAACTCGCCGTTGCGCCGCACATCCAGATAGGCAGAGACGGCCCGCAAAAGAACATCCTGCTCGATGCCACGCAAAAGCTGCCGGGTCGCCAGAACCGATTCCTTGGCCGCGTCGACACGGTACGCTGTGCGCCCAAAGTCATACAGCAACAAATCCAATGTCAAAGTCACACCAAGATCCGTCGTGCTACGAGGGCTGGGCACCCCTGCCGTGCGGGTGCGGCCAAAGTTTCGAGTAACATCAGCCGACCAGTTGAGGATCGGGCGCAGTTCAGACACGATCGCGGCCACGTCTTCATCCGCGGCCCGCAGCAACGCGCGGTTTTGCTCCAGCAGACCACTGTTTTCGTAGGCGCTCACCAATGTATCCGCAAGCGTCTCCGCCTTGGACGTGGCAGGCATCGCCGCGATCAGACCAGCCAAAAAGGCGGCACCGCACCAGCGTGTCATCGTTCCGATCATTCCGGGTCTCCTGACTTGAGTGTTCAAAGCGTGAATGCCGCGTGCCGTTCGAACCCGGCCAGCACCGGCGCCCCGGCATTAAAGGCGAACCGCCAGCTCATCTGCCCGTCGAGCTTGTATCCGATCCGCACGACGCCAAGCGCGCCCTCGGCGAAAAGACAGGCAATGCGCCCGCCCTCTTTCAGCTGCTGCAAGAGCGTGTCGGGAAGATGCTCCACCGCACCCTCGATCAAGATTACATCAAAGGGCCCATGTTCTTGCGCGCCCGCCGCCAACAGACCCTCTTGCACGATAACGTTGTCGGCACTCTGCTCTGCGAGAACCGATTGCGCCTCGGAGCGCAGGGCGTCCTGATCTTCGACCGCCACGACAGCCTCTGCCATCCGCGCGATCACCGCTGCCGAATATCCATAACCACACCCCAGATCCAGAACCAGTTCGTTGGCCTGAACATCCAACACGTCCAGCATTTTGGCCAGCGTGCGCGGCTCCAGCATGACACGGCCACCGCCAAGGTCGATATTCTCACCGATATACGCCGCCTCACGCAGACTGCGCGGCAGAAAGGCCTCTCTGGGGACCGATAACATCGCATCAATGATCGGGAATTTCGTCACATCCGCCGGGCGGACCTGCGTGTCGACCATCATAGTGCGGCGTTGGGCGTAATCCGTCATGCGATAAACTTCTCTGTTTCGGGGCTCTGAGCAGCTTTTGCCATAAAGCCTCGGACCCGGCAATGCCCATCGGGCGCCCCGACCAAGGCGACCTCACACGCGCCATCTTTGCAGACAACACCATGAGGCAGAGCCGCATAAAAGAGCACATCAGGTCCGCAACCGGGGCTGGACAAGGCGCCAACAAGAATTTAAGAGCGGGATCTAGCCTGTAACAGGGCCACCACAGGACGGCGAGTTGGCGGAGTGGTGACGCAGCGGATTGCAAATCCGT
>CBFHML010000112.1:0-26711 GCA_965656855.1 Roseovarius sp.
CCCGGCAGGGTATTTCCGAAGGAAATGTCCAGAGAGGGGGTCGCATCAAGGACGGCATGAACACCAAGCTGCACGCAATCTGTGACAGCAAAGGAAAACCAATCGATCTGTTCGTCACCGCCGGACAGGTCAGCGATTATATCGGAGCACGGGCTCTGCTCAGCGGCCTGCCAAACGTCGAATGGCTGCTCGGAGATCGTGGCTATGACGCTGACTGGTTCAGAGAAGCGTTGCAGGACAAGGGGATCCGCGCCTGTGTCCAAGGCCAAAAGAAACGCAAGACGCCGGTCAAATACGATAAACGGAGATACAAGCGGTGCAACCGCATCGAGATTATGTTCGGCAGGCTCAAGGACTGGAGACGGGTGGCGATACGATATGATCGCTGTCCCAAAGTCTTCCTCTCAGCCATCGCACTCGCTGCTCTCGTGATCTATTGGTTATCAAGCCTGACCCTAGGGCCAAACTCAGGCCGCAGGGGGGGGGCGTTTTGAAGGGGTGGGGTAAGGTTCGAGGCGCCAAGGCTGAAGTTGAAAAGGTTAAGTAACCCTGCCGCTAAGCTTTGGGAGGTAAGTAGAGAGCGACAAAGCCTATCGCTATATCTGCGCGAATGATTTTATGGCACCTATGAGGCACCCACGCCGGGCAAAGCAAACACCAATCAATTGCCAAGTCATTGATTTCAGTGGTGAGCCGTGCAGGATTCGAACCTGCGACCCACTGATTAAAAGTCAGTTGCTCTACCAACTGAGCTAACGGCCCACTAGGCGGTGTATCTAGAAAGAGGGCGGGACGCGGTCAACCCCTATTGCGTTGAAAATGACGGGAATGCTGGATTCGTCTTCGAGCCGCAGTTATATGCCCCTTCATGGTTGATGACCTTACACAAAAGCTGCCGTTCATGAAGATGCACGGACTGGGCAACGACTTTGTCGTACTGGACGGGCGTGCGCGGGATATCGGCGTGACCCCAGCCTTAGCGCGTGCCATCGGTGACCGGCGGATGGGGATCGGATTTGACCAGCTGGCGCTGATCGGCACGGGCGCAGGCGACGCGCATCTGACCTTCTGGAATGCGGATGGCTCCACATCCGGGACATGCGGGAACGCGACGCGCTGCATCGCGCGGTTCCTGATGCAAGAGACCGGCAAAACGGATCTGCACCTGACCACGGCACGCGGCGATCTTTATGCGCATGACGCAGGTGGCGGGCTGACCTCTGTCAATATGGGGCAGCCGCAGCTTGCATGGGATGAGATCCCGCTGGCTGAAGAAATGGAGACGTTGGAACTGCCCATTGAGGGCGGACCGACGGCAACCGGCATGGGCAACCCGCATTGCACCTTTTTCGTTGAGGATGCAGAGGCGCTGCCGCTGCATCAGTTCGGCCCCCGATATGAGGCCCACCCGCTTTACCCTGAGCGCACCAATGTGCAGGTGGCACAGATCGTCGGGCCTGATCATATCCGCATGCGTGTATGGGAGCGTGGCGCCGGCATAACGCTTGCGTCGGGCTCGTCGTCTTGTGCGACCGCTGTGGCGGCGGTTCGGCGGGGGCTGACCGGGCCACGGGTGCGTATCGACCTCGATGGGGGCACATTGCATATTGACTGGCGAGACGATGGCGTCTGGATGACGGGGCCGACGACGCATGTCTGCGATGGTGTCCTGACGGCTGACTTCCTGGAGACAATCACATGAGCGCGCCACGGTTCACCACGCTGGGTTGCCGGCTTAACGCCTATGAGACCGAAGCGATGAAAGACCTTGCCGGGCAAGCTGGTTTGGAAAACGCTGTGGTCGTCAATACCTGTGCGGTCACCGCAGAGGCCGTGCGCAAGGCGCGACAGGAAATCAGGCGCCTGCGCCGTGACCACCCTGACGCGCGACTGATCGTGACGGGCTGTGCCGCGCAAACCGAGCCAGAGACATTTTCCGCCATGCCCGAGGTCGATGCCGTGATCGGCAATACCGAAAAGATGCAGGCCGATACATGGGCCGGTCTTGCTGCTGATTTTATCGGCGAGACCGAAAGGGTGCAGGTCGACGACATCATGTCCGTGACTGAGACGGCCGGGCATTTGATAGATGGGTTCGGCACACGCAGCCGGGCATATGTGCAGGTCCAGAATGGCTGTGACCATCGTTGCACCTTTTGCATCATCCCGTTCGGGCGTGGCAATTCGCGGTCGGTCCCCGCCGGGGTGGTGGTGGATCAGATCAAGCGGCTTGTGCAGGCGGGCTATAACGAGGTGGTGCTGACGGGTGTGGATCTGACAAGCTGGGGGGCGGATCTGCCGGGTGAGCCAAAGCTGGGCGATCTGGTGATGCGCATCCTGCGGCTGGTGCAGGATCTGCCGCGCCTGCGGATCAGTTCCATCGATTCGATCGAGGTGGACGAGAACCTGATGCAGGCCATCGCAACAGAGCCGCGCCTGATGCCGCATCTGCACCTGTCACTGCAACATGGGGATAACCTTATCCTTAAGCGTATGAAGAGACGGCATCTGCGCGAAGATGCGATCGCATTTGCCCAAGAGGCGCGGCGCCTGCGGCCCGATATGACCTTTGGCGCCGACATCATCGCGGGCTTTCCAACCGAAACCGAAGCGGCGTTTGAAAACTCGTTGAGGCTGGTTGAAGAGTGTCACCTGACCTGGCTTCATGTGTTTCCCTATTCCGCGCGGGCAGGTACGCCCGCGGCACGCATGCCCGCAGTCGATGGTCGCCTCATCAAGGAGCGTGCAGCACGCCTGCGCATGGCGGGTGCAGCACGGGTCGAGGCGCATTTGGCCGCGCAGCAGGGGTGCCACCACCAAGTGCTGATGGAAAACCCCCGCATGGGCCGGACAGAGCAATTCACCGAAGTCAGCTTTGCCGAGGATCGCCCCGAGGGCCGGATCGTACCTGCGACAGTTATCGGTAAAACCGAGACCGCGCTGATCGCGGCCTGATCCCGCAATCTTGTTTCGCGTACAATTGTTGTCTGGCTTTTTGGCGCAGGTCATACGATCTTTGCTGTAGCAAAGAGGCCAGCCATGCATCCGAACCCGAGCTTTCGAAAGGCAGAGCGCACGCGCAACATTGCTTTTGCTCGCGACACCGCGTTCGGCATGTTGGCCGTGACGGCAGAGGGCGCGCCTCTGGTTAGTCATGTTCCTTTTCTGTTGTCCGAAGACGGGGCGCAGGTCGAGCTGCATCTCGTTCGCTCCAACCCGATCATGCGGCTGCTCAGCGCGCCGGCACCAGCACGTCTCGCGGTACAGGGGCCCTATTCCTATGTGTCGCCCGACTGGTACGGGATCGACGATCAGGTGCCGACATGGAATTATGTGGCAGTGCACCTGACGGGTGAGATCGCGTTGATGCCCGAGGACAGTCTGCACGATCTTCTGGATCGCCAATCGGCGGTGTTCGAGGATCGTCTGCTGCCGAAGACACCTTGGACCAGCACCAAGATGACGCCGGATGTGATGGAGCGAATGATGCGCCAGATCGTGCCGGTGCGCATGAGCGTCACCGCCATCGACGGCACATGGAAGTTGAGCCAGAACAAGCCGGATGACGTGCGCCTGCGCGCCGCCGATCCGCTGCGCGAAGCAAGACAGGGGATGGGCACGGATGACATCTCGGATATGATGCAGGCACCGCCCGGCTGACATTTGCTCAGGGCAGATCAACGGAGCCTGCGACATGATGCTTTACACCGCCCCCGCCTCCCCCTTTGGACGAAAGGTCAAGGTTACGTTGATCGAAACTGGCCAGATCGACGAGACCGAGGTGGTCAACGTGGCCACGACCCCGATGCAGACAGATCCGGCAGTGGCCGCTGCGAATCCGGCTGGCAAGATCCCCGCGCTTATCCGTGATGACGGCCCCGCGATCCACGACAGCCGGGTGATCTGCCGCTATCTCGATGCGCGTGCGGGAGGGGGCTTGTACCCCGAGAGCCGGATTTGGGAAGTTCTTACGCTTGAGGCAACCGCAGACGGCATCCTGGAGGCCGCTCTGACGATGGTCTACGAGACGCGCTTTCGCCCCGAAGACAAGGTGATGCCCGACTGGATAGAAGCACAATGGGCGCGGGTAACACGCAGCCTGATTGCGCTTGAGACCCGCTGGCTGGCACATCTGAGCGGACGGCTCGATGCAGGGCACATCGCGGTTGGTTGCGCGCTTGGCTATCTGGATTTCCGTCACGCATCGCGCGATTGGCGCACGGATCATGCCGGACTGGCAGACTGGTACGAAGGATTTGCCAAACGAGAGAGCATGGCTGCGACCTTGCCTAATTAATGGCGTCAATGGCGTCACATGGTTTTTTATTTTTGCGACCCAGTGGCCCGTCTATAGATGACATATTTGTCGAAAGATATTTTTGGGCATATTGAAAAAGAGTAGTCTTCTAAATCCATAGTATATAAACACTTGGATCAGATACTTTTGTGATAAAATCGGCAGTGCCAATGCGACAATTATTCGTCGGCAGGATAGCGCAGATCGAAAAATAAAGAGTAATTGCGACCAGATTGCCTGTAGTGGCGGATCGGTCGGGTGTGGTTCCGAACATCAAGGGTTTTCCGAGGTCACGCGGCATCGCCGATATGCCAAGAGTGGTGAGGTTTCATGGAGCTGGGTCATATACTGGCTGTTACGCTGGCGTCGACGGCTATTGCGTTGCTCACATTCTTTCTATTTTCGACTGGTACGGTTTCGTTGCCGGTGACGTTAGGGCTTTGGGCGTTCGTTCAGGGGCTTACAATTATGGTGACGTTTGTTTTGCATGATTTGCCCCATGAAAATAAAGCTGGATATGGCTTGCCCATGTACTCTGACTTAGAATCGAAAAATTCTGTGGAACAAGAGATTTGGCGCGGAGTAAACGAACGTTCACAAACTTCGTCGCTCAGATTAGCTCTCCTTGCGCCTGATGATGCGCAAGGAGCGATGCTGGCTTTGGAATTGACGGATCTCGGACATGTAGTCCACCATTTTAATGTGGTTGACACAATGTTGTCCTCGATCGTAAGCTCATCTGATAAATGGGACCTTTTGGCGATAGACATTGATCTCATGGAGGACGATTTGGACTCCGTGGATGAAATGATTGAATTCCGAAAGGCATGTCCAAGAGTTAGTGTTTTACTGATCTCGGGTCGTACGACCAATAATGATTTCTCCAGTGAGCGGTCGGCAATTTGTGATGCCACCCTTTGTAAACCGGTTGGTCATACGCAGATATCCAAGGGTATCACCGCGGCGTTGGAAAACTTCAGTGTAAGAAACACTGGGTCACTTTAAAAAATATAACCTAAGGCCATAAAGCCGAATGCTTGTTATCATCAACCCTGATGGTGAGTTTGTGTATACCAATTCAACCTTCCAAGCGCACTTTGGAAGTAGTGAAAAGTTTTTGCCACATGGTGTTTTCCTTAAGGACATTCTAGAGCCGACCAACGCTGCCAAAACTTTCAGAAAAGCCATACGAACTTTAAAGCTATTTGAATTTTGGAGTGGATTTGTTTCATGCGTTGACCGTGATGGTAAAATTGTGAATCTATCAGTTGATGTCAAAAGAAATGAAGACGGCACTTACCTTTGCACAGGCCACAAAGCAAATTTGGACGATCGTGATTCATTGTTTCAAAAGAAAACAACTAAAAGATTTAATTCTAAAACCGAAATGGCGAAAATCAGAAAAACGACTGAAAACGTCAGCCATGATTTAAGCAGTCTTGTCGTTTCCGTTCGAAGCTGTGTCGCCCTTCTTGAACGCTCCGAACGGGGAGGGGAGAACTTTACTTATGCGCTGGATGTGATTTCCATAGCTATGGACACTGCGGAAGACTTGATCAGATCCATGGACAGTATCAACCACAAGAACTGCCAGCAAACCACGTTAAACCTTTGTGATGTTATATCCGATACGGTACTGCTCCTTGGTCCGGAGCGCATCAAAAGAAATAAGGTAGAGAAATCCTTTCCGTGCACACAGCCAATCGTGCAAGCCAACCGTGTCGAACTTGTTCAATTGTTGTTTAATCTTATGATGAATGCCTGTCAGTCTGACAACGATGGCGCTGTAGAAGTCAGAGTTGCCCCTGTGCAAGAGCGCCCACCACGATGCAGCCCGGATATCGGCAGCTTCGATCTAAGGAGTACCTATGCACTGATATCTATAAAAGATCACGGTAGCGGCGTGGATCCAAGTATGTGCAAAAACATTTTCAAACGGAACGTCTCTACTAAGGCCTTAAAATCAAGGGGCCTTGGTCTTCATATCGCCAAAGAGATCATAGAAAACAATAACGGCGCTATATGGTTTCAAAGCAAAATTGGTGCTGGCACAACTGTTCACATAGCATGGCCTATTAACAGTGATGCGCACCCGACTTTGTCCTAACGTTGACGCTTTCGCTGCCCGTTTGACCCGAGGCGTTTCGCCTTTACCCGACGTATCGGATTAAAAGCGAAACACTTTAACTGCAGTTTGCACACCGGTGAGGACTCATATGACAGTGTCGGTACATTACTGTACGTCGCACAAGACATGCTTCGCCATTCGATACCCAGACCCATATACGGTTTGAATAAGGTCAGAGCTAATCTGCTGCTCGCGCAACTTTTGCCTTATGCGTTTCACGATGTTGTCGATTGAGCGGTTTTTACCGGTCTTACCAACATTATACAAAAGGGGAGTAAGTTCCTCGCGTCTTACAACACTCCCTGCGCGTGACAGCAATGCCTCAAGGATACGGCATTCTGCGTTTGTTACATCAACCTTTTGCGAGTCGACCACCAAAAGTGAATTTGCGCTGTCTATCGAAACAACGTTCTTCTTCTCATCATAAGATGAGTTGCCAGTTCCGCTTTTAACGTCAGTAAGCACGTATCGTTGGGATATTGCCTTCAGACGTTCAGATAGGACCGTCACAGACATATCAGCGTTCAAGACGTCCCAAGCCCCGGTCCGCAAGCCGACTATCTCTGCAACCTCGTCGTGCTGGGGGAGATATAGAATGACTGGAGCATCTAAAAAGCTCGTCAGTAGGGTGATATCGTAGCCTATGTTTTCAACTTTGTCAGTAGACTTAAGGACCAAGACGCTCCGGGGGTTAAGTTTGGCGGAGGTGTTGATTTCGTCAGGAGAAGACACGACGGCTACAGAGCATTTACAATTTTGAACTGCTTCCAACAGCTTTGCTTCTGCATCACCATCAGAATTATATCCTGCGCGAGACATTATCTTATTCACATTATCACCTTACTTGCCATTAGTATGGATTTCATATCTTCCTAAATTGTCTTGACCGTTAAGTCTTTCTATCTTATTTTTCTAAATGAACTCTTTGGCAAGAGATGGATATCTTTGGATAAAGTCTATGTGTCGCCAGATTTGTTTGGTTCAATTTCTTGGGATTGATTCGAGCTTAGTGAGAGAACGGACACAAAAAATTGAATACGAATCGTAAGCGAGAATGCGATGTCTTAAGATAAGTATTTAGCTTTTTTGTTGTATTTTTTGTGTGAAAAATTCTAACGAGTGGAATGAGTTAGCCTGACCATGTCATTGGCCTATGTTGAACACATGGGATGCTAACTTATCTCTAAAGTGTCGTGCTGAATGGAGAGCATCAGGGCTAATTGCCCCGTACCTTATACTACAAGATAAAGGTCTGATATGAACATGATGGATGTATGCAGTGATCTCGAGCTAAAGCAAATTAAAGTTCTGATTGCAGACGACCACCAAATTGTAGGTGATGCGGTCGCCCGCATGCTCGAAACTGATCCAAAATTCGAAGCATCGGTCGTTGCGTGCCTAGATGATGCCATCACCGCACTCTGCTCCGAAAAGGAATATCATCTCTTGATGCTCGATGTGCGTATGCCCGGCGTGCACGGGGTCGACAGCATTGAAAAGCTTATGAAACGAGCAGGTAACACGAAGGTTGTGCTCTTTTCCGGAGAAACGGATAGGCGCTTTGCAGATGCTGCGATCAAATTAGGCGTACGGGGCATTATACCCA
Source organism: Roseovarius sp. (assembly GCA_965656855.1). GTDB lineage: Bacteria > Pseudomonadota > Alphaproteobacteria > Rhodobacterales > Rhodobacteraceae > Roseovarius. The sequence goes on from CBFHML010000112.1 coordinate 8,032, forward strand.
AGTCTATGCCCCTGAATTCACTGGCAAGCGCAATTGGGCTAGTGATTTCGGGTCAGGTCTTCATACCCGCGGATTTTGCACAAGAAAAACCAGAAGCGTGTTCTATGACGGATCAGGAAAAGCAGATCCTAAAGTTGGTTGCAGAGGGTATGACGAATAAGGAAATTGCCAACCTTGTGGCAAACACCGAAGTGAACATTAAAATGCATATGCGTATTATCAGTAAAAAACTTGATGCCAGAAACCGGGCACATGCAGTGATGGTTGCGCGTCAGCTGGGTGTGATCTGACTAACTCATTTAGCCAACGACACCGCCCCTAGACTGCCGTTCATAGGTCTCAAGTTGCCAGAGCTCGCCAGTTAGGCCAGCAGCGCCAGAGAGGCGACTCTCTAACGTGCGGAAAACCCTTCTGGCGCCTGAGCCTGTTGCCAAGCCCTAGTCGTAGCTGCGCTGATCCTCAATCACCAGACCGTCATTCGGCAGGCTGCCCGGTGTCAGGATTTCGACCCTTCCACTAAGTTTGAGCGTCTCGCGCACAGCTTCGTCGAAATCCGAGGATGTGGCGTCTTCGGCCTCGATCCTCACTGTCATGACATCCATTTCGCCCTCACGGCTGGCCACGACACGGGCGCGCCTGATGCCATCGTGACGGGCTACAAGAGCGGCCACCTGTTCCGGGCGCACGAACATGCCCTTGATCTTGGTGGTTTGATCGGCACGGCCCATCCAGCCCTTGATGCGCAGGTTGGTCCGCCCGCAGGCGCTTGTGCCCGGCAGTATCGCACTCAGATCGCCTGTGGCGAATCGGATCAGCGGGTAATCGGGGTTAAGCGTGGTCACCACGACCTCGCCCACCTCGCCGGGTGCGACCGGATCGCCGGTGCCGGGCGTCACGATCTCGACGATCACGCCTTCATCCACGATCATCCCGTCCTGTGCGGCGCTTTCATAGGCGATATGGCCCAGATCGGCGGTTGCATAGCATTGCAGACATGCGATGCCGCGCTCGGCATAGGCCTGACGCAGCGTTGGGAACAGAGCGCCGCCGCTGACCGCCGCCTTGGTGATACCAAGCTCCAGCCCCAACTCATCGGCTTTTTCGAGTATGACATTCAGGTAGTCCGGTGTCCCGGCATAGGCGGTAACGCCGATGTCATAGGCCGCTCGCGCCTGTAGCTCCGTCTGGCCGGTGCCAGCGGGCAGCACCGTGGCGCCCACGGCGCGCGCCCCGCTTTCAAAGATCATGCCTGCGGGTGTCAGGTGATAGCCAAAGCAGTTCTGTACGATATCGCCTGCGCCAATCCCGCAGGCGTTCAGAAAGCGCCCCATCCGCCACCAATCCTGGCTTATCTCGCCCGGCTCATAAATTGGGCCGGGGCTTTGGAAAATATGGGCAAACCCTGCCGCTTTGCGTGCCGCAAAGCCGCCTAGCGGGGCGCGCGCCGCTTGTGCCGCGTTGAGGTCCGATTTGCGCAGTACGGGCAGGCGGGCGAGATCTTCAACAGAGGTGATTGCGTCCGCATCTATGCCCTCCAGATGTTTTGCATAGCCCCGCAGTGCCTGTGCGCGGGCGATCTGCTGTGGCAAGTCAAGGGCCAGATCGGCCTGACGCGCCTCTTGGGACCGCGTTTCAAGATCATCGTAGAACTGAGCCATGTCAGCATCCTTTCATGCAGTCGCGATGCTGGCGTGTCTTTAGCTCAGCCAACGCTTGCGGCGGCGGTAACTGCGCACATCGCGGAACGATTTACGCCCTTCGTCGGACATGCCGAGATAGAATTCCTTGACGTCAGGGTTCTCTCTGAGGTCCTTCGCGGGGCCGTCCATTACCACACGTCCACTTTCCAGGATATAGCCGTATTGCGCAAAACGCAGCGCAACATTGGTATTCTGTTCCGCCAGAAGAAAGGTGTACCCCTCTTCCTCGTTCAGCGATTTCACAATGCCAAAGATCTGTTCCACCAATTGCGGCGCCAGACCCATGGATGGTTCGTCCAGCAGGATCGTCTCGGGGCGGGACATGAGTGCGCGCCCGATGGCGCACATCTGTTGTTCTCCGCCAGAGGTATAGCCCGCCTGGCTCTTGCGGCGTTCCTTGAGCCGCGGAAAATATTCATAGACCAGTTCAAGGTCGCGCTCGATTTCTGCGCGGCTGGATCCGCGCGTGTAGGCGCCTGTCAGTAGGTTTTCCTCGATCGTGAGGTGCTCAAAGCAATGACGCCCTTCCATCACCTGAATCACGCCCTTTTTCACAAGATCCGACGGCACCAGATCCTGCACACGCTCTCCGCGGTAGCGGATACTGCCCTTGGTGACCTCGCCGCGCTCGGATTTAAGCAGGTTGGAAATCGCCTTGAGCGTGGTGGTCTTACCCGCGCCGTTTCCCCCCAAGAGCGCTGTGATCCCGCCCTTCGGCACGCTCAGGCTCACGCCCTTGAGCACGAGGATGACGTGATTGTAGATCACCTCGATATTGTTGACCTCAAGCAGGTCTTCTTTGGTCTCGACGGCGGCCTCTGCCATGGCTCATGTCTCCTGCGGATTGCACCGGTAGAGCTTGGCCCGGTGCCATTCTTCGTTCTTCGGATAGTCGAAAATCCGGCCGCGACAGATGCCGCGACCGGAAAGCATGACCGTGCTTAGCAGCCCGGTGTGATGTTGTTCTCTGCCGCGAAGGCCGTTGAATCCTCCTCAACGAGCGGTGCGAGGATTTCCTGATCGGACTGGTAGTAATCCGTGATCAGTTCGAACTCACCGGCTGATGCGTTCCACTGCGACACCGCACCAAAGCCGTTGCCGCCGTGGTTTTCACAGCTGACAGTGAATTCCGGCCCAAAGTTCGGAAGGCCAAGACCGGCCATCTTTTCTTCGGTCATCACAAGGTTTTCCATGCCGTCGCGCATCTGTGCGGCGTTGATATCCGCCACGCCATGCATTTCCTGCGCGGTCTTGATGGCCTCGGCTGCCAGCATAGCGGCATACATGCCCCGGTTATAGAGCACCGAACCGATCTGATCGCCGGCACCAGCGGCTTTGCCGTTGTCGACAACATGGGTCTGGATGTCGCCATAGAGCGGATAGTCGCTTCCAAGGTTGTGGAAGGTCAGCGCCTTGTAGCCATTGGCCCGGTCGCCCGCTGCCTGAACGTCATTCTCAGAGCCGGACCACCAGATGCCGATGAAGTTTTCCATCGGGTAGCGGATGTTTACCGCTTCCTGAATTGCAACTTGGTTCATCACGCCCCAGCCCCACATCAGCACGGCATCGGGCTTTTCACGGCGGATCTGCAGCCACTGTGATTTCTGCTCTTGCCCCGGATGATCAACAGGCAGCAGTGTCAGGTCATAACCATGCTTTTCCGCGAGGCTTTCAAGCGTGCGGATCGGCTCTTTGCCATAGGCGGAGTTGTGATAAACGAGCGCGATCGACTTGCCCGAAAGGTCGCCATCGTTCTGCTCCAGCAGGTGCTTGACCGCGAGAGAGGCGCCATCCCAGTAATTGGCCGGGTAGTTGAACACCCATTTGAACACGTCGCCCGCCTTGGCCGAGGTACGCCCATATCCCATCGTATGAAGCGGGATGCCATCGGCGGTCGCTTTGGGGATCAACTGATAGGTGATACCGGTCGAGAGCGGTTGATAGACCAACGGGCCTTCGCCCTTGGTGGCCTCATAGCATTCCACACCCTTTTCGGTGTTGTAGCCGGTTTCGCACTCGATGAGATTGATCATCTCGCCGCCGATGCCCCCATCCCGCTCGTTGAGCAGGGTAAAGTAATCCTGATATCCGTCCGAGAACGGGATGCCGTTCGCGGCATAAGGCCCGGTGCGATAGCTCGTGTCGACGATGGTCAGCTCCGCCAATGCGGGGCCAGTGGCCATCAGGGCCGCAATCGCGGCGCCTAAGAGTTTCGTTTTCATCGGTATTATCCTCCCTTGGTTTTTATCCGATGTCTCGGTTTTCGTCCCACCCGTTAGGGTGAGTTTCAACCTGCCTGCGGCCCACCCTAATGGGGGAAGGGCCACAGTCTCAGTTTTTCCTTTGCCACGCGCCAGAGCTGTGCAAGCCCGTGTGGTTCAGCAATCAAAAAGACCACGATCAGCCCGCCGACGATCATGAATTCCAGATGTGCGGCAAGGTCCGTGGGCCAGCCCATCGTGCCCACCAGCACGTTCTTGAGCAGTACGGGCAGCAGCACGAGAAACGCCGCGCCCGCAAAGGACCCAAAGATCGAGCCAAGCCCGCCTATGATCACCATGAAGAGCACGAGAAACGACTTGTTGATGCCAAACACCTCGCCCACCTCGACCGCGCCAAGGTAGACCGCAAAGAAGAGAGCGCCCGACAGGCCGACAAAAAAGCCCGAGATGGCAAAGGCCGACAGCTTGGCGCGCAGCGGGTCCACGCCGATGATCTCGGCGGCGATATCCATATCGCGGATGGCCATCCATTTGCGCCCGGCCATGCCCCGCGTCAGGTTCCGTGCAAGGATCGCGCTGCCTGCACAAAAGACGAGACAGAATAGATACGCGGCCCATGGCAGTGTTTCGGCCCCGGTGATCGCCACGCCAAAGATCGTGCGCTCGGGCGCGCTGATCTGGCCTGAGGCGGAGTAGTTGTAAAACCACGGCACCCGGTTAAAGAGCCACACTAGAAAGAACTGCGCCGCAAGTGTCGCCACCGCAAGGTAAAAGCCCTTGATCCGCAGCGATGGCAGGCCGAACAGGACGCAGACGATCGCCGTGATGCCGCCTGCCGCGATGACGTGGAAAAAGATGCTGACCTCTGGAAAGCCGGTCATCAGCTTGTAAACGGCATAAGCGCCCACCGCCATGAACCCGCCTGTCCCAAGGCTTACCTGCCCGCAATAGCCGACAAGGATGTTCAGCCCGATGGCCGCGATGGAATAGATCAGAAAGGGCAGAAAGACCGCGTTGACCCAGTAATCATTGATCACGAAGGGCACGATCGCAAAGGCGATCAACAGGACCGCGTAATAGCGGTAGCGGTCGAACTTGATTGGAAAGGTCTGACTGTCCTCGGCGTAGGATGTCTTGAAATCGCCGGCCTCGCGGTAAAACATATCAGAGCACCTCCCCGTAAATCCCGTCATCCTCGACCTGCGCCGCCCGATTGGCGGGGCGGGCATAGCCTGTGGCCTCGGCATGGCGTGCCAGCCAGAGGTAGCATGTCAGGCCAAGTCCACCCCCGGCCGCGGCCAGAAGAGCGGCGACCACCATCTGTCCGCCGTCTTGCGGTGCGGCGCTTAGCGCGAGGTAGCCAAAGGCCCAGAATCCGGCCCAAGCGATGACATTGGCGATAGCGATGAATTTGGTCATGATTGTTTCTCCGCTACACGCGTTCGATGATTTTTTCGCCAAACAGCCCTTGCGGGCGAAAGACGAGAAAGATCAGCGCCAGCACATAGGCAAACCAGATTTCGGTCGCGCCACCCAGATAGGGGGCACCGATGATAAACTCGAAGAGCTTTTCACCCACCCCGATGAGAAGCCCGCCCACGATGGCGCCGGGAATCGAGGTGAAGCCGCCCAGCATCAGAACGGGCAGCGCCTTGAGTGCGATAAGCGATAGTGAGAACTGCACGCCTGATTTGGTACCCCACATGATGCCCGCGACCAGCGCGACGAAACCCGCCAGCGACCAGACCATCACCCAGATGAAATTGAGACTGATGCCCACCGACAACGCCGCCTGATGGTCGTCTGCCACGGCGCGCATGGCGCGGCCCTGCTTGGTGTATTGGGCAAACACGATCAGGGTAAAGACAAGCGCTGCGGCGATGACCGTGGCCACGATATCGAGGTTGTCGATAAAGAACCCATAGCCGAACAGCTCATATGTGACTTCGTCGATGGTCGGGTTGATACCCTGCGGCAGGCCAACATTCAGCGTCTTGATGTCAGAGCCCCACATCATGTCCCCGAACCCTTCGAGGAAATAGGCAAGACCGATGGTCGCCATGAAAAGGATGATCGGTTCTTGATTCACCAGATGCTTGAAGATAAGCGTATTCACCGCCCACGAGAGTGCGATCATCACCACCATCGTCAGAAGGATCGCGGCAAAGGCGGGTACATGCCAGCCGAAATGGTGGATTTCTGTGCCGAAGGTGGCGTTGATCAGATGGGCAAAGGGCACTTGCCCCTCCATGATCCCGACCAGCGTCAGCGCCGCAAAGAGCGCCATGACGCCTTGGGCATAGTTGAAGATGCCAGATGCCTTGTAGATCAGCACGAAGCCGAGCGCGACAAGCGCATAAAGCACGCCAGCCATCAACCCGTTGAAGAAAACCTCTACCCCCCAAATAAACTGCTCAGGCATTGTGGGCCTCCTGTTGTGTTTCGCGGATCGCGCCGGGGACGGGGCGGCGTCCGGTTGCGACATCAATCATGGGCCACCCCCAGATACGCGTCGATCACCGCCTGATTGCCGCGCACCTCGTCGGGTGTGCCGTCGCCGATCTTCTTGCCATAATCCATCACGACCACCCGGTCAGATAGGTCCATGACCACGCCCATATCATGCTCGATGAGCACGATGGTCGTGCCGAACTCGTCGTTCATATCGAGGATAAAGCGGCTCATGTCCTCTTTCTCCTCCACGTTCATGCCCGCCATCGGCTCATCCAGCAGCAGGATCGACGGCTCTGCCGCCAGCGCGCGGGCCAGTTCCACGCGTTTCTTGAGGCCATAGGGCAGGCGGCCCACCGGCGTTTTGCGGATGCGCTGAATTTCGAGAAAGTCGATGATCTTTTCGACCACGGCACGGTTCTCGTTTTCCTCGCGCTCGGCGCGACCCTTCCAGATTGCCTGAGCGAAAATGCCGGATTTCATCTGACGGATACGGCCCGTCATCACATTGTCGAGCACGGTCATCCCCTCGAACAGCGCGATGTTCTGGAATGTCCGCGCGATACCTTGGCGGGCCACCTGAAACGGCTTCATGTCGGGGCGGCGCGCGCCCTTGTACCAGACCTCGCCCTCCTGTGGTTTGTAAAACCCGCTGATGACATTGAGCATCGAGGATTTGCCCGCGCCGTTGGGGCCGATGATCGCCCGGATCTCGCCCTCGCGCACATCAAATGAAATATCCTCGATCGCCGTGACCCCGCCAAAGCGCAGGGTGATGTTCTTCATCTCCATCACCACGCCGCCAATCGTGCGGCCATCCTCGGTGGTAAAGCTTTCGCTGGCATCAAGCATGATGGGTCTCCTTGCGCGTCAGGGGCCTCATTCCGCCGCCTCCTTTTGTGGGGCAGCCACCGGCACGACCTTGGCGTCGATGATCTTCAGCGTGGCGGATATGCTGCCCTTGCGGCCATCCTCATAGGTCACTTCCGTTGTGGTATGGATCTCGTCCGAGCCGTCATAGAGCGCGCCGAGCAGGTCCTCGAACTTGTCGGACACCACGTTGCGGCGGACCTTGCGGGTGCGGGTCATCTCACCGTCGTCGGCGTCCAGTTCCTTGTGCAGTACAAGAAAGCGATGCACCTGTAGATGCGACAGCATCGGGTCGTCGGCGAGGTTGCGGTTCACCTCTTCGACGTGGTCCTTTATCATGTCCAGCACGCGGGGATGCCCGGCCAGTTCCTGATAGGACGCATAGCCGATATTGTTGCGCTCCGCCCAGTTGCCCACGGCGCTGAGGTCGATGTTGATAAACGCGGCGCAGGATTTGCGCCCGTTGCCAAACACCACGGCCTCTAGGATGTTGGGATAGAACTTCAGCTTATTCTCGACATATTTGGGCGCGAACATGCCACCATCGGCCATCTGCCCCACATCCTTGGCGCGGTCGATGATCCGCAAATGCCCGGTCTCCTCGTCGATGAACCCGGCATCGCCGGTGGCGACCCAACCTTCGGCATCTTTGGTGGACGCGGTGCTTTCGGGGTTCTTGTAATAGGACTCGAACACACCGGGGCTGCGATAATAAACCTCGCCATTCTCCGCGATGCGCAGTTCCACGCCGGGGGCGGCAACGCCGACCGTGTCGCTATGCACCTCGCCATCGGGTTGCAGAGTGATAAACACAGACGCCTCTGTCTGGCCGTAGAGCTGTTTGAGGTTGATGCCGAGCGAGCGGTAAAAATCAAAGATCTCAGGCCCGATCGCCTCTCCCGCCGTATAGCCCACGCGCACTCGGCCAAAGCCAAGCGTGTCTTTCAAGGGCCCGTAAATAAGCAGATCACCCAGCCGGTATGTCAATCGGTCTAGCGCGCTGACGTGCTTGCCATCCAGCATGGCGGGGCCGACCCGGCGGGCATGGGCCATAAAGCGATCAAACAGCCATTTCTTTAGCCGTCCCGCGTCTTCCATGCGGATCATCACGTTGGTCAGCTGTGTCTCGAACACGCGGGGCGGGGCGAAATAATACGTCGGCCCGATCTCTCGCAGGTCGGTTTGCATCGTGTCCGCGCTTTCGGGGCAGTTCACACAGAATCCGGCCCAATAGGCCTGACCGATGGAAAAGATGAAATCACCCACCCACGCCATCGGCAGATAGGCGAGCACCTCTTCATCCTTGCTCAGCTTGTCGAACGCAGCCGAGGATTTCGACGCTTCGATGATATTCCGGTTGGACAGAACCACGCCCTTCGGGCGCCCGGTGGTGCCAGAAGTATACAGCATCACGCAGGTGGTGTTGTAATTCAGTTTGGCGCGACGTGTCTCCAGTTCGCTCAGGAATTCCTCGCGCGCGGCGCGGCCCTGTTCCTGCATTTTTGAAAACTGGTGCAGCTTTTGATGATCGTATTTACGCAGCCCGCGCGGGTCGATGTAGATCGTGTGCTCCAGCTGGTGCAGCTGGTCCTGAATGTCGATGATCTTGTCGACCTGTTCTTGATCCTGCACCACGGCAAAGCGTGCGCCGCAATGGTCCAGCACATAGGCCATCTCTTCGGCGGCACTGTCCTGATAGACCGGCACGGGGATTGCCCCGACAGATTGTGCAGCGACCATCGCCCAATAGAAATGAGGCCGGTTTCGCCCGGCAATGGCGATGAAATCGCCCTCATTCACGCCAAGGTTCAGCAGACCCAGCGCCAGCGCCTCGATCTCCTGCGCGGTCTCGGCCCAAGTCCAGCCTTGCCAGATGCCGAATTCTTTTTCCCGATAGGCTGGGTGCGTGCCCATCCTCTCGACGTTTCGATGCAACAGCGCCGGGATGGACGAAAGCCCATCCGTCGCGCGCGACGACTCTTCCAAAGTTTTTCCTCCCTGTGTTCGCTTTGCGAACCTGCCGTCCGTTCATAGCAGACGAATCTTGTGGACACAGTTAGGACGACCAAGGGGTAAGAGGTCAATGGTTTCCTTAGATAGGTGCAAAGCGCACTTGCCGAGATGCTGTATCAAGCCTTTGTTTGCTGGCTGTGGCGGGGAAATTTCAGCTTTCGCGCAGCCGCTTTGCCATCTCGCGTTCGGTGCTCAGCGTGCGGCGCAGACCGGCCAACGTTGCAGGCGTAAAGCGGATTGCCGCAAGCGAACAGACATCGGCACATAGCCCGCACATGCCACAGGCGTCACCTTGGGCAAAGCGCGGCAGACCGTCCGCGTCCAGCGTCAAAAGAGCAGATGGACAGACCGAGACGCAATCACCACAGCCAACGCAAAGATCCTCCATTTCGATCATCGCTGCGCCGGGTGGCAGGTCGCCGACACGCCCGACGGGCCGGTTTGAAAAGCTGGCGTCACTTTCGATTTTCACGCTGCCCCTCCTGACGCGATGCGCCGTTGTCCCGTGACAGTATGCGCCGTTACAACGCCCCTATAGCCTACATGATTCGTCAAAATTCGCATCAGATTTTCTGTCGTCTCCAGCCTCAGGCGTACTCTGACGGGCCATCTTTCCCTTGGTCATCTGCGGCGCTAGGTTGCCCGCCAGACCCGTCTTTCCAGAAAACCGGAGCCTCCCTTGTCTGAAATTCTTCTCGTGCGCCATGGTCAGGCGATGACCCACGCCCAAGACGACGCAAGCTACGATCAGCTCTCACAGCTTGGCCATGTGCAGGCGGGATGGCTTGGCGCGCATCTTGGCGGGCTCGACCTGCGGTTTGACCGTGTTGTCACGGGCACCCTGTCGCGTCAGCAGGCAACGGCGCGCGCGATGGGCTATGAGATCACGGATGTCGATGCCCGGCTCGATGAGCTCAGCTATTTCAGCCTCGCGGGTGCGATGCAGACAGAGCACGGCATCCCCGCGCCGCGTGACGCGACAGAGTTCGCCGCACATCTGCCGCAGGTTCTGTCATATTGGGCGACTGGTCGTCTGGCCGGCTGCCCTGAGCCGTTCACAGATTTCTCTGCGCGTGTCACCGCAGTGGTCGACGAGCTTGCCGGGCTGCCGGGGCGCAGTCTTGTGGTGACGTCGGGTGGCGTCATCGGGATGGCGATCCGTCAGGTCCTTGGCCTTGATGATCCGGCGATGGCCAAGGTGATGCTCCAGATCCTCAACAGCTCCATGCACCGGCTTCACCATGTGCATGGCGCGCTGATGCTGGCCGGGTTCAATGCCACACCGCATCTGGATGCGCCCGACCGCGCCCATGCAAGGACCTTTGTCTAGGATTGTCGGCCTTGCGGCTGCGGCGCGGTCTGTCTACCACTTTGCGAAATTGACAGATCCGAAAGACTGCGCTGAATGACCCATCTCTGGCTGCGCGCCGAACAACGCGAGAACGAGGACCGTACCGGCCTTACACCTGCTGGTGCTGCGACGCTGATGGCGCAGGGCATGACTATCAGCGTCGAGGACAGCCCCGACCGGATCATTCCGACGCGCGCCTATGCCGAGGCAGGCTGCACCATCGTTGCGGCCAATAGTTGGCCCGACGCACCGCGGGATGCGATTATCTTCGGGCTCAAGGAACTCCCCGATGATGGCACGCCCCTGCCGCACCGGCACATTATGTTCGGCCATGCCTATAAGGGGCAGCACGCCGGGCAACGGCTGTTACAGCGGTTTCGCGACGGGGGTGGCACGCTCTACGATCTGGAATATCTCACTGATCCAGATGGGCGGCGCGTGGCCGCCTTTGGCTACTGGGCGGGCTATGCGGGGGCGGCTGTGTCGCTGATGGCTTGGGCGGCGCAGCAGGTGGGGCAGCTTTGTCCGGCTGTGGCGGCGCGGCCCGACCGCGACACACTTTTGTCGGACCTCGTCACGACGCTGGATGCCACCGGCAAGGACCGCCCCAACGCCATCGTCATCGGTGCGCTGGGCCGTGTCGGGACAGGGGCCGCCGACCTGTGCGAGGCGATGGGCGTGGCGACCACCCGCTGGGACATGCAAGAGACGGCACAGGGGGGGCCGTTCCCGCAAATTCTGGATCATGACCTCTTTCTCAACTGCATTTTCGCGCGGCCGGGCACGCCTGTGTTCGTGCCGCAATCGGCGCTGGGCGCGGACCGCCGTCTGTCCGTCATCGGCGATATCGCCTGTGATCCTGACAGCGATTACAACCCCGTGCCGGTCTATGACGCCGCCACCACATGGGCCGCGCCGATCACCCGTTTGCATGACGCGCCCCCGCTTGATGTGATGGCGATAGATAATCTGCCGTCGCTGTTGCCACTGGAATCCTCGCTCGATTATGCGGCACAGCTCTTGCCCTCGCTGCAAACTCTGGACAGACTTGACGCAGGCGTATGGGCGCGGGCCGAGGCCATCTTTCGCGACCATCTGACGGAGGACAGAACATGACGATCCATTGGTGCGGCACCGGCCTGTCGGCCTTGCCCGGCTTACGTCGACTGATACGCGACGGGCATGACGTGACCGTCTGGAACCGCACGCTGGAAACCGCGCAAAACGCCGTGGGCGACCTGACCAATCGGGTGCGCGCGTTTGAATACGATGCCCTGAGCGCCGAAATCGCCGAGGGCGATCTGGTGGTGTCCATGCTGCCCGGCGACTGGCATGTGCCGCTGGCCGAGATGTGCATCAACAAGGGCGCGCATTTCGTGTCGTCCTCTTACATCTCGCCCGAGATGCGCGATCTGCATGGCAAGGCGCTGCTGCGCGGTGTCGCTTGCGTCAACGAGATCGGTCTGGACCCCGGCATCGACCACCTGATGGCGCATTACCTTGTGGCCGAATACCGCGCCTCGCGGGCGTTCAACATGGAAAACGACATCAGCTTTCAAAGCTATTGTGGCGGCATCCCCAAGCATCCGAACCCGTTTCGGTATAAATTCAGCTGGTCACCGCTTGGCGTGCTCAAGGCGCTGCGCTCGCCCTCGCGCTCTATCGCGGAATTTGCAGAGCGCAACGTGGCGCGGCCGTGGGATGCGATTTCGGCCTATACCGCGCCCCTGCCCAGCCACGAGACGTTTGAGGTGTATCCAAACCGCGATTCTATCCCGTTCATGGATGATTACGGGGTAGAGCCGGGCTGGCGGGTCAAGGAATTCGTGCGCGGCACCCTGCGCCTGAATGGCTGGACAGAGGCATGGCGCGACGTCTTTGCCGAGATCGAAACGCTGGAGGGTGACGCGGGCGAGGCCCGGATGCGCGAGATGTCAAAAGCATTCTGGCGCGACAACGCCTACGCCCCCGGAGAGCCGGACCGCGTGGTGCTGTGCGTGTCCCTCAAGGCAGAGCGCGGCGAGGATGTGGTCTGGCACAAGACATTCGTGATGGACGCATGGGGCGATGAAAACGGCACGGCGATGGCGCGGCTGGTGTCGATCCCGGTGTCGATGGCGGTCGAGGCCGTGCTGGCCGGAGAAATCGCCCCGGGTGTCAGCGCAGCCCCCAGCGAGCCCGCACTGGTGGCCCGCTTTCTAAGCAAGGTCGACACGCTGGCCCAGCATCTGCAAGTGGTCGATCACCTGTCTTGATTGGGGTCGGGAGGGCGTTTGGGGTTCGTGCGAGAGCGTTCGCCGTCTTCCAGACCTCGTCCGTCCCACCCTATGGCTGCTTTCGCTCTCGTGGACTGTAAGAGGTTTTCTGTATCGCTTTGCCTCCGACTTTTCCAAAGGCATTAGCCGTTCCCGAGACAAGCCGTGCCTTCTCTTCGTCGGTGAATACACCTTCGAGGACATGTATCTCGATGAGCTAGACGGCTGCCGCACTACGTTTGGGCTAGCTGGTTCTGTGCGACACCTTGCAGAACAATTTAACCTTAATGTACTTGAGCTTAGGACTTGCCCTTGAAAATTTTGTATTTGTTAACGAAATCTATGCTATCTCTCGTGCAATCCAACAGCGCTTTGGAGTAGACATGACCACCTCGATTTTATCTGCCGCCCAGTTTATTTGTGAAAAATCTGGTTGGTCGGTTACACAACTATCGCTTCAGAAGATCCTGTATCTCGCTCACATGGTCCATCTAGGTAGAGGACTTGGCCCTCTGCTTCCGGGCCAGTTCGAGGCGTGGGATTATGGACCAGTACATCCAAAACTGTATCAGAAGATCAAAGCCTTTGGTGCAAAGCCTATACCTAATGTTTTCTGGGCAAAAGATGAAATACCGGCAACAACCCGACAGGTACTTGAAGAGGCATGTGAAAACTTGCTTACTAAGTCCCCGGCGGAACTAGTGCGAAATACGCATTGGGATAAGGGAGCGTGGGCTGCGGTTTACGTTCCGAATGTAAGAAATATTGTAATTCCTCAGCAAGAAATCATTAATGAGTACCATCAACGAATGGGATGTTCCCAGGCAGCGTGACAGCGAAGTAGCCTTGCCTTCAAAGCAAGACGAAGTTGCTGCAAATCTTGAACGCGATCTTCAAGAAGAAAGGGATTCCCGTAAGGAAGAACGCTTCTACTGGATCTTTTCTGTTGTAATCTTTGCAAATATTTTGATATTCAATAGCCTTACGTCTGCTTGGGCCTTATTACCTATTCTTCTATTAGAGCTCGTGTTTTTGATTGGGTTAGCGGACTGGCTCGGCGTTGACCGAGTTAAAGTACTACTAGAAAAGATTTACGCAAAATATCTAAATCAAGGCTAGCTCAAACATCCAACTCCTCAACAAACCGCGCGTTCTCCTGAATATACTGGAAGCGCAGTTCCGGCTTCTTCCCCATCAGCCGTTCTACCAGATCCCCGGTTTCGCCCGGTTCGTCCTCATCAATGGTCACGCGGATCAATTTGCGCGTCCGTGGGTCCATCGTGGTTTCCTTGAGGTCCTTGGCGTCCATCTCTCCCAAGCCCTTAAAGCGCGAGACGTCGATCTTGCCCTTGCCGCCCAGACCCTTTTCGAACCACGCGTCGCGCTCTGCCTCGTCCAGACAATAGACCCGCTTGGCCCCCTGCGTCAGCCGGTAGAGCGGCGGGCAGGCCAGATAGAGATGCCCCGCGTCGATCATCGGCCGCATCTGTGTGAAAAAGAACGTCATCAGCAGCGCGGCGATATGCGCGCCGTCCACATCCGCGTCGGTCATGATGATGATCTTGTCATAGCGCAGATCGTCGATGTTGAACCGCGGACCCAGCCCCACGCCAAGCGCCTGTGTCAGATCGTTGATCTCTGCGTTCGAGCCCAGCTTGCTTGACGCCGCGCCCAACACGTTGAGGATCTTGCCCCGCAACGGCAACAGCGCTTGTGTCTTGCGGTCGCGGCCCATCTTGGCAGAGCCGCCCGCGCTATCGCCCTCGACGATGAACAGTTCCGTGCCATCGCGGGCGGTGGCGGTGCAATCCACCAGCTTGCCGGGCAGGCGCAGTTTCTTGGTGGCTGTTTTGCGCTGCGTTTCCTTTTCCTGACGGCGGCGCAGGCGTTCCTCGGCGCGCAGCACAAGGAAATCAAGGATGGCCCCGGCGGATTTGGTATCGGCGGCCAGCCAGTTGTCGAAATGGTCGCGCACCGCGCCCTCGACCAGACGCGTGGCCTCTGTCGTGGCAAGCCGGTCCTTGGTCTGGCCCACGAATTCGGGCTCGCGGATAAAGCACGAGACCAGCGCGCAGCCGCCTGTCATCAGATCCTCGCGGGTGATGTTGGCCGCCTTCTTGTTGTTCACCAACTCGCCATAAGCCTTGATGCCCTTGAGGATCGCGGACCAGAACCCCGCGACATGCGTGCCGCCCTCGGGCGTGGGCACGGTATTACAATAGGATTGCAGAAACCCGTCGCGCGACGGCGTCCAGTTGATCGCCCATTCCACCTTGCCCGGCACGCCGAACCGTTCCTGAAACTCCACCGTGCCCGCAAATGGCCGCTCGGCATAGGTGGAGGCGGTGTTCATCGTTTCCTTGAGATAATCGGACAGACCGCCGGGAAAGTGAAAGGTCGCCTCTTGGGGCGTGTCGCCCTCGGCAATGGCGGATTTCCAGCGGATCTCGACGCCTGAGAAAAGATAGGCCTTGGACCGGATGGAATGAAAGAGCCGCGAGGGCTTGAACCGGTGCGAGCCGAAGATCTCTTCATCCGCGTGAAAGGTGACTGTGGTGCCGCGCCGGTTGGGCGCTGCGCCGATCTCTGCCAGCGGTGCCAGCGGCTTGCCGCGGGAAAAGCGTTGCTCGTAAAGTTTCCGGTCCCGCGCGACCTGCACGATCATCGAGTCCGACAGCGCGTTGACCACCGACGCGCCAACACCGTGCAAACCGCCCGAGGTCTGATACGCCTTGCCCGAAAATTTACCGCCCGCGTGCAGGGTGCACAGGATCACCTCAAGCGCGGATTTGTCGGGGAACTTTGGGTGCGGATCAATCGGGATGCCGCGCCCGTTGTCGCGGATCGTCAGGGAATGATCCTCGTGCAGCTCCACCTCGATCCGGGTGGCATGGCCGGCGACCGCCTCGTCCATGGAGTTGTCCAGCACCTCGGCCACAAGGTGATGCAGCGCCCGGTCATCGGTGCCGCCGATATACATGCCGGGGCGTTTTCGCACAGGCTCCAGACCTTCGAGCACCTCGATGGAAGAGGCGTTGTAGTCAGAGTCGTTCGAGGCGTTGAGAAGATCGTCGGCCATGTGTGCTGCTCGTGTGTTTATGATTTGAAGCGCAGTATGGCAGAGGTGGTGCGACGTTGGAAGATGGTGCCGACTTTGTCAGACCACGCGGGCCCGCCGACACGAGGCAACAGGTCATGTGCCTATGCGGTAATAAAGCACGTCCTATTGGCCTCTTTCCACTGTGAACACGTTCAGGACGCCATGTGTGCGTTGAGACAGCGATTGAGACCTCTCAGCGCGGCGGTGTCGTCCGTGACAAGGATCACGGGGATATCCTGTAGGATCGGCGCATAAGGGCCGCGTGCGGTGAACCTCTCGCAAAAGCCCGGCCCGATATGGGGCGCCATGGCCCGCGCCGTGCCACCGATAAGGTACAGCCCGCCAGTGGCCATATGGGCCAGGCACAGATTGCCAGCGACAAGGCCCAAAAGGTTGGTGAAAAGCATCATGGTCTCGGCAGGCGCTTTCGCCACGATCTCTTGCGAGGTGAGCGTTTCGCCGGTGATGTGCCGATGAAGCGTAGCGAGACCGGGACCGGACAGCACAGCCTCGATCGGCAGATGTGGGTGTGCTTTGCGCAGGTCATCATAAAGCGCGCGATATTCCGGCGCATCGGGCAGAGTGGTGTGGCCGGATTCAGACGCTGGAACCATAAGACTGCCAGCGATGCGATGCGCCACGGCGATGTTGCAGCCAGTGCCCAGCCCAAGCACAAGACGCGGACCATCGGGATCTGGCCTGCCTTGGCGCAGAGGGCGCAGCGCATCGGGCGAAAGATCGTCAAGCGCCCAAGCCTGAGCCTGAAGGTCATTGATCAGATGTACATGATTTGCGCCTGTGGCGCTGGCAAGCTCTGCGGCCTCTATCAGCCATTGGTGATTGGTCAGCTGGGCGGCATCCGCCCGGACTGGCCCCGCGACCCCGGCGCAGATGGCGCGGATCGGGCCGGCGCGCACGTCGTCAAGATAGCAGGCCAACAGCGCGGCAAGGCTAGGGTGCGCGGCATTGGCCAGCGTGCGGGTGCTGTCTGGCAAAAGACCCGTCGCATCAGCAAGGCCCAAGCGGGCATTGGTGCCGCCCAGATCGACAAGCAGCCGGTCAGCCATCAAAGGAAGCCCGCAATGCGCGCGCGGCCTTGGCGAAAAGCACGACATCGACGCCAACGGCCAGCATCGTCGCCCCCCAGTCGCGGTATCTGAGCGCGCTGGCGTGATCGTTCGCCAATATGCCGGGCGCCTTGCCCGACGCCTTGATCCGGGCGAGCGCGTCTTGCATGGCGGCCTGCACCTCTGGCGCTTGGCTGTCGCCGTGATGGCCCATATCCATCGCCAGATCCGATGGTCCGATAAAGGCACCATCGACCCCGTCGACCGCACAGATCTCTTCGATTGCGGCTAGACCGGCGCGGCTTTCGATCTGCACGATGAGGCAGATCTGGTCATTCGCTGTGGCCTTGTAATCGGGTATGGCGGAAAAGCGTGAGGCGCGGCCAAGGGCGGCACCGGACCCGCGGATGCCCTCGGGCGGATACCTTGTGGCGGCAACAAGCGCACGCGCCTGTTCGGCGCTTTCCACCATCGGGATGAGCAAGGACTGTGCGCCAATGTCGAGGGCCTGTTTGATCGCCCATGCCTCTCCCATCGGGAGGCGCACGACCGGGGCGCTATCATGCCCTTCCAGCACCTGAAGCTGGGCCATCAGGCTGCGCAAATCGTTTGGCGCGTGTTCGCCGTCAAGCACCAGCCAGTCGAACCCAGCGGTTGCCAGCACCTCTGTTGGATATGGGTCGGCAAAGCCCGCCCAGCATCCATAGAGAGTCAGCCCGGTGGGCAGGCGGGATTTGAAACGATTTTCCGGTGCAGGCATTGGGTGTCGTCCTGAATGGATGCTGTGCCCCAAGCGTATCGCGCGCAAAGCTGGGGGGCCAGCGTGGATATGGCGATGGGCTGGCACGGAACCGGCGCCGCGGCGCTCGCGTTTTATCGGTGACATGACCTAAAGGAGGATGTGATGGCATCGGCCAATCAGACGATGGGCGAGACGCCCCGCGAAATGGAAGAAGCGCTACCGGATTGGGGCTGGAAAAGCCTTATGGCGTTGGGTGTTTTGATGTTGGCTGGCGGAATTGTCGCCTTCTTCAACCCTTTTGCCGCCTCTTTGACTGTTGAGCTCGTTGCCGGCTTTGCCTTTGGCGTGGCGGGCGCGATGCAGCTCTGGATGGCGTTCATGGCACAGGCGCCGACGACCGGCGAACGGTGGTTGATTGGCGGGCTGGGTGTGCTCTTACTGCTTCTTGCGGTATCATTGCTGGCGAACCCGTTGGCCGGTCTGCTGACCCTGACGATCATGGTCGCGGTTCTCTTTGCCATGATGGGTGTCCTACGCATCGTCATGGCGTTTCAACAACGCCCGCGTGAAGGTTGGGGCTGGATGACGGCATCCGGTGTGATGTCGCTCTTGCTTGCTGTTTTGATCGGTCTGGGTCTGCCGAACGCGGCCTTGGGGATCCTTGGGCTCTTTCTTGGCATTGACCTTACTTTCTCAGGCGTCGCCACGATCATGGTCGCGTGGCAGGTCCGCAAGCATCAAGCATAAGTGCCAAGCCGCCATCAGAGATGCGAAATGTTTGACGCGCGCATGAATTGGCGCGCGTTTTTCATGAGCGGGTCACCAGATATCTTTACTTTTGGGCGAAAACGCTGAACACATGTCAAATGACAGATCACTTCAAGGGCCTTTTGCTGACCACGCTCGGCG
>CBFHML010000113.1:0-5941 GCA_965656855.1 Roseovarius sp.
AACCGGGCCATCCAACTCTCCGGCAGCCGATTTCGCCTCTTCGGCCCGCAACACAACCCGCCCGTCCGAGACCGGCGCCCCGTAAGAGCGAAGCAAAGCCTTCGCCTGATATTCGTGGATGTTCATGTTTTCACTGTCCTCCCGTTTTAGGGTTTATTTAATCAATGGCAGCATGGCCTTGAACTGGTCTGTGCCAGCCCGGCCAAGCCATTCGAAAATCACCATTTCCGTGGTCACGATCCCGGCGCCGAGCGCGCTCAGCCGGGCGATGCAGGCCTGCTCGCTTTCGATGGTGCGCGAGGCCGTGGCATCAGAGACGACGAACACCTCGATACCCTCTTCCATCAGGCTGGCGGCGGTTTGCGTGACGCAGATATGCGCCTCCATCCCGGCCAGCACGGCCTGTTTGCGGCCCAGATCACGGAATGTACGTGCGAAATCCGCGTCTTCCATGCACGAAAAGTGCATCTTGGGCAGGGTAATCGCGCCTGCGGCATTTGCCAGTTCCGGCACTGTATGCCCAAGCCCTTGGGGATATTGCTCTGTCATGAGGATCGGCAGATCCATCGCATCGGCCCCGGCCAACAGCTTGCGGGTGTTGGAAATCGTGCGGGCAGGCGCCTGCATCGCAGGAACAAGCCGCTCCTGCATGTCGATGACGATAAGGGCCGAATCAATCGCACGAATAAGCATTAAAGGGTCCAGACTATGGTTGGAGCTGGTCATTTTCTCTGTCTGGTATACCAAGTACCATGACTGTGGCGGTCGTGCAATATCTCTGAAAAACAAGCTTGGCAGTGGCTTGTGCAGTCCGGTTGCAGGCGGGCGCAGCTGCGCGGAGGCAGTCTGTAACAAGTCTTACAGGCCAATCGTGGTTTGATCGTTAAGTCACTGGCAGGTTTATAAATTCGGTCCAGATGGCACATGCTTGCAAGGCCGAGATAATGCCCGCTGTCTTTGGTGATATCTTGTGGTTAACCCTTAAGTCTGTATCTGCTGCGCAGGTCCATCAAACTGCGCTTGCAAAGGGTTGGTGTATGGTGCATGGTATACCAACAGCTATCCCGGCATTATCCGTTGGTGTGTCGGCATTCGGAGGAGCGGTATTTGTTTAGCGTGGCCCGTCACAATAACCTGTTTTGCGGAGGTGGTGTCCCGATCCGGCGCATTGCCCTGCGGATGGAGTGACGTGGACATGAAGCTCAAGCCGATTGCGACGAATTTTACGCTCAAAGAGCACATCTATGAGATGATGCGTGACGCGATCCTCGAGATGGATATCTATAACGAGGCAGTCGATTTGCGGCTGGATGAGCGCTCGCTTGCGGAGCAACTGGGCGTGTCGCGGACCCCGCTGCGCGAGGTTCTCGTGCGGCTCGAGCGGGATGGGCTTGTCGCGGTGGTGCCGCGCAAGGGAATATATGTGCAGCGCCGGACGCTCGACGAGATTCTGGAGATGATCGTGGCGTGGGCTGCCCTTGAAAGCATGGCGGCGCGGCTGGCGGTCGACCATGCGACAGATGCCGAAATCGTCTCACTTCGCAAGCTGGCGGCGAAATATAGCGTGACCCGCGCAGGCGCGCACCTATCTGAGTACTCCGAAAGCAATATCAAGTTTCACCAGCGCATTCTGGAAATATCCCATTGCGCGCTGCTCAAGACAATGGCGGACGGGCTTTTCGTGCATATGCACGCCGTGCGCCGCCGGGCCATGGGTGAGGGGGACCGCGTGTCCCGTTCGGTCGTGGACCACATGGAGATCATCGAGGCGCTTGAGGCGCGCGATGCAGAGGCGGCAGCGCGGCTTGTGCGGGAACACACGCTGCGACTGCACGATCACGTCCGCCGCGGTTGGCGCAGGCTCGCACAAGAGCGCAGCGCCTGACGGGGCGACACATCTGGGGACTGCCCGCCAAGGGACAAAAATGGTGGGCAAGCAAATGGAGAACGTAATGGCACCGGAAGGCGCGAGCGATACAGGTAATGCGGCGAATATCGAAAGTCTGACTGACGGCTTTCACCTTTTGATCGATGCTTTGAAACTGAACGGGGTCGAAACGATCTACAACGTTCCGGGTATTCCGATCACCGATCTTGGCCGGTATGCGCAGGCACAGGGCATGCGCGTCATTTCCTTTCGGCATGAGCAGCACGCGGGCTACGCCGCCTCTGTCGCTGGCTTTCTGACAAAGAAACCGGGTGTTTGCATGACCGTGTCCGCGCCGGGCTTTCTTAACGGGATTACGGCGCTGGCGAATGCGACCACGAATTGCTGGCCGATGATCCTGATTTCCGGCAGCTCAGAGCGCGAGATCGTCGATCTGGCTCAGGGTGATTACGAAGAGATGGACCAGCTTGCGATTGCGCGTCCGTTCTGCAAGGCGGCGTACCGTCTGAACCATGCCGAGGATATCGGGATCGCAGTAGCGCGCGCCGTGCGCAGCGCGGTGTCCGGGCGTCCGGGGGGTGTATATCTTGACGTTCCCGGTGCAGTGCTGGGGCAGGTGATGGACGCCATCGAAGGCGAGAACAGCCTTGTCAAAGTAATCGATCCCGCCCCCCGCTCGGCCCCGTCACAAGAGGCTGTCGCCCGCGCCATCAGCGTCATGAAAGAGGCCAAGCGCCCGCTGATCGTGATCGGCAAAGGCGCCGCTTATGACCAGTCGGATGAGGTCATCCAGGAGCTTGTCGAAAAATCCGGCTATCCTTTCCTGCCGATGTCGATGGCCAAGGGTGTTCTGCCCGATACGCATCCGCAATGTGCCGCCGCCGCGCGGTCCCTTGTCCTCAAGGAATCCGATGTCGTCATCATGATGGGCGCTCGGATCAACTGGCTGCTCAGCCACGGCAAGGGCAAGCAGTGGGGCGAGCCGGGTTCAAAGAAATTCATCCAGATCGATATCGACCCGGAAGAAATGGACTCTAACGTCGAAATCGCGGCGCCACTGGTCGGTGATGTAGGCTCCTGCGCGCAGGCGCTGATTGACGCCATGGAAAGCGAGGGGATCGCACCGCCCAAGGCATGGCTGGATGAGGTCAACGCCAAGGCCACCACCAACATGGAAAAGATGGCCAACAAGCTGCAGAACAACAGCGACCCGATGGACTATTTCGCCGCCCTCGGCGTGCTGAAAGAGGCCATTAACAAGCGGCCAGAGACCATCCTTGTGAACGAGGGCGCGAACACGCTGGATATGTGTCGCTCTATCGTCAACATCCACAAGCCGCGTCACCGCGTCGATGTGGGCACATGGGGTGTCATGGGGATCGGCATGGGCGCCGCCGTGGCCGCCGCCATCGAAACGGGCAAGCCGGTGCTGGCCGTCGAGGGCGATAGCGCGTTCGGCTTCTGCGGGATGGAGGTCGAAACGATCTGCCGCTACAAATTGCCGGTGTGCATCGTGATCTTCAACAATAACGGCATTTATCGCGGAGATGGCGAGAACTGGGGTGGCGGCGATGATCCTGCGACCACCGTCTTTGTCGAGGACTCGCGCTATGACATGATGATGCAGGCCTTTGGTGGTGTTGGCGTCTGGGCCAAGAACCCTGATGAGCTGCGTCAAGCCGTGGAAGAGGCGCTTGCCTCTGGCAAGCCGACCCTGATCAACGCCGCCATCGACCCCGCAGCGGGCAAGGAAAGCGGCAATATCGGAAACCTGAACCCGTCCTCGGTGGTGGCGCAGGCGCGCTATCCCCAGGCGCAGAAAATTTAATCTGGAGATATGAAATGAAAGCCCTGGAAGGCGTCAAGATACTCGACTTCACCCATGTTCAATCCGGACCGACCTGCACACAGCTGCTGGGATGGTTCGGGGCGGACGTGCTCAAGGTCGAGCGGCCCGGCGTCGGTGACGCAACCCGTCAGCAGCTCGTCGACGTGCCGGGCGCGGACTCGCTGTATTTCACCATGCTCAACCACAACAAGCGGTCGATCGAACTGAACCCCAAGAATGAACAGGGCAAAAAAGTCCTGACCCGTCTGATTCAGGAATGCGACGTGCTGGTGGAAAACTTCGCCCCCGGCGCTCTGGATCGCATGGGCTTTTCCTGGGAGCGTATTCAGGAAATCAACCCGCGTATCATCATGGCCTCGGTCAAGGGCTTTGGCCCCGGCAAGTATGAGGATTGCAAGGTTTATGAGAACGTTGCGCAATGCGCTGGCGGCTCTGCATCGACCACGGGTTTCCGTGATGGTCCGCCGGTTGTGACAGGCGCGCAGATCGGCGATAGCGGCACTGGTCTGCACCTTGCCCTTGGTATCGTGACGGCACTTTACCAGCGTGAGAAATCTGGTCGTGGCCAAAAGGTGCTTGCCCCGATGCAGGACGGCGTGCTGAACCTGTGCCGCGTCAAGCTGCGCGATCAGCAGCGGCTCGCGGCTGGCCCACTCAAGGAATACAGCCAGCATGGCGAGGGCGTCCCATTTGGTGAGGCGACGCCGCGTGCGGGCAATGATTCCGGCGGTGGTCAGCCGGGACGCATCCTCAAATGCAAGGGCTGGGAAACCGACCCCAACGCCTACACCTATTTCATCACGCAGGCCGCCGTCTGGGGCAGTGTATGTGATGTGATCGGCAAGCCTGAGTGGAAGGATGCCGAAGGCTATGCCACACCTGCAGAGCGTCTCGACAAGCTCAACGATATCTTTGCCGCGGTCGAGGAATGGACGATGACCAAGACCAAGTTCGAGGTCATGGACATCTGCAATCCGCTTAACATTCCTGTTGGTCCGATCCTGTCCACAAAGGAACTTATCGAGGATGAGGGCCTGCGCGCGACCGGCACCATTGTCGATGTGGACCACCCGGAGCGGGGCACTTATGCAACGGTTGGTTGCCCGATCAAGCTGAGCGACAGCCCGGTTGATGTGACGCGGTCGCCCTTGTTGGGGGAGCACACACTGGAGATCCTGCAACAGGTGCTGGGGTATCAGGGTGACGAACTGGAGGAGATCGTCAGCTCTGGCGCTGTGGGAGAGCCCAAGCGCGTGGCGGCAGAGTAATCAGCCCGCCCCGCATGGCGGGGCGGACAAGCAAACAAGAGACAGGTGGTGAGCCCGGCAACAGACCGGGTAACCACAGGGAGGAGACAATGCGTATTATCGTCATGGGCCAGCAGGCCTTCGGAAAAGACGCGCTTGCCAAGCTGCTCGAGACCGGCACCGACGACGTGGTTGCCGTGTATTGCGAGCCCGACAAAGAAGGGAAGCCGGTCGACCCGATCAAGGAATTCGCGCTTGAGCAGGGCCTGCCGGTCGAGCAGCCCGCGCATTTCAATGACCCGGCCGCGCTTGAGGCGCTCAAGGGCTACAATGCCGACCTGATGGTCATGGCCTTTGTCAACGTCTTCGTCCCCGAGGCGGCGCGCGACACGCCCACACATGGTTCGATCTGCTTTCACCCGTCGCTTTTGCCGCTGCATCGCGGGCCAAGCGCGGTCAACTGGCCGATCATCATGGGCTCTGACAAGTCCGGCTTTTCCTGGTTCTACCCGTCTGACGGGCTGGACGAAGGTGACAGCCTGATGCAGTGGGAATGTGAGATCGGCCCGGATGATACGGTGATCGACCTCTATTTCAAAAAGATCTATCCGGCAGCCATCGAAAGCGTGCCGGGCGTTGTGGATCTTTTCCGCGACGGAAATCCACCGCGCATCGTACCGGACGAAAGCAAAGCCACCTATGAGCGGCGTTGCACCGCCAAACATGCCCGGATCGAATGGCATCGCCCTGTCCAGCAAGTCTATGACCTGATCCGGGGCACCAACCCGGCACCGGGCGCATGGACGGAATATGAGGGCAAAACCCTTGGTGTCTTCGACTGCGAGATGGTGCCCGGCGACGGCATATCGGGCCGGGTGCGCGAAGTCACCGATAGCGGATTTTCCGTGCAATGCGTGGGAGGGCGTATCCTGGTAAAGCGTGTGCGCCCCGAGGGAG
>CBFHML010000114.1:0-10132 GCA_965656855.1 Roseovarius sp.
AAGCGCGGCTTTTGATTGCGGAAACGCTTTAGTTGGAGCGATGCGCGCGCCACGCGGCCCATGCCTCTGGTGTATCAAGATCAAGCGTTGCGTGACGCCACGGCAAAGCGCAAAGGCGCGGGGGGTGGGCGCGCAGGATATCGCGCGCGCCGTCATCCCCCCTTAGCGCCGCCAGACCCGGCAGAACGTGGCGGGGCAGGATCACCGGGTGGCCCGCACGACCCGTGCAATCGGTCGCCCGGACGGGCTGGGTGGGATCCTGGGCAAAGATGCGTGCCATCAAGGTCAGATCATCACGCGTCAGGTCCGGCAGGTCGGGCAGAAAGATCATCAGCCCGTCATGATCGGTCCGCTGGCAAAACGCCGCGCCTGCGCGCAGGGATGCGCTCATGCCTTCTGACGCATTGGCGAGGCGCTGGATTGTCAGGTTTGTCTTGGCCAGATCTGCCAGGCTTTCTGCGCGGGACGTGTCCTCTGGCGGCAAAGTGACGAAAACCTTTGCGTTCAGATGAAGCGCAATCCGCACCTGTCGCCGCAATAATGGTACGCCGTCGATCTGTTCGATCAGCTTGTCGCGTCCGCGCATCCGCGACGAAAGCCCGGCAGCGGGGATCAGAACGGTCAGGGCAGGGGGCATGGAAAGCCTTTGTTGTGACAAAGCGGGCAGGGCAAATCCTACCCGGCCTAATGGCGCGCCGCCAGTGACGGCGTGCCGCAAAGATCAAGATCCTGACGCAAACCGAAAGGACTCAGGCGCAGCCGCGACCAATGATGTCGGGAACCGGCGCTCGCGCGGGGTGCGAAACGTCAAGATTGGTCAGAACGACAGACATGAGGACAAAGACATGAAAACCCATGCACAAGCGGTGGTCATCGGCGGCGGCGTGATCGGGTGCAGCGTGCTCTACCACCTGACCAAACTTGGCTGGACAGACGTGGTGCTGCTGGAACGTAACGAGCTGACCTCGGGCAGCACATGGCACGCGGCGGCCAATATCCACGGGCTGCATGACAGCGCCAATATCTCGCGCCTGCAACATTACACGATGAACCTGTACAATAGCCTTGAGGCCGAAACCGGCCAGAGCTGTGGTGTGTTTCAGCCCGGCTCGCTGTATCTGGCACAGACCGAGGCGCGCGAACATCAGCTCAAACTACAAGCCGCCAAGGCGCAGCTATACGGCATGAACTTTGCCGAGATCACCCGCGACGAGGCCGAGGAAAAGCATCCGCTGGTGAATTTTGATGGTATCCGCTGCATCATGTGGGAACCTGATGGCGGCAATGTGGACCCCAGTGGCGTGACCAATGCCTATGCGATGGGCGCGCGGCAGCGCGGGGCGGAAATTCACCGCTTTACCCCGGTGACGGCCACGACCCCGCAACCCGATGGAAGCTGGATCGTCGAGACGCCCAAGGGCAATATTCACACCCAGTGGGTCATCAACTGTGCCGGGCTATGGGGGCGTGAGGTGGCCAAGCTGGCGGGCATCGAGGTGCCGCTGCAACCCACCGAACACCAGTATTTCGTGACCGAAACGATTGCCGAGATTGACGGCATGGACCGGCGTTTGCCCTCTGTCGCGGATCGTGATGGCGAATATTACCTGCGCCAAGAAGGCAAGGGCCTGTTGATCGGGGCCTATGAAAAGGACGTGCGCTTCTGGGCGGAGGATGGCACGCCGCTTGATTTTGCACATGATCTTTTCCCCGATGATCTGGAACGGATCATGGAAAACGTGATGCGCGCGATGGACCGGGTGCCCGTCGCCGCAGAGGCGGGGATCAAACGGGTCATCAACGGCCCGATGATCTGGAGCCCGGACAGCAACGTGATCCTTGGCCCGGTGCCCGAGTTGAAAAACTATTTCATGGTCGGCGGCATCATACCCGGTTTCAGCCAGTCGGCGGGCATGGGCCTGATGGTCAGCCAGTGGATCATCGAAGGCGAGATGCAATACGACATGTTCCCGTGGGACATCGCGCGCTTTGGCCTGTGGGCGAATGACCGCAAGTTCATCAACGCCAAGGTTGAGGACGTGTACGCGCACCGCTTTGCCATCCATTACCCCAACGAGGAACGCGAGGCGGGCCGCCCGCTGCGCACGCGCCCGGTCTATGAGATGCAAAAGCAGATGGGCGCGGTCTTTGGCCTGAATTACGGCTGGGAGCATCCACAATGGTTCGCCGAGACGCCGGGCACCAAAGACACCAATGGCTTTACCCGCCAGAACTGGTGGGCGCCGGTGGGCGAGGAATGCCGCATGCTGCGCGATCACGCGGGGATCATCGACATCTCCAATTTTGCGAAATACCGCTGCAAGGGGCCGGGGGCAGAGGATTGGCTGAATGCCGTCTTTGCCAACCGCATGCCCAAATCGGTGGGCCGGTCCTGCCTGACGCCGCTTATTTCGGTGCGTGGCGGGATTGCAGGCGACGCGACCGTGACGCGCATGGCGAAGGATGAGTTCTGGATCGTGTCATCCGGCATGGCAGAGCGCTATCACAAGCGGTTCTTCGACATGGTGCCGCTGCCCGAGGGGACGACATTCGACAGCATGACCGAGGCGATGT
Source organism: Roseovarius sp. (assembly GCA_965656855.1). Lineage (GTDB taxonomy): Bacteria > Pseudomonadota > Alphaproteobacteria > Rhodobacterales > Rhodobacteraceae > Roseovarius. The sequence goes on from CBFHML010000114.1 coordinate 2,575, forward strand.
GCGGCTTTAACGTGGCCGGGCCGAAATCACGCGACCTGCTGCAACGCCTCACGAATGAGAGCCTAGCAACGGCGGATTTCCCCTTTATGCGGTCCAAGATGATTGAGATCGGCGGCGTGCATTGTCTGGCCCTGCGGGTCAGCTTTACCGGCGATCTGGGCTGGGAACTGCATTGCGCGACCGAGGATCAGGCGGCGCTTTACAGCGTGCTGCTGGAGGCTGGCAAAGACTTTGGCGCCGGTCCGGTTGGCGCGCGGGCGCTGATGTCGATGCGTGTGGAAAAGGGCTATGGATCCTGGAGCCGGGAATACTCGCCCGAATATTTCCCGCATGAGGTGGGGCTTGGCCCCCTTTGCAAGATGGACAAGGAGTTCCTGCACAAGGCCGCCGCGCAAAAGGCGATGCAGGCCGCGCCCCGCGAGGACCTGGTTCTGATCCATCTCGACGAGGCGGATGTGACCGCGTCCAACGCCGACGCAACGGGCGGAGAGCCCATTCGCAAGGATGGCAAGCCGGTGGGCCGCGTCACCTCTGGCACCTATGGCTACACCGTCGGCATGAGCCTCGCGCTTGGCTATGTGAAGGCCGGACAGGCCGCGCCGGGGGATGAGGTCGAGGTCATGGTGCTCGGCCGCCCGCACAAGGCCCGCATCCTGTACGAGCCGCCGTTTGATCCGAAGGGAGAGAAGCTGCGGGGGTAGTTAGCTCTAAAGTTTTCGGATCTTCAGCTTCGTCAACCGATTGTCCTGTTTCTCGACCACCTCGAAGCGGAAGCCGTGGAAGTTGAAGACCTGATTGATCTCGGGGATGATCTGCGCCTCGTGGATCACCAGCCCCGCGACCGTGTTGGCCGCCTCATCTGGCAGGGTCCAGTCCGTCGCGCGGTTGAGGTCGCGGATCGTCATCGCGCCGTCGATCAGGAACTGGTTGTCCTCGCTCTTGCGGATCGGGTGTTCGGCTTGCGGGTCAAATTCATCGGTGATCTCGCCCACGATCTCTTCGAGGATATCCTCAAGCGTGATCAGACCCTGAAGGTCGCCGTATTCATCCACCACCAGCGCGAAATGGCTGCGCATCCGCAGGAACTGGCGCATCTGATCGTCGAGCGTGGTGGTTTCCGGCACGAAATAGGGCTTCATCATCACGCCGGTGATATCGAAACTGCTCAGCGCCTCGCGCGTGCCGTCGTCGCTCAGCACCAGCTTGTGCATGGCGCGCAGCAGGTCCTTGGCGTGAACCACGCCGATGATGTTGTCGGGATCGTCGCGAAAGACGGGCAGGCGGGTGTGATTGCTGTGCAGGCATTGCTCTAGGATGGCCTCGGGGCCCAGTTCCGCGTCGATCATCTCGATCTTGGAGCGGTGAAGCATGATTTCCTCAACCGCACGGTCGCCAAGATCCAGCGCGCCAAGGATGCGGTCGCGGTCCTCTTTTTCCACGATGCCCTCGGACTGGCCCAGATAAAGCGCGCCGGCGATTTCCTCGCGCACCGCAAGGATATGGCTGTCGGGATCGGTCTTGACCCCGAACAGCCGCAGCACGCCCCGCACCAGCAGCCGCACGGCGCTGACCACGGGCGAAAAGAGCTTGACCACCACAAGGATGATCGGCGCTGTGCGCGACGCGGCCGCCTCGGCATTGGTGATGGCATAGGTCTTGGGCAGCACCTCGGCAAAGACCAGCACCAGCACGGTCATCACCAGCGTGGCAAGGGCGACGCCGCTTTCGCCGAACATCCGTGTAAAGAGCGCTGTGGCCAGCGACGTGGCAAGGATATTGACGAGGTTGTTGCCCAGCAGGACAGAGCCGATCAGACGTTCATTGTCTTCGGTGATCGCAAGGGCCGTATCAGCCCCCTTGGAGCCTTTTTCGGCGCGGGCGCGCAGCTTGCCCCGAGAGGCGGCGGTCAGGGCGGTTTCACTGCCCGAAAAGTAACCGGACAGCACCAAAAGCCCGAGGATCGAGGCGCAAGTGACCCAAAAGGCCGCATCAAGTGTTGGTGAGAGAGGTTCCATTCGCGATCTCGTCCGATTATCCAAGCTGGGTTATGGGCTGCGCAGCGCCAGCAATCAAGGGAAGAGCGAGCATGACGATCGTGGATCTCGGCAAGTTGAGCGGACCGGTGCTGATATTCGGGGGGCCGTATTCCAACCTTCAGGCCGTGCAGAGCCTGCGCGCGGTCGCGACCGGGCAGGGAATAGAGGCGCAAAACGTGATTTGTACCGGTGATGTCGTGGCCTATTGCGCTGATCCGGCGGCCACGGTGGCGGCGCTGCGCGACTGGGACTGTCACGTCGTCGCGGGCAATTGCGAAAAGCAGCTTGCGGCGGGGGCGATGGATTGCGGCTGCGGGTTCGAGGCGGGCAGCACCTGTGACCTTTTGTCAGCGGGCTGGTACGCCCATGCGGACAAGCATGTGAGTGCTGAGGCGCGGGCATGGATGGGCGGGCTGCCCGATATGGCGGTGTTCACCCATGAGGGCGCGCGGCATGCGGTCATTCACGGCGGGCTGAGCGATATCAGCCGCTTTCTCTGGCCTGTCTCGCCCGATGCGGAGCTGCAAGAGGAGATTGCGCTGATCGAGGCCGCGACAGGCCCGGTGGACCGCGTTCTGGCCGGGCATTGCGGCATGGCGTTTACCCGGCACGTGGGCGCGGTGGAATGGGTGAATGCCGGGGTTATCGGAATGCCCCCCAATCAGGGCCGGGTCGAGACCGGCTATGCCATTCTGGATCAGGGCGTCACGCTGTATGATCTGGCCTATGACCACACAGCCGCGCATGGCGCGATGGTGGCGGCGGGGCTGACGCAGGGGTATCACGACGCTCTGCTGAGCGGTTACTGGCCGTCCGAGGATGTGTTGCCATCGTCCTTGCGCCGGGTGTCCGGCTGAGTCAGCGGATGCGCGCTGAACACCAGATCGCGCAGCCGTTCATCCAGCACATGCGTGTAAATCTCTGTCGTGGCGACGTCGGCGTGCCCCAATAATGTCTGGATCGTGCGCAGATCGGCGCCGTTCGACAAAAGATGCGTGGCAAAGGCATGACGCAATGTGTGCGGCGTGACCTTGGCAGGGGACACCCCTGCCGCGACGGCGATTTCCTTGATCAGCGCATAGAACCTGTGCCGCGTCAGGTGCCCTGTCTGGCCACTTGACGGGAACAGAAACGCGCTGGCGCTCTGGCCCTTGGCTCGGGCTGCGTCCGCGGCCTCGTCACGCAGGATCAGCCATGCGGACAACGCGGCGCGCGCAGGCGGGGATAGCGGCACCAGCCGCTCCTTGCCGCCCTTGCCGTTGACCAAGAGCATTTCCGGATCGCCCCTAGCTGCGGCTACTGGCAGCGAGACAAGCTCGCTCACCCGCATGCCGGTGGCATATAGCAGTTGCATCAGACAGGTGTTGCGCACGCGGTCAGGGACGCTGCGTCCCGTGTCGCAGGCGGCGGACAGCAGGCGGTCGACCTCGTCCATATCCAGCGTCTTGGGCAGGGTCTTGGCCTTGCCCGGTCCCTTGATGGCAATGGCGGGATTATCGCGGCGCAACCGCTCCTCAAAGGCAAAGCGGTAAAGCTGCTTGATCGCTGACAGCCTGCGCGCGCGGGTCGATACCGCCAGCCCTTGGGCGTCGCAATATACCAGATAGCTTTCGATATCGTTTTGCGTGGCAGATCCAAGATCACCGGCTTGGCCGTCAAGCCAGAGGTCGAAATCGCCAAGGTCACGCTCATAGGCGGCGATGGTGTTGCGCGCGGCGCCCAGTTCGGCCGCCTGCGCCTCTAGGAAGCGTCCGATCCAGCGCCGCGCGCTCATACCCCCGCCCGCAACAGCAGGATCTGCAGGGCGGCTCGCCGCGCGGTATCCTCCAGCCCGACGGCGCGCAGCGTGGACAGCCCCGCCACGATATCCGTCCGCTGGTTCGGTGTGGCGCTGTCGAGTTGCAGGGCGGCGGCCATGATTGCCTGCCCCAGCCGCCCAGAGGCCAGCAGGTCCGCATGATCGTCAGACGGCTCGGTGGTTTGAAACGCTGTGGCAATGGCGCGCTCGGCGGTCCCACGGGCCAGATCGGGGTCCGGTGCGCCGGTTGCAAGCCCCTTGAGGAACTGCGCGCGGCGACCGTCAGAGGCATGTTGCCGGGCAAGACCCTCGTAGTCCGGCGACAACAGCGCCATGTCAAAGGCGATACGCGTCGCCTGACCGGTAAGCGCCACATTCGACAGCGGCTCTGCATAGAGCGCGGCAAAGACCACGGCGAGCCCTTCGCGCTTCATGTCGGACCACAGTGGGATCAGGATTTTCTCGATCTGCTCGTGTCTGCCCCGGCTTAGCGCCTCTTCCAGCGCCTGAATGCGCGCGACACGGTCCCAGATGCCGCCCGACGCGGCGGGGGACTGGCGGGTGTAAAGACCAAGAAGCTGATTGGCGGGCAGGGCGCCGGTATGGGCCAGACGTTCGGCCGCCTCAAGCTCTGCGCGCCAGCCCGACAGACCACGCAGATCGGCGGCGGCGTAGGCACGCGGCAGGTTGCGCGTGGGCAGAGGCGTGCCATTCGCTTCATGCAACCGAAAGAGCAGCGGCGACATGCGATCAGAGGGGGCAAGCGGTGGCGTGCCCTCGATGGTTTCGGGATCAAGATACTGCGCCAGCATGCCATCCATCGACGCCGGCAGCACGCCTATGGCGCGCGCCGTCTCGAATGTCAGTGCGGCGGTCTGCCAATCCCCGGCGCGCGCCCCGCAATAAATCCGCGCCTCGAACCGCGCGCTGAGTTGCGGTGCCTGTGCCAGTGCGGCGCAGGCGGCGTCCTCGTTGCCGGTCAGCAGGGCCAGACCGAACCATGTGTCGAAGAGGGTTTCACGCTCCGGTCCCGCGCGCTCTGCCAGCGCCAGTGCGGGCTCTACCGCGCCAAGCTCTCGCAGGGCTGCGATCCGCGCCTTGAGAAACCGCGCGTCCGGCCCGGAATCGGCTGGCGGATCCGCCTCTGCCAGAAGCAGGGTATAGTACAGCGCCTGCACCGACGGCAGCGGGTCCGTCGCGATCCGTTCAAACAGCGACGTCAGCGCCTCGGTGCTGCTGGCCGCCCAGAGTGACGGCGGCAGGCCGGTGGTGCCGCCGGGCAAGAGCCCCACCGCATCGGGCCGCGCCATATCCAGCGGCATCACGTCCACAGGCGGCACATTGGCACCGCCACTGACCTGCGGTTCGGCCAGCGGCGCAAGCAGCGGCTGTGCAAGGTTGATTGGCGGGGGATCGCGCAGCCAGTCGATCGCGCCAAGCGGCTCTTCGGCCAGCGCGGGAGAGGCCATCAAGGCAAGACAGGCAAGGCAATCAAAAGGTTTCAAGGATGATATCCTGCTGGATTTCCTCATTGGGCGGAGAAAAATCCGCGCCAAAGAACGGGCCGATATAGGCATAGCCGGTCAGCGCGATAAATCCGATAATCGCGAGGTAGAAGATCCATTTCATCAGCCGAAGCATTGGGGTCCTGCTCGTTTTTTTGCGTTCCTTTTCCAAGTTATAACTGGCCTTTTCGACAATATCACGTCATTCAATGCCTCTGTGATCGGAATTGGCAGGGGAGCGCCGAAACTTGTGTCTGAAACGCGCTGGCAACTGAAAAAGACGGTTGTTCTTGTGGGCATGATGGGCTCCGGAAAAACGGCGGTGGGCAAGGCTTTGGCCGGTCTTCTTGATGTGCCATTCCTTGATTCGGACACCGAGATCGAGGTGGCGGCGAACATGAGTATCGCCGAGATTTTCAAACGTGACGGCGAGGCGTTTTTCCGGGATCGTGAAACACGGGTCATTGCCCGTCTTCTGGACGAGGCGCCTGCGATCCTGTCTGCGGGGGGCGGCGCCTTTGTGGCAGAGCGTAACCGGCGGATCATTGCGGAAAAGGGGATGTCGGTCTGGCTCAAGGCCGATCTGGATCTGCTGTGGAACCGGGTCCGCCACAAGGAAACCCGCCCGCTTTTGCGGACGGCCGATCCGCTCGGCACGCTGACCGCGCTCTATGAGCAACGCCTGCCTGTCTATGAATTGGCCGATCTCGCAGTGGAGGCGCAGGCCGAGTATTCGTTGGATGCCATGGCCCAGAAGGTGCTTGAGGCGCTCAAGACCCGACCCGATGTATTGGAGCCTGTGAAATGACCGACATCGTCCATGTGCCGCTCGGTGAGCGCGCCTATGACATCCACATCGCTCCGGGTCTTTTGGCGCAGTCGGGCGCGTTGATCGCGCCGCTCTTGCATCGCAAGCGGGTGGCGATTGTCACGGATGAAAACGTAGGCCCGCTGCATCTGGCCACTCTGATCGAGGGGCTTGAGGCGCAGGGCCTCGCCAGCAGCACGCTGACGCTTCCGGCGGGCGAGGCCACGAAATCATGGCCGCATTTCGAGCGGACGGTCGAATGGCTTCTGGCCGAAAAGGTCGAGCGGCGCGACGTGGTCATCGCCTTTGGCGGTGGTGTGATCGGTGATCTTGTGGGCTTTGCCGCCGCCGTTCTGCGACGCGGCGTGCGCTTTGTGCAGATCCCCACCAGCCTTTTGGCGCAGGTCGACAGCTCTGTGGGGGGCAAGACGGGCATCAACGCACCGCAGGGCAAGAACCTGATCGGGGCCTTTCATCAGCCCAGCCTCGTTTTGGCGGATACGGCGGTTCTGGGCTCGCTCACATCCCGCGATTATCTGGCGGGCTATGGCGAGGTGGTGAAATACGGATTGCTTGGAGATATTGAGTTTTTCGAGTGGCTTGAGGGGCATGGGCCCGAGGCGGCCGCTGGCGATATGGCGGCGCGCATCCACGCGGTGAAACGCTCGGTCGAGATGAAGGCCGAGATCGTCGTGCGCGACGAGACTGAACAGGGCGACCGCGCGCTGCTCAATCTGGGCCACACGTTTTGCCACGCGCTCGAGGCGGCGACGGGCTATTCCGACCGGCTGTTGCATGGCGAAGGGGTCGCGATCGGTTGCGCTCTTGCTTTCGAGTTGTCAGCGCGGCTTGGCCTTTGCCCCCAAGAGGATCCAAGCCGGGTGCGCGCGCATTTGCGTGACATGAAGATGAAGGTGGATCTATCTGATATTGGTGGGGATTTGCCGGATGCGGATGGGCTGTTGGACTTGATGGCGCAAGACAAGAAGGTCGTCGATGGACGGCTGAATTTCGTGCTGTCGCGTGGAATCGGGCAAGCCTTTGTTGCCAAGGACGTGGCGCCAGACGCGGTTCGGGCACTCTTGCAAGATGCATTGACCGCGCGCAGCTAAAGGGCGCCACGGCCCAATTTTCCAACACGGAAAATTGCCCGGAATTTTTGAAAAATTCCGCGCCGCCAGTCGGTTACGATCCGATCTTCACGAGGGCGTGGCGCTTTTTGCCTGCCGATAGCTTGACCGGGGTGGCAAGACGCGCCGCATCCAGCATGAGGCCCGCATCGGTCAGCGGGGCATCGTCCATCCGCGCGCCATTCTCGGCAATCAGGCGCTTGGCCTCTTTGCCTGATTTCGCAAGACCGGTCTTCACGATCACCTGCACGATGGACATGCCCTCTCCGACCTCGGCGAGG
>CBFHML010000115.1:0-3669 GCA_965656855.1 Roseovarius sp.
CATGACCCATGACAGCATCGGTCTGGGCGAGGATGGCCCGACACACCAGCCGGTCGAGCATCTCGCGATCAGCCGCGCGACGCCCAACACGATGGTGTTCCGCCCCTGTGACACGGTGGAAACAGCCGAGGCATGGGAAATCGCACTGCAATCCGATACGACGCCGTCTGTGCTGTCGCTGACACGTCAGGGCGTGCCGACCCTGCGCAAAGAGCACAAGCAAAAGAACCTCAGCGCCCAAGGCGCCTATGTTCTGGCCGAGGCCACGGGCAAGCGTCAGGCGATCCTGATGGCCACCGGATCTGAGGTGGCGATTGCGATGGCCGCGCGCGACGCGCTGGAGGCCGAGGGCATCGGCACGCGCGTCGTGTCCATGCCCTGCTGGGAACTCTTTGAGATGCAGGACGAAAGCTATCGTCGCCGTGTTCTGCCCGCCGGTCAGGCCGTGCGCGTGGGCATCGAGGCAAGCGTGCGCATGGGTTGGGACCGCTGGCTGTGCGGGGAACGGGCCAAGCCGGGCAAGTCTGATTTCGTCGGGATGGCTGGCTTTGGTGCCTCTGCGCCTGCGGAGGTGCTTTACGAAAAGTTCGGCATCACGGCGGAAAACGTCGTGGCAAAGGTCAAGGCGCTGCTCTAACCCATGCCCGTTCAGGGCGGTTGGAACGCGACAGGACAGGCGGGGGTTGAACCTTTGATTGATCAAAGGAGCGCCCCCCGACATGACCATCCGAACGATACTTGTCTCCACTGCATGCGCCACAGCACTGCCCGCCCTGCCCCTTGTCGCGCAGGATTTTGACCGCGGCGCGCGCAACACCGAGTTCACGCCCGCCTTTGACGCGCAATTCCGGGCGCCGCTTGAGAATAGCGGCATCACGCTGGCGACAGATCCGGTGGCAACCGGCCTTGTTCATCCGTGGGCCATCGCCGTCTTGCCCGGTGACGCGGGCTATCTGGTGACCGAACGCCCCGGCCGTCTGCGCCATATTGCGCGCGACGGCACCCTGTCCGAGCCGATCAACGGCACACCCGAGGTGGTGAACCAACGACAGGGCGGGCTGCTCGATGTCGCCCTTGCTTCCGATTTCGCCGACAGCCGCCGCATCTACCTCACCTATGCCAAGCGCGTGGCCGACGGGCTGTCTGCCACCGCCGCCGCCTATGCCACGCTGAGCGAGGACGCGCGCAGCCTGACCGGCCTTACCGATATATTCGTGCAAGAACCGGGCGCGACGGCCCCGATGCATTTCGGCAGTCGCGTCGCATTTGACGGCAACGGCCATGTCTTTGTCACCACGGGCGAGCATTTCACCATGCCCTACCGCGATTATGCCCAAAACCCGGCAAACAGTTTCGGCGTCGTCGCCCGCGTCACACTGGACGGGGATGTGCCGCCGGATAATCCCTTTACCGATGATGACGCCGCGCTTGATAGCGTCTGGTCCTACGGGCATCGCAACATCCAAGGCGCTATGATGCGCGATGGCAGGCTCTGGACGATAGAGCACGGGCCAAAAGGCGGCGATGAGCTGAACATCCCCGAACCGGGCAAGAACTATGGCTGGCCAGTGATCTCTTATGGTGAGACCTATGACGGCAATCCCATCGGGTCTGGCGAGGCAAAGCTGGCAGGCATGGAACAGCCGGTTTATTTCTGGGACCCGGTCATCGCGCCAAGCGGGATGCTGACCTATGACGGTGAGATGTATCCCGAGTGGCAGGGCGATGTGTTGATCGGCTCACTGGTGCCCGGCGGCATCGTGCGGCTGGAATTAAAGGGCGACCGCGTCAGCGCCGAAGAACGGCTTGCCACCAATCTGGACCGCGTGCGCGATCTGGCCGTTGATCATGATGGCGCGCTGCTGGCGATTACCGATCTGAAGGACGCGCGCCTGTTGCGCCTTACGCCTGCAACGGACTAAGCCAACGCGGCGCGGCTCAATGCGCCGCGCCCCCGCCAGACAGCTTGCCCCAGATGGGCGCGATCACCTTGGTGCCCACCGGGATAAGTGCCACCCCGATGGCCAGCCCAAGGATGCCATCAATCGTGGCTTTTGCCAGCCAGTCGAGCGCTGGTTGCCCGCCACCGATGGCATGTGCAGCCGTCTCGATCACCTCTTCTGGCAGGTGCCAGCCGATCTGGTGCAGGGCATGCACGATGATAGAGCCGCCAACCCACAGCATCGCCGCCGTGCCGACCACCATCAGCGCCTTGAGGAAATGCGGCATCCCCTTCACGATGGCCCGACCAACCGCACGGGTCAGGCTGATGCGGCCCGATTTGGCCATGAAGAGCCCCACATCATCGGCCTTCACGATCAGCGCCACAGCGCCATAGACCGCCGCCGTGATCCCCACCGCGACGGTGGCCAGCGTCGCCGCCTCCATCCAGAAATTGCTTGTTGGAATGGCCGCAAGCGCGATTGTCATGATCTCTGCCGACAGGACGAAATCCGTCTTGATCGCGCCTTGGACCTTGTTCTCTTCGAGCTGCGTGGGGTCCTTGTTGAGGTGACTGCCATCCGGCCCGCCATGGTGTTTGGCGATACCGATCGCATGGGCCACCTTTTCCGCGCCCTCGAAACATAAATACGCGCCCCCCAGCATCAAAAGCGGCGGAATAAGCCACGGTGCGAAGGCCGACATCGCCAGACCGGCGGGCATCAGGAACACCAGTTTGTTGAACAGCGAGGCCCGCGCAATCTTCCAGACCATCGGCAATTCACGCGCGGGCGCAAAACCTTGCATGTATTTCGGCGTCACCGCCGCGTCGTCGATCACAGCGCCCGCCGCCTTGGCGCCCGCCTTGGCCGCCTGCGCCGCCACATCATCGACCGAGGCCGCCGCCACCTTTACCAGACCCGCCACATCGTCCAGCAATGCAAGAAGACCACTCATGTTCCTGCCCTTTCTACTCGTCTTTCACCCGATTTCAGCGCCATCAAAGCCACACCCACGGCTTTTGCGCAAACTGTTATCGCTCACAGGCCGCTTGCGTGACATTTTCACCTTTCAGGCATGTTCCCCCGCGTCTATATCGCTGGCACGCGTCACCAAGGAGACCTGCCCATGACCATCAAAGTCGGGATCAACGGCTTCGGCCGGATCGGCCGCTGCACGCTTGCGCATATCGCCGCCAGCACCCGTAACGACATTCAGGTGACCAAGGTGAACGCCACCGGCCCGCTGGAAACAGCCGCCCACCTGATCAAGTATGACAGCGTGCATGGTCGCTTTCCGAACGAGATCACGCTTGGCGAGGGCACGATGGATCTGGGCCGTGGCCCGATGCAGATGTTTTCCACCTACGACATGAACGCGCTCGACTGGTCCGGCGTCGATGTGGTGCTGGAATGCACCGGCCAGTTCAATGACGGCGAAAAGGCCAAAGCCCATCTGGAGCGTGGCGCGGGCAAGGTCCTGCTGTCGGCACCGGGCAAGAATGTCGACCGCACCGTGGTCTACGGCGTCAACCATGACACGCTGCAACCCGGCGAGCGGATGATCTCGAATGGCTCGTGCACCACAAATTGCCTCGCCCCGATCGCCAAGGTCCTGAATGAGGCGTTCGGCATCGAAAGCGGCATCATGACGACGATCCACGCCTATACCGGCGATCAGCCCACGCTGGACCGTCGCCATAGCGATCTTTACCGCGCGCGCGCCGCG